>JBECKX010000207.1:0-12486 GCA_040235515.1 Candidatus Zixiibacteriota bacterium
GCCTTGACCATGTGCTCGCATCGGGTCGCAACGTCAACGTACTGGTCCTGGATTCCGAGGTCTACTCGAACACCGGTGGCCAGATGTCGAAAGCCACACCGCGTGGTGCGGTGGCGCAGTTTGCCGCAGGCGGCCGTCCTTCGGCCAAGAAAGACCTCGGCCTGGAGATGATGGGTTACGGCAATATTTACATTGCCCGTGTGGCGATGGGAGCCAGCCACAACCAGGCGGTCAAGGCGTTTGCCGAGGCGGAGGCGTACGACGGCCCGTCACTGATTATCGCCTACGCGCACTGTATCGCTCACGGCATCGATATGTCGCACGGACTTGATGAACAGAAGCGCGCGGTCGAGTCGGGCCACTGGGTTATGTTCCGTTACAATCCGATGCTGCGCGAACAGGGCAAGAACCCGTTCCAGCTCGACAGCAAACCGCCGACGATTCCGTTCTCCGAGTTCACCAAGTACGAGAATCGTTTCCGGGCGCTCAAGGCGCGCAATCCGCAAGCTGCCGAGGAGATGAATGCGCAGGCCCAGCGCGAGATCGAGGAGCGCTTCAAGTACTACGAGCACCTCGCGGCGATGGACTACGCTCAGTTCGTGACGCAGAAGTAGCAGATCAGACAGGGATGCGGTCGGATTCAGCCAAGTGGATTTGATCGGGACCCTTGTCGAGTCATAATAAAGAAGCCGACGGACCAATTGGACCGTCGGCTTTCTTTTTACTGACCAGGTAGTGCCACTGCTGGAGCGACACTACCACTATTCAAGTCGACTACGGACAGCTGGCGCAGGGCGCCGGTCCGCCGCCGAAGATGAAGTTGATGAGATAGACAGCATCCGCGATTGCGATACTGCCGCTACAATCGGCGTCCGCAGCCTCGAGCGGATCGGGAGCCGGACCGCCACCAAAGATATACTGGATAATCATCACAGCATCCGAGATCGCGACGGCTTCGTTTCCATCGGCATCACCGCACACCCACGGCGGCGGCGGCGGCAGCACGGTCAAAGTAGCCGGCAGTTCGAGCGAACCGTAGCCGGGGCGCGGATCGTTCGACTTGATAATCACATTCGCGAGATACTCACCAGTATCCAGATCGGCGCTGGTGAATGTAAGGGCCACCGTATCGGCTTCGCCGGAGGCAACATCACCGGCTGCCGAGGCAAACTTCAGCCACTGCGTCGGCTTGACGAACTCGACTGCAAGGTTGGCTTTGATGTAAGCGGCGTTCTGAGCTACCAGCAAGCCAATACTGGCGTCCTGGTTTTCGATACCGACAGTATTGCCGAGTTTGTCGAACCCGATTCCCATTGCCTGATACTGAATTTTGATGCCACCATTCTGGCGCAAGATCACCTGTGCGGTGATCACATCACCCGGATTGCTGGCTGATTCGTACTCAGGATAGTTGATGAAGGAGATAACCAGTTCTCCGCCGACAACTTCGTAGAGCACCTTGCCGCCCGGATTGTCTGCGTCGGTGATGTTGAGATCATCCCAACACCAGGCGATGATGTTATCCGGGTCGGTGGCGCTTGGAATCGAGGTATTGTTGTATTCATCCAGCTCGGTTGTGGGTCCGAACCCAATGATACCGTTCGAACCGATGTAGAATTCGGTGTAGGTCTGGTCATAGAACGGGAATCCGAATCCGATCGGGAACGGACCGATGTAGTTGTCATCATCGAGCCCGGCGGTTATGTCGGTGCCGGTGCCGCTGATGTCGATCCAGTTGAAGGTCGGGCCGCCCGGCTCATCGGAATCGATCCAGATGTAGCCATAGCTGTCGGGACCGCCCGCGTTATGCACGACTTCCGCACCGCGATAGGTGTCAACTGCGCCCTTCGGGAGATCGAAGTTCGGCATCACCTTGCCATCCTCGGCAACCTGATAGGTAGCGGGGTTGACTTCACCATTCGCCTGCAACTGCTCAAAGAGGGTCATCATGGTGCTCTTCGAGAGGTCAGGCACGAAGGAGAGGGTGTAGGCGAGACCGCCCTGTCCGTTATTCTCGATGATCAGTTCACCGTCGGTGGAATCACTCTGCGGCAGCGCTACATCGAATGATCCGGGATTCGTGAAGATTTCCGGACCGAAGTCGATGCGGATATCATCCACAAACCAGTCATCGCTCGCACCGGTCGAGGCAGTGTTTCTGAACCTGAGGCGGAAGGCGGAATGGTAAGCGTCAGCAGGGAGACCCATGGTCACCAACTGGAATTGGCTCATGTCGGGCTCAACACCGTTGTGACGGTTCAACTCTGCCCACTGCCCCTGGTCATTGAAGTACTCGATGATGAGATCATCGCCGGCATCCGGAGATTCACCACCACCGGTCTGCTCGTAGTAGTAGGAGAGATTCACGCCGGAGACAACTTCAAGGTCAATCGCCTGTGAGACCAGCGAATCGGTGCCGCTCGGTGAGCCGTTGAAGCGTGCCGCATAAGGCTCGCTCGGTTCGGCCAATCCGACACCATCGATTGTCGTGCCGGTGGTGATAATCCAGTTGGCGCCATCGAAGCTGGTATTCGGGAATGTATCCACAAACGGAAGCGGAACCGGTTGTCCCGCTGATATTGTCTGAATCGGTGCCGAAGCTGTTACACCCAGGTCGGCAACGGACTCGACTGTAAGAACGCAATTGTCAAGATCACCATAGTTGCTGGCGGGCACAACTACGACTACGTTAAGATCGAAGGTAGCATCCGCAGCAAGTGTTCCCGTCGAGGAAATGACACTTGTGCCGGAAGCGTCCATTATGACCGTTGGCCAGGAATTGCCTGAGACGCTAAGATTGTATGAATCACTCAGGGTACCATCATTGGTGACTGTGAATGGGTAGAATACGGAGTCAGCCACTGCGCCTGAATTGGAGGCAGATGCGGGCGACAGCAACACGGCATAGTCGATCACGCTGAAGAAGAAGACCTCTGTGGTGTCGGCGTCACCGCTGTCGTCGTGCGCTTCGAGATAGTACTGAATATCGGTTCCGGGAGACTGAGCCGGAATCGAGCTGCTGTACTCATCCGGATTTCCAGTGGCAGTCAGCAAGTTCTGGACGAAACCACTACCAACATCATAGTAGAGGAAGAGTGAATCGGGATCGAGAGTCTCTTCGGTGATGATTTCGCAAACGACCGGATACGGATTCACTGTCTCTTTGGTGTTGGCGAGCGGCTCGTGAGTAATGGTCACCCCGCACGGGTAGGCCAGCACCAACTGCAAGCTGTTGTAGAGATTGAGTCGACCACCGGTGACCGTAATTCCGGCCAATGAAGCATTCGGGTCGGTGCCGTCCAGGATGATATCTTTCATGATCAACGCGGCAGCGCCGGGATCATCTTTATACAATTGCAACAGAGCAGGACAGGCTGCAGACCACATGAGTGCGATTGCCCCTGTCACCTGAGGGGTTGCCATCGATGTGCCTGTATTAGTGCCGTAGCTTGATCCCGGCAGAGTCGAGAGCACTGAGGTTCCCGGTGCACCGAGATCAATTGTCGTGGCGCCATAGGCAGCGCCGCTGTTCTTATTGTCGTTGCGATCGGTGTTGGTGACTGAAATCAACCAGTCACTCGGGCAGGCGGTTGGCACGTCGCCCTGGGTATCGATGTTGATATTGAGGTTTGCGGTAGCCGCGCAATTGAGAATACCTTGTGCGCCCATCGAGTCATACATGGCGCACCAGATCGGAAAGTCGGCCGGGTCACCGAAGTCGACACCGAAGGATGAGTTGGCGGAAACGATGAAGGCGCCGGCTGCGCCGTCGGTCTCGTTGTAACGTGTACGCATTTCGAGCATGTAGCCGTAGGCCTCAACAACGATTGACTCGGTACCGGAAGAACCTGCAATCGGCAGGACCTTCGCGCCCCAGTTGTTACCGGCAACACCAAGATTGTT
Organism: Candidatus Zixiibacteriota bacterium; assembly: GCA_040235515.1. Lineage (GTDB taxonomy): Bacteria > Zixibacteria > MSB-5A5 > CAIYYT01 > CAIYYT01 > JBECKX01. Next base: position 3,904 of record JBECKX010000207.1, read on the forward strand.
GTTACCGTGCGCGGCAGCAATACCTGACACATGTGTGCCATGGCTGTTGCTTGGCACGGAACCATCGCTGGAGTAAGCATCCCAGCCATCATAGTCGTCGATGTAACCGTTGCCATCGTCATCAATGCCGTTGCCTGGGGTCTCAAGCTCGTTTTTCCAAAAGACCAGATCGGCATGGTTGAGGTCCACGCCGCCATCAACGATGCATACTACGATCTCCTGACCATCCAGCGTCATACCGCCGGTGGCTATATCCCAGGCCTCAGGAGCATCAATGTCAGCGTCAACAGTTCCTCCCGATTGGCCGGTGTTGTTCTTGTCCCACTGCTCGTTGAAACGTGGATCATTCGGGATTGTGGAACGCATCGAGACATGGTGGTTAAGCTGTGCCAGCAGTACCTGCGGCTGTGCCTGAACCAGCTGCAACGCCTGCTCTGCCTCAAAGCGGCCGGTGCTCTCGGAGTCATACTCGAAAAGCCAAACATTGGCGCGAGCGCTCAGGAGCTTGACGGCGTGCATGCCGGGCAGGTTGATGTTGCCCGCAATAGATTTGGCATCAGCCCCGCGTTCGACCTGGACGATGAGTTGTCCCGGCTCGAATGTGGGCTGGGGCGTCGTTTGTGCCTGCACAGGTAAGCCGAGCAGGGCGCAGCTCATGCCGATGAGTAGCAAGAGCGCGAGCGGTTTCTGGATTGGTTTTAAAAAGTGCGTAAACCGTGTCATTCTACACTGCATCGGGTGCTCCTTGAAGTGTATAAGGATTGTGGAGTGAAACGAGAAATATTCAACTCTTCATAAAGTATGTTATTGTTCTGTAGTATGTTGGAAGGCGACCGGCGGCTCCAAAACGTCGCCAAATCGGTATCCGTAAATCAATACAGCAAATTCAATATAGCCTGTAAAACGGGGGTGTCAACCGATAAGATGATTTGAATCCGGGAGATAAGGTGTTGAGACAAATAGGCTTAAGGGGTGCGCTGCAGTCGTCTTCCTGGGAGCGGCCTGAGGTGCCAGAATATCACTTTCTAACGCGAGATGAATCTCGTGTCGCGAACGATGATTGAGCTAGCAGGTCGGAACCCCCGCGGTTCCGACTTTTAGATCAGTCACCTCACTCACCAGACTCTCCTGCAAACCTAGGTTTGTCGATGATCCCCCAATCAGGTAGATACTGGCCCTGTTGTAATAGCTGTCGAAAAGAAGAAAATCTCCATTCACTCGGCGCATGAGCATGTCCGTGCTTTACCGGATTGAAATGCATGTAGTCAAGGTGATTGCTCATATCATGCTCATCACGAATTATGTGATCCCAATAGCGATTCTGCACGGTGCGGCCAGAACATCTGCCATTACGTTTCAATTAGGTCATTGCAAACGTAAGTTTGATTCGCTTCATAAGACCGGCCACCTCATTATCACGTGGGTTTATGATACAGAGCCGATGGTCAGGGAGAATTACCCAAACGATCAATTCAAAGCAGCTCGAAAGCTAATGCTTACGGATCGACTTCAAAAGCAAGTCTGTATGGTCTCTGAGTATCTTGATTCGACCATAAGTCACGTCAGTTAGCAAATAGGCATTTCCCTCTTTGAAATATCGGCGAACATTGCGCATGCCAATTGAGTAATTCGGAACGAATGGGAGTCAATCACATTATTGAGATGCCAGAAGTCGGAACCAGAGGGGTTCCGACCTGCGCTACTACAAACACCCCGCGCATGGATTGGGATTGAGGCCGAAGACGTAGTTGACCAGATAGACTGCATCGGTAATATCGACCAGTCCTGAGCAGTCGCAGTCGGCGGCCTCATAATTGACCGGTGCGGGTCCACCGGCGAAGATATAATTCACGACAAAGACTGCATCACCAAGGGTGACGATGTTGTCATTATCGGCATCACCACACTTGAATGGCGGTTCGACGACGTCAATGCGATACGCGAGCGTGTCGGCCTCCTGCGGCGTGCCTGAGTCTCGCAGTACGATCGTGAAGAAATATGACGCGGGATATCCGGGAGTCCCATAAATGCGCCCGACATCCCCACCCTCGAAGTTGCAGCCGAACGGAATATCGCCGCCCAGCACAATCCAATCGTAGGGAGCCTCACCATTTATCCCCTCAAGCTGATAGTTGATCGGAACGCCAAGGTAAGCATCGGGGAACGAGTAGGTCACGATATGCAGCATGCCGTCGCACTTATCCCCTACCCCGTCTGAGTTCTTATCTTTCTGCAGTGGGTTGTAGACATCGGGGCAGTTGTCGCAGACATCGCCTATCCCGTCGCTGTCGACATCCTGCTGATCGGCGTTGGCCATATCAGGACAGTTGTCATCAACCGGACAGGGATAGCCGCTATAGCCGGGGTCCCCTACTCCATCGAAATCGCTGTCGACGCAATCATCGCAGGCGTCCCCGACAAAATCGTGGTCGACATCCGCCTGATCGGCGTTTGCGAGACTAACGCAGTTATCGCAGAGGTCGCTCCAGCCATCGCCGTCGCCATCCGCCCCACCGGTACAGGTCCAGCTAGCGAGCTTATCGTTGAGCCAGCAATGCATGCGGCCGCGCTGCTGAACCGAGAACCTGCTCCAGCAGCCGTCGCCGGAGTATCCCATAAAGTTGTCACGGTCGGTCGGCGCCCAGGGCATATCATTGGTGCAGGGATCATTCGTGGTGACCTCCTGGCACGAATTATTCGTCGGTGTCGGTGCGGTGTCGGCGCAGAAATCGCCGGTTATGTCGCCATCGGTGCCATCCGCTTTCTCATAGCAATCCCCGCAGGCATCGACTTCACTCACACCATGAAAAGTATGCCACAGTCCGAGGCAGTGCCCTACTTCATGGCTAAGTGTACTTGATGTTCCGCTGAAGTGCGGTACAGTCATGACAATACCGCCGCGATTGGTCAGCGCCCTGCCATCCCAGGGAAAGGTGCCAAAAGAGTAGCTACCCTCCATGAAAGTCACCCAGACATTCAACTGAACATCGGGATTGATGGCATAGAGGTCTTTCATCGCGTTGATTTCCGAGTCGGCCAGTGAGCGGTAGCGGCTATCATCGACGTAGCGCCAATCATAGCTGAATTCGATCTTAACCGGCGCGTAATCACGATTGAGTTCACTGACGATATTGGTGATCGTTTGCGGAGTGGTCGCCGGGTTGGAACCGTCATCATTGCGCAACACGTGGATCATCAGATGGATATGAGTAAACTCATCTGCGGCTCCCGGAATCCAGCTGTTGCGGGTCGCCGGGTCATCGCACATGCCACGTTGTGGGCAGGCAGCGGTTGACTTATAGATACCGCTTTCATCCTCGTGTTCGAGGAAGTTTTGCATCGTATGACACCAATCACCACTCGTCTGAGCCGGGAGTGGGTGAGAGGTCAGGAATAGCGAAGCGAGCATGGCCACGATCAGAGTGGTTCTGAAGAGTGGATTGGAACGGAGAGTTTTACCGGGTATGCGATGAGCTTTCAAGAGAGTGATCTCCAAAAAGAAGCGCGTTGGACGCCAGATTTGTAGTAATCGCCCGAATTGACGGAAGGCGCCGGTGGATATCTTCCGCTGCGCACGCTTTCAGATTTCGAGCGGGCTTGTATTGCCCCGACAATATAATCCTAATGTCGGCAAATTACTGCAATTCTTGGTAGTGTCAAGACGATTCGCGACGCTGCCAACGCGGTAGAATGGGGGTCAGCCGATCTCCCGTTGCTGGTCAAAGACACGTCCGATCTGGTCATCCACTTTCCGTGAATCGAGGTTCTTCAGGATCAGCCGGATACCGCGATCGTAGGTAATGTAGTTCCAGACCCAATTAAGAAGAACGACTGCCCGGTTGCGGAAACCGATCAGATAGAGGAGGTGGACGATGCCCCAGATCACCCAGGCAAACCAGCCCTGAAACTTGATCCGCTTGAAATCCGCGACCGCCCGGTTGCGGCCGATGGTTGCCAGCGAACCCTTATCGTAGTAACTGAATGGAGTCAGCGCTTTCCCGGCGAGGAGAGCGCGTATATTTCTGGCGAGATGTCTCCCCTGCTGGATCGCGACAGCCGCGACCATCGGGTGCCCGTGCGGGTAGTAGTCATCACACATCAGAGAAACATCCCCGATCGCGAAGAGGTTGGTATGGCCCTCGACGCGGCCATACTGATCGACCTTGATGCGGTTTCCTTTCGCGATTGCCTCCGGGGCCAGCCCCGGAATCGGGTCGCCATGCACGCCCGCGGTCCAGATAACAGTGTCGGTGCGGAGATCTTTATGGCCGTTGCCGTTCTTCAGTTTGACGGTGTGGCCATCGTAGGTTTCGACCGGCGAGTTCAGCCAGACATTCACATCGAGGTCTTTCAAGAATCGACACGCCCCCTCCGAGGCTTCCCGCGACATAGCGGGCAAGACGCGATCGGTGGCTTCGATAACATGTACCTGCATCCTGCGCAGATCAAGTTCCGGGTAGTCGATCGGGAGGATATGCCGCTTGAGTTCTCCCAGTGCACCCGCCAGTTCGACTCCGGTCGGCCCGCCGCCGACAATCACGAAATTCATCAATGCCTCGCGCTGAGAAACGTCGGTCGTGAGGAGTGCGCGTTCGAGGTTCTGCAGCATCAGGTTGCGCAAATCAAAGGCGTCCTGGATAGTTTTCAGCGGAAAGGCGGTCTTCTCCAGCGCGTCATTGCCGAAGTAGTTGGTTTTGGTACCGGTAGCGATTACGAGGTAGTCATACGAGATTTTGCCGATCGAGGTCTCGATCTCGTTTGACTCCGGGTGGATCCGGGTCACCTCCGCCATCCGGAAGAGGAGATTATCGTGCTTCTGCAGGGTTTTCCTGAGTGGGTAGGCGATCGAATCGGGCTCAAGCCCCGACGTAGCCACCTGGTAGAGCAGTGGCTGAAAGGTATGGTAGTTATGTTGATCGATCAGTACGACCTGCAGTTCGGCGCCTTTCAAGCCACGGGCGAGGTTCAGTCCGGCGAAGCCGCCGCCGATGATGATCACGCGGGGCAGGTGTGATGCAGGGATATTGAACGCCACTTTCAGTCTCTCCTTCCGCGGCTGGCGGGACCAAGATCAAACCCGGAACCGCAATCAAGTGACCAATTTCACTAATAAAACGACGACTTTATGCATCCTTTTTGAACAAATATTCGCACCTGGCCAAAATTCGCACGTTTGCGAAACCCTTTATTTTACAGGGGTTTAGTGCGATTGCGGATCAACCATAGCTGACACGCTGTCCTTGATGCGGGTGATTTACTTGCAATTGTGCCGATAAACTATTATATATAACTGCTAGTGAAATTCACGGACCGCTGGCAAGGCAGCCGATGTCTGATGCGCATCGGCAACAGCGAGGCACAGGTCGACACCAGAGAATGCATGAGTTAGACCTAACACGCCGGTCCGATCCCACTGCGAGATAAACGAGCAAAGACTTTTAGGGGGCAGACATAGCTATCAAACGCGGGAGTGCGCGAAGAGGGAATTTTCCGCCCCCGTCCTCCCAACATACGAATGTCTGAGGCTGACCTGGATCGGCTTCAGGAGTGTGTGGGACCTGGTTCGTAGACGAGGCGGGCCATCCGGTTGCCCGGCATCCGGATTAGACCCGTGGAAGAGAAAGGAGTCGAGATATGACGCATACTGACGTGACCGGCGGTGGCAACACCAGCCTGGGTAGCGCTGGCAGCGCGGGCGCCACGAATGGCGCCGGGTCAGAGGTCAAATCGGAGACTGTCAAATCGGAGCCTTTTGCAAAGCGCCGAGTAAAGTTCATCCATAAACTCCATAAAATACCTCAATTGACCGAAGATGAACGCGAACGTTTGGCTGATGTCGCCGCACGCTACGCATTTCGAGTAAACGACTACTACCTCAGCTTGATAAACTGGGATGACCCCAACGATCCGATTCGCAGATTGGTGATACCTCACGAGAGCGAGATTACCGAGTGGGGTGCGCTGGACGCTTCGAATGAAGGCTCGGTAACGGTCGTACCCAATGCTCAGCACAAGTATGGTTCAACTGTCCTGCTGTTGGTGACGGAAGTGTGTGCCGCCTATTGCCGCTACTGCTTCCGCAAGCGGCTGTTCATGAGCGACAACGAGGAAGCCACCCATAATCTGGCGAATATCGCTCAGGCGTTACGCTACATCAAGGAGCACAAGGAAGTAAACAATGTGCTGCTTACTGGCGGGGATCCAACGACTCTGATGACCGATCAGATCGAGATCGTCCTGAAGGCGCTGCGGTCGATTCCGCACGTGCGTATCATCCGCTTCGGTACCAAGACGCCGGCGTTCAATCCCTACCGCTTCCTGAACGATGAGAAGTTGATGGCGTTGCTCAAGAAGTATTCCCTGCCTGATAAGCGGATTTACTTCATGTGCCATTTTGACCATCCGAACGAATTGACGGACGTGGCCAGAGAGGGATTGCGAGTGATTCAGCAGGCTGGCGTGATCTGCGTCAACCAGAATCCGATCATCCGCGGAATCAGCGACGACCCGAGGGTGATGTCTGAGCTTTGGAACGAGCTGTCATACGTAGGCGTGCCGCAGTACTACGTCTTCCAGGGACGTCCGACGGCGGGCAATGAGCCGTACGAGGTACCGATCGCCGAGGCTTATTTCAAAATCGAGGAAGCGAAGAAGCGGTGTTCGGGTGCTGCGAAGCGGTTGAAGTACTGCATGTCGCACGAGTCGGGCAAGATCGAGATCCTGGCGGTTGATGACAGGCGCATTTATCTGAAGTATCATCGCGCCAAGTACCCGAAGGATGAGCAGCGTTTCCTGATTTGCGAGCGCGACGATGAGGCATTCTGGCTTGACCAGCTCAAGCCGGTTGCGGGTTATGAGAACAAGTATACCGCGAGAATGACTCGACACGCGAAGTGATGGCGGGATAACACCGGATCACCTCGCTGCACAGCAGGGTTTCCGAGAAGTACCTGACAATTATCCGACAAGAAAAAGCCACGCTCTACCCGGAGCGTGGCTTTTGATTTTAACCCAAACTTTGCACGACAACTGCATCTATGGGCATGCAGCACACGGAGCAGGTCCGCCACCAAAGATATAGTTGATGATGTAGACTGCATCGGCGATGGAGACTGCACCGCTGCAATCAGCATCTCCAACCGAGATCGGATCAGGCGCCGGTCCCCCACCGAAGATGAAGTTAATGATGAAAACTGCATCCCCTATCGACACCGCCCCACTGCCATCGGCATCACCACAAATCGCGGAGGGTGGCACAACCGTGATGTTGTAACTCAGGGTATCCGCCAGTTGCGGAGCGGAGGCATCCTTGCAGACGATCGTAAAGAAGTACTCCGCCTGGAACGTGGGTGTACCCGAGATGGTAGCAGTTCCGGCATCGAACGTCAAACCAAACGGTAAGTCACCGCCAAAGAACTGCCAGGTGTATGGCAGCACACCACCAACAGCACTTAACGTTTGAGAATAGAATTCGCCTTCGGGAGCGTCCGGCAACTCGCGCGTCGCGATTTTCAGCCCGAACGGTACGTGGCTGGCCGTGCGGAGAATCCACTGATTGTAGTCGAAGAGCACCGCCGTCACGGAGTCGGCGAAACTCAGTTCATAATACTTGAAGCGGTTATCATTCCAGAGGGTCGTGTCAATGGTTCCGCCGGTCGTTATGAATCTCATCCTGACCGGCATGGTGTATGTTGTAGGGAACGCTTGTGCCTGCACGATAAACAAAGGCAGGTCGTAGCCCCCCATACCATCGTTCTTGCATTCCCAGCCAAACTGATACACCGGATAGCCCTCACCATAAATCCACTCATTCGTGAACCAGGAGATATCGGAACCGATCGTATTGTTCACTACCGAAACGAAATCCTCTGTTGTAGCCCCACCGAAGCGGTATTGCGAATTGGCGAAATCGCGGATCGACTGGAAGAAGAGCGAATCGCCCAGAACGCCGCGCAGCATGTGAAGAACCCATGAAGCTTTATTGTAGCTGAGGTTGTTATCATAAATCTCTTCCGGAGTCAGGTTCTCCACGTAGATAGAGCCCGGTCCAAAATACTGCTGGGTCAACATGTAGTTACGATATGCCGTAGCGCCCTGTGTCTCCTCGAAATAGAGCGATTCCGAATAGGAGGCGAAACCTTCGTTGATCCAGATATGATTGAATGTCTTGCAGGTTATCATGTCGCCCCACCACTGGTGGCCCGATTCGTGGGCGATTACCCAATCGGTGTGGAAGTCAGTCGCGTACATGCAGAAGGTTTGGTGCTCCATGGCGCCGTACCAGCCGAAATCGGCATGTCCCATCTTCTCGTTGATGAACGGGTATTCGGTATAACGATCGGACAAGATGGTCAGCACCTCCGGTCCGTAGGTTGCGAAAGCATTCATCGCTTCGGAATTGCCAGGAAGTGAGTAGGTGTAGAAGGGGATTGTGTCATTGCCATAGCCCCATTGCTGCACGGCGGTCACATAATCGGTGACGCAGAATGCGACGCAGTAGGTGGCGATCGGATACCTGTGCCGCCAGTGCTCCAGCTTCCGCCCCCCACCGACATCGGTCGAGGAGATCAAGAGGCCGTTGGT
>JBECKX010000005.1:0-31836 GCA_040235515.1 Candidatus Zixiibacteriota bacterium
CCCCCCCCCCCCCCCCCCCCCCCCCCCCCCCCCCCCCCCCCCCCCCCCCCCCCCCCCCTAGACTCCAATGTGTGTAGCATCGTAGGGGCGAGTGGCACTCGCCCCTTGCAGTTTCTTCGGAGGGCGAATGCCATTCGCCCCTACAGAGCAACCTGTGCGCGGCTTACGTCCTCGTGCGCCGCGTCGCAAATCGCTTCCGCTATTCCGCCATAAACGGATACCGGAAATCGGTGGGCGGGGTGAAGTTCTCCTTAATCGTGCGCGGGGAGGTCCAACGGATCATGTTGAGATAGCTTCCTGCCTTATCGTTCGTACCTGAGGCGCGCGCGCCACCAAACGGCTGCTGGCCCACCACTGCGCCGGTCGGTTTGTCATTGATGTAGAAATTACCGGCAGCCTGACGGAGAACCCTCTCAGCCAGCACAACCGCATCGCGATCGGTGCCGAAAACCGCACCGGTCAGGGCGTACGGCGAAGTCTCGTCGCAGAGGTGCAGCGTCTTCTCGTAGTCCTTGTCAGCGTAGACATAGATCGTCATCACCGGCCCGAAGATTTCTTCCTCGATAGTCTTGAACTTCGGATTGGTGGTGAGGATGATCGTCGGCTCGATGAAGTAGCCTTTGGAGTCATCGTAGCCACCACCCGCGATAATTTTGGCATCCTTCGCTTTTTTCGCAAAGTCGATGTAAGCCGTGATGCTCTTGAATGCTGACTCATCGATAACGGCATTCATGAAGTTGGTGAAGTCGGCGGGATCACCCATCTTGATCGCCTTGATATCGGCAAGCAGCAGTTTCTCTAGCTTCGGCCACATTGATTTTGGAATATACGCGCGTGAGGCCGCCGAGCATTTCTGTCCCTGGTACTCGAACGCACCGCGTGTGATCGCTGTGGCGACCTGTTCAACATTGGCAGATTTGTGGACGAAAACGAAATCCTTTCCACCGGTCTCGCCGACGATGCGCGGGTAGGATTTGTACTTATCTTTGGCGATGTTCTCGCCGATCGTTTTCCAGAAGCTCTGGAATACGCCGGTGGAGCCGGTGAAGTGCACGCCGGCAAGCTTGCTGTGATTGAAGACGATGTCAGATATCTCGGACGACTTGCCGCTCACCATATTGATGACACCAGCAGGCAATCCGGCTTCCATGAGGATTTTCATAATGAAATGCGAGGTGTACATCACGCTTGAGGCTGGTTTCCAGAGGGCGACGTTACCCCACATGGCCGGAGCGGTCGGCAGGTTGCCGTTGATCGAAACGAAGTTGAAAGGAGTCACGGCGAAGATGAAGCCCTCGAGCGGGCGATAGTCCATCCTGTTCCAGATAAGCGGATCGGGGTTGGTCGGCTGCATTGCCGCGATTTCCTGCATATAGTAGGCGTTGTAGCGCCAGAAATCGACCAGCTCGCAGACGGCATCGATTTCCGCCTGGAAGATTGACTTGGAGTGGGCGAGCATGGTGGCGGCATTCATGATATAGCGATATGGTCCTGCAAGGAGATCGGCTGCTTTTAGGAAGATTGCGGCGCGATGCTGCAGCGGCATATCCTGCCAGGTGGCTTGCGCCTTGAGGCAGCCGTCGATGGCGCTCTCAATATCTTTCTTGGTACCTTTGTAGGTATATCCGAGCACGAGATTATGGTCGTGCGGCGAAGTCATTTTGATTTTCGATCCGGGGCGAACCTCTTTGCCATTGATGATCAGCGGCACATCGATTTGCTTCGACTTCAGTTTCTTCAGGGCATCCTGAAGTTTTGCCCGCTCGGGTGATCCGGGGGCGTAGCCATAGACCGGTTCGTTTTTCGGCTCAGGTATGCGAAAGATTCCCATTTATCTGCTCCTTAGTCCATTAAGTTTCATCGAAAAGGATAGGGGCGCAGCATGCTGCGCCCCTACAGAGTACGTGTCTTCATTGCAGTTTGCGAGGCTCAATCGTACAGTCTTTACACTCTATCGAGGTTGCTCCATTCGGCATCATCGAGCCAGCTCTTGGGCTGATGCAGGAATTCGAGCACTTTCTCGATCAGCACGACATGCTTGTGTTCTTCGTCAGCGAGCAGGTTGAAAGCGTATTTCACTTCGCCTTCCTTAGACTCACCGGCTTTTTCGCGATAGAATTTTTCGGTGTCGAGTTCTACCTGCTTGGCTTTTTCCCAGGCAGCGAAGACATCATCGCCGAATTTGAAGTCCTCACGCGGGAGCTGTTCGAAGACTGTCTTGGATGTATTCAGGATCGTCGTACCGAGTTCAGCCATTGCGGCTGCTTCTTTGATTTCGCCATTGCGAAGGCGCTTGAAGATCTCGTAGTGCTTCACTTCATCCTGAGCCAGTTGAAGCCAAATCTTTTCAAGTGCCGGGTTATCGGTGCGGGAGGCCTGATCTTCGTAGAAATCCTGGCCATCCTTTTCCATTTTCATCGCAAATTCAAAGACATTCGTAGTATCTGGCATGATAAAATCTCCTTAAAATCAGTCAGCCAGCGTCTGACATTTCTGCAAATATATGCAAAGGCAGAATCCTAATCAAACGATTCCGAGCTAATCAGGATGAAAATCGGAGAAAAATATCAATTAAGTTGATATAAAGCGGCCTTCCCACCCTTTTGGCCCCCGGATAGATCAGAATTCTACCGGAGCAAACTTGTTCGAGGCGATGAAATGCACCCGGATGTTGATTTGTTCGGCCAATTTCATGAAAAGCGCCTTTGGCCGCGGAATTCCGTAATCATCCAGCAGAATCTCGAAGTTGGCTCTCACCTGCAGCACGTGTTCGTTCGTTGTCGGGTCACTCTTGACCAGGGTGACCTCGCAGGGTGCTGTGATAGACTTGGTTGTTCCATGGACGGTGAATTCACCCTCGATTTCGCACGAGATTGGTGATCCTGAGGGCAGCTGATCCGGCAATCCGTTGACCGAGGTAAGCGTGAACTCGATGTAGGGGTACTTGTCGGTGTGAAGGTGGTTTTCACGCATGTGTTCGTCGCGCAATTCGATGCCGGTTTTCAGAGTCGCCGCTTCGACGCGTAGATGTCCTGAGACGGAATCCGTGGTGTTGGAGGGATTGAAGCTGAGCTTGCCTCTGATGCTTTGTGTAAAGCCCTCAATGAATTCGAGTGAGGCATCGGATTCGAAATGCACCGAATCGGTTTCTGTAGAGCCTTTGATGAAGAACTGCTCAGCGAGGGTTTCCCCGGTGGTGCAAAGAAGCAGGCTCAGACCAAGCAAGAGCGCATAAACCGGGCGGTGTCGCCGCATCGAGTTTCTGGGCAGGTTATGCATATACATTGTATCCTCCGAAATTGCCCCAGCGGTTCAGTTGTCAAGTGCCCCTTCGTCGATCCAGGTCTTGATCAGTGTTTGCTGGGCGGTAGTGAGCGTATCACCACTCCGTGGCATCCGCAGCAGTTGACCCAATTCGGCGAAGCGGGGCGAGATCGCGAGATAGAGCGGGCTCGAATCGGCATCCCCGGCAATGACGTGGCGTCCAAAGGTCGGGGTATCCGCCATGATTGTTGCATACGATGTCACCTCGAACTCATGGCGCGTGCTGACTGACCCATGACAGCCGGCGAAGTTGCAATTGGCCAGCAGGATCGGATGGATCTCGGTGGAGAAAGAGACTGTCGGGTCAGGTGGCTCAGGCTTCGGCGCGGTTTCCACAGTGACCCCATGATCGGCACACGCGCTGAGCAGTATGGTGATTAGAAGCAGGCACAGCCAGCCCGCGAGCGCAGTTGGTGTGCTGCCGGCTGAATTGCTGTTTGGTCTATTCGCAATAGTCGTTGCCATTTCGTCTAGCATTTCATCTTTCATCTTAGTTTAAGCAGAGTTCGTTCTTGAGCCTAGTAGTGAACGTGCATCTGGATGAACCAATCGACGTGCTCGGCGCGCAGTCCCTCGCTGTAGTAGACCAGTGAGGGTCGGAATTCGATGAAGGGGATCGGAAAGCACTCGATCGAGAAGGCGTATTTCTGGTTAGTGCCGTTCTTCCGGCTCCAGTCGGGGTCGTGGTAGTTGTATTCAGCGAGCAGATAGAGTCCCCAGGTAACCCGCGCCGCAAGCTGTGAATAGAACGTTCGTTGGTCGTTGCCCTTGCCGACCGAGCCGGCTTCGAGCAACAGAGTAAGACGGTCATACGAAAGGCCGCCGAAGATTGATTTTGCGATCGGGAAATTCCTGTAGCTCCCGTTGATCGCTTCAGCCTCACGCCAGGATAAGCCGGTTAGGAACCCGAAAGGACCGAGGTTGCCGGCGCGGAAGGAGTGCAGTGTGGCGACACGCTGACCTCCCGGTTCATAGAATTCCAGGAAGATATTGGAGCCACCGAAGAATTTGCCCCCCAGCGATATTCCGTCGACCGCGAGTTCTGGGGTCAGGAGCGGGACGGTACGAGTGAAGGCGTTGTGGTCAGGGTCGCGAAGTCCGAATGCGGGGTAGAACCGCCCGATGCGTGCCCAAAGCGTTTCATCCTTCAATTTTATCAACAGATAGCTGAACTTAACATCGGTTTGCGAGAAGGTGAGATTGTAGCTGACACCCTGCAGCATCTCCAGAGAGAGATAGAGATCGGACTGCATGCGGAAGAATTCACCGCGCTCAAGGTAGAGCATGCGGTAGTCGAGTCCGAAACTGAGATTCTGCGTGAGCCTGGGGCGGAGTTTATATGGGGTGAAGTAGCGCTTGGTCGACTGCAGCGTGAGTTCGTTGAAGCCGACCGAGTGATTACCATACTCGTTGCGCATCCCGCCGCCGTCGGGTTGGACATGGCACGAGATGCAAGCGGCTCCCTGTTCGGTGGCGAGACGTGGCAGGCTATGGACGGAGATTGATGTGAGAATGATGGTTACCGCCGCAAGAATAACGGCGATACGCTTGCTGGTTATCATGCACTACCTTGTTTCTGCTTCGAGCCATCGTATCATGGCTTACATTGATCTACTTAGTCGTCTGTCAGTTAGCAGAGGCTGTTGAGAGCTCAAACCGTACAGCCGACACGAACTGAAAATGCCGCGGGCGGATCTGGACAAGGTGAGGATTCCGGGTGGCAGAGTTCAATCAGGGGTTTTCGAAGAAGCACTACCTTGGCGGCTGAGAATGGCGCGGGCGCCGGATGAGGGCGGTTTTGGGGAGTCGTGTGGGCGGATCGGTTGATCGGTTATGATTCGTTGTGCCAGGACTCGAGCACATAGCGGGAGACATCGATATTGGTCTCGCGCGGATCGATGACACGAACGATCTGGTGAATGTACTCGCCGGTTGCATCGTCCTTGTCGGCAAGGTCGAGCTCTTCAGCGATCTCGAACAGGCCTTTCCTGTTGCCGATGACTTTGACCATCGGCCGGAAGTGATCATCGCGTCCCGGTCCTATCACCAGCGCAATGCGGTTGCCATTGAGGAGCAGCAGAGTCCCGGGGGGATAGACGGAGATGGTACGCACGAAGACACGCATGAGTGTTTCATCGAATTTCGTTCCCACCTCGGAGAGCATGGTTTCCAGCACGTACTCGGGAGAGCGGGCATCACGCCGATAGACACGCCCCGAAGTGAGGGCGTCGAAGACGTCGCAGATCGCGACGATTTTGCTGAAGAGGTTCAGGTTGCGTTTGAAGTCGAGCGAGGGATAGCCGGAGCCATCGATATTGGAGTGGTGTTCGAATGCAACGAGCATCGCTCGACAGGTTGTGTCGTCGAGGGGCATCGTCTTGGCGATCGAGAGAAGGCCGTAGGTGGGATGTTTGCGCATCAATTCCCACTCATTCTCGGTAAAGTCGCTTGGCTTGTTGAGCACCTGCAGCGGCAGTTTCGTTTTGCCGACGTCGTGAAATAGGGCCGCGAAGCCGAGCGCGGAGAGTTCCGATTTCATCAGGCCGAGGTTGGCGCCGAGACAGATCGAATAGATGCAGACATTGGTAGAGTGCACGAAGGTGTACTCATCGAAATCGCGCAGGGCGGTCAACTCGAGCAGGTAGCTGTCGTCGGATAGTACCTGATCGACGATCGAATGGATGACGCGCGTGGTGCGACTGAGGCTGACCGGTCTGCTGGTACCGATCGCATGCATCACGGTCTTGAGGTTCCCGACGGCGTTGAAGAAGGTTTGCTGTGCGAAGCGGCGCTGGCGGTATTTATCGTCCATCTCGACCGAGGTTTCGATAATCGGCGGCAGCACTTCGATCTTGCTGACGCCGGCTTCGCCGAGAGCGACACGCACGATGTCGTAGTCGGTGCCATCCTGCTGAGAGAGCCGCCAGATTATTTCTGCACAGCGGGTGATCTCTTCCTCCGTGTAGCCGAGTTCAAAGACCAGACCGGAGATTCCGAGGCGTTCGAACAGCTCGAGCAGGTAGTGGGAGTTATCATTGGGGGTGCGCTCGCCGCGCATCCTCACGCTGCAGTAGAACAGGTACCCGCTCTGCGCTTGCAGCGAGACTTCGAGATGTTCCGTCAAAAGGTCGTTGGTAAGGTCGCGGAGCAGCTGCAGTTGCTTGCGGTAATTGTCGTTGGTCGATTCATAGAGTTTGAAGGTCCGCAGGAAGATTGCGAGCTGATTCGCCAGGCGTCTGCCCTGGTCGGAGTAGCGTTGCTCTTCTGCATCGCTCAAAGTGGGAGTGAGAACGATTTCGCGATCAATCTTCATTGGTCACCTCCACCGCTGCCTGTCGGCGACTTGGAGCTATCGAGAGCCTGTTTGCGTGAGTGGTTTGACTGAATTCTCGTCTGCACCTTGCGTGCCAGTTCGCGCAGGTGCGAGTCTGAGGAAGACGCTACGGCAGTCAGGATGTCTTCCGCCGCGGTACGATCGGCCGCCTCGAGGGCGGTAATCACCGCCTCCTGCATCCGCCGGATGCGCGCGCGTTTGAAGAAGCTCGATTTCTTGAGCAATTGCACCAGCACATCGAGCGATTCGTTCCCATCGCTGCGGATCAATGCGACCAGCAGTTGCCGCATCGAATTTTGTTCACGATCGGCGAACTGTTCGGATGTCACCAGGTCGCGCAGTCGTTCGAAAGCGCCTGAGTGTTTGAGGCGTGCTAGTCCATTGACGGCGGCTGATCTGACACGTTCGCTTTCGTCATCGAGCAAACCGATCAGGGCTTCGGCGGACTCGTTGCTTTCGATGCGGGCAAGCGACCGGGCCGCTTCGATGCGAACGCGGTCATCGGCGTGCCTGGCGGCTCGTTGCAGATAGGCCACACCCTCTGCCAGTTCAGTTTCGCCGATGATCATCGCGACGTTGCGGACGACATACCAGCGGCTATCATACACAGCCCCGCCGATTAACTGGATCTGGTTTTTCCCCTTCTCGACCAGCAGATCGCACAACACGCGCCTGGCGCGATAGTGCTCGAGTTCGCCGAGCATCCAGATCATGTTGTTGAGCGATTCCCAGCCAAGCAACCGGAAATATTGTGCGACCGGTTCGAGGTCGGTTTCGGGGTTTTCGTTGAGGCGTTTGGTTATCATCTTGATTCGGACCATGTCACCGCAACGCTGGTAGAATTCCTTGAGCCTGCGCTCGAAACGATCTGATTCGAAGTTACGCTCCGAGAGCAGTCTTATGATTCCTGAGACTATTTCGGTGAGGGTGGCGAAGCTGCCGTTGCGGATCAACCGGTCATAAGCTGCCTGCAGCGATTCGAGGATCAGGCCAAGATCATGAACCGACTTTTCATACGCGCAGAGCTGCAATAGCAGGTTGATGACATCTCGCTTGACGTCTCGTTTGCGGTCGTCGGAGACAAGCTTCTCGATTGCCTGCAAATCCGCCTGGGTGTGACGAACCAGTCCGCCGAAGGTGAAGCGTGCGGTTTCCTCCTGGTTCCTGGCGCGCTGCTGATCCTCCTCGACGTTTTCGCTCCAGAGGTGGGTATCGATGCCCCCGCTGTCGGACATCCCCTTCGATCCTTCTTCGATGAACTCTTCGCGGAGACTGTCGGCGTCCTCGATTTCGCCATACTCAAGATCGTCAATTACCTCACACTGGATATGCTCCAGGTCGGCTTCCCAGATTTCATTAACGATATCGACCCGCGCTTCATCATCCCGCCCGGCACGTATCAGCAGGTCAACAAAGCGATCAATTTCTCCATTGGTCAATCCATGGGAGAAGCGGATGCTGCGAATGCCGTCGCGGTGCAGCAGGCTGGCGATATTGTCGGTGAGGCTGTCGGAATGGTAGATGATTTCATCACAGCATGAGAAGCTATCGAGGCTCACCTCGATGCTGATCCCCTCGATGGTACTGAGACAGTTGGCAAAACGCTCGTGGAGGGCTTCGTAGAATTTCGCCGCCACCTGGTGATGCGGGGGGTACTGCCGGACGGTCTTGACAGTCTTGGCCAGACTGCCGAACAGCTCTTTCAGTGCCGAGAGCTCGAGTGGACCATATATCTGTTGGTGTTCCAGCAAGTTTCTACCCGCAATTGACTGAGTTGTTAGCTCTTTCGGTCTCAGTGTGGATATTCCTACCCGTTCTCTTTTTTCGGCAGAAAAATGAGGCTGCTTTAGAGGCGGCGAAGAAATCGGGCGGTCAGGCAGGCGAAGTGTTTCTCTTCAGAACCCTTTTGTTAACAATTGCTTATGAACCGGAGATTACGGCGGCGAGGTGACCACCGGCGGCTGCCAGGCGTTTGCGGGCAGTGCGGTAGTCGATGCCGAGGATGCTCATTGCGAGGGCCGTTTTCACTTCGCCACGCGCGGAATCAAGGAGGGTGGCGGCGTCATCGTAGGTAATCCCAAGGACTTCGACCAGAATCCGTTTGGAGCGCTCGACGAGTTTTTCGGAGGTAGCCCTCAGGTCTACCATGAGGTTGCCGTAGCATTTGCCGATCTGCGCCATCGAAGTCGTGGTGATCATGTTGAGAATCAGTTTGCAGGCGGTGCCTGCTTTCATCCGTGTCGAGCCGGTTAACACTTCAGGTCCGAGGATCGGGTTGATGAGGTGATCGATGTAGGGTGGGGTCTCCTGAAGTTGGTTACAGACGAGGAACGCGGTTGCGGCGCCATGACTCTTAGCGACTTCCAGTACCTTCAGGGGATATGGTGTACGCCCCGATGCTGCGATGCTGATGGCTGTGTCGTTTGCGGTGGGTTGCAGTTTTTCGATGTCGCGGCGGGCGGCGTCGGTGTCGTCCTCCACCCCTTCGCGCGATCGCACGAGGGTTCTGCGACCGCCGGCGATGATCCCCTGTACCATCCCGGGACTGACGCCGAAGGTTGGTGGACATTCCGAGGCATCGAGAACTCCGAGACGACCGGATGTCCCGGCCCCTGAATAGATCAGCCGGCCTCCATTCCTGAACGACGCGACGACCCGTTCCACCACCGGAATGATCTGCGGAATCACTTTTCGAACGGCAGCCGGTACCTTATGGTCCTCGCTGTTGATCAACTCCAGCGTCTCGCGAATAGAGATCGTGTCCAGATTCGCGGAGGCGGGGTTGGCTAGCTCGGTCGTAAGATGTTGAAGTTGTTCGTAGGTTTTACGGCTCATGGAGCAATTGTGGCGACGGCGGTCACCTGCAGAGGAGCCGGTATGTAGAGCGCTCCGATCTGGCCGGTAACGCCGACCCTGTCAATATTCTCGGAGAACACGGAGTCATCGAATTGAATCGGCAGGCCGTTATGGTAGATCGGCTGCTGTGAGCGAGCTACGACCCAGAGGTTGTAGTTGCCCGCCTGGAAATCGCCGGCGCTATTGCGAAACGCATCGGTAGGTATCGTGCCCTCAAGTCCGCCCAGAGTCTCCTGGTAGCCCACGGCGGTCATCGAACCGGAGGTCTGCTTCGCCAGCAGCATATAGCCGGCATCCGCGCTACCTGAAAATGCGGAGGTCCACTCAAGGTTCACCATCGTGTTCGAGAAGACCTGATCGTCGGTCAATCCGTTGGCTTCAAACTCGAACGCATCGGGAACATCGACAAGCTGCTGGAAATGGAAATCATCGATCGAAGTCGTGATATCGAGTTCGACCGAGGACTTGAGCGAGTCGAGATCGGCGAGCGCAAAATTGCCGACGTAGGTGCCGTCACCGATCGGATTTACGTTCAAGTCATCGAGCTTGACGGCGCCGAGCACGAAGGCTTCGCCGTCGCGGTAGATTTCTACATAGACGCTGACTATGCCGGTGGAGCCATTATGAGTGATGGTACCGTAGATTTCCCAGTTGTTTTTCACATCCCCGTTAGGACTCGTACCGCCACAGGCGGTCAACAGGACCACGACCGCGATACAGACTGCGGCTACGAGAGAGTGTACGTATTTTCCGGTGCCGGGATTTCTCAAGCTATTCATCGATTACCTCAACTCTATATAGTTCACCACTCCGTGAGAAGTCGACTGCCCCTAGTTCTGTTTCGGCAACATCACTCCATTTATTTTGGCCTGGTCGAGCAACAGGTCGCCGTCATCAATCAGACCGATCCCGCGCGCGTAGAATTCCGAATACTGCGAGGCCGCGCCGATCGGTTCGGCATCGCTGAACCAGACGGAGTCGATGTAGTCATAATCTATCTTGATACAGCTATCGAGATCAACGTTGTTTATCCGCCTCGTAACATAACCGGCGAAGGTGATTTCGCCGAAGGTCCTGATCGAGTCGATATTGCCGGGATTGTTGGCTGGATCAACCAACCCGAGGCTGCTGAAACCGTGCGGCTCGCCCTCCATCAGGTCGAGCGGGATCTGCAGCGGTGGATCGAACGATACGGTCCGATCGAGGAGGTGTTGGGCGAAGCGTTCGGAGGTCAGGCTCCAGGCTTGAGTCGTAATGATCCCTTCCATGACGCGCTTGCAGTTATAGCCGTTGATCGTCGTATCGCCGTCGACCATTCGGATCGTGTTGGCGGAGTTGTAGTACCAGATGTCACCATCGTGCATCGGGAAGTAGCGTTCGCCCGCGATGATTTTCGATTTCGGTGGCGGCTCGGGAGGATCATCGCCACAGCCGGTGATTACCAGCGGCGCGATCAGGGGCAAAGAGGCGCAGAGGAACAAAAATGATTTTCTAATCAGAGACTTCTTCATCAGATACCTTTGACGCGAGCAGACCGACGGCGCCGGTCAGCCCACAGACGGGGAAATGTTACACCAGATATATATATTATCGACTACTTGTTTGAACAAACTTACCTGCTATTAGTTTCAGCCGCAATACCTTAGCAAACGGTATCGTGGGCGGTGGCTCAGATTATCTGATTGCCGTAGAACGCCGGGTCGTTTATCTTGCCACCATGAAATCTAACTCATTATCGGACAAAATAGTAGCCACGGCCAGAGAACTCTTCCCCGTCTCTCGTGACCTGCGGCGGACACTGCATCAGATTCCGGAGATCGCCTGGGAAGAGACCAAGACTTCTGCGCACCTGAAATCGTTCCTGAAGTCACACGCGATTTCGGCTCATTCGATAGCCGGCACGGGATTGGTAGCAGAGATAAAGTCTGGTCCCGGCAAGTGTGTCGCCATCCGCAGCGATATTGACGCTCTGCCAATAAACGAACAAACCGACTATTCGTTCAAATCGAAGCATCCGGGGAGGATGCATGCGTGCGGCCATGATATGCATATGGCCACGGTATCGACTACGGCGCTGTTGCTGTCGAGGCTGCGTGACGAGTATCGGGGTACGATAAAACTGTTGTATCAGCCTGCCGAAGAGGCGCCGCCGGGAGGGGCCATCGAGCTTATCAAGGGAGGGGCGCTGAAGCAGCCGAATGTCGATTTGATTCTCGGGATGCATGTAAACGCGATGTTGCCGGTGGGCAAGATCGGCATCCGTGATGATTCGCTGTTTGCCGGCGTACTGGATTTCAATGTAACGATTACGGGCAAGGGTGGGCATGGAGCGATTCCGCATCAAGCGCGCGACCCGATCGTCTGCGCGGCTGCGGTGATTTCGCAGTTGCAGACGGTAGTCTCCCGCAGCGTTGACCCATTTGAGCCTGCGGTGTTAACGGTGGGGAGGATCGATGGCGGCACCGCCCGGAACGTCATCCCCGGGAGTTGCGTTCTCCAATGTACGGCTCGCGGTCAGAGCAAGAAAACCCTGAGACTTTTGGAGCGTCGAATCAAAGCGATTGTAAAACATGTAACAGCTTCCCACGATTGCAGCTCGGAAATCGACTTCCTGGCCAGTTATCCGCCGCTGTTGAATTCGCGGCGGGCGAATCAGTTTCTCCGTGCGGCAAGTCGTGATCTCTTCGGTAGAAGCTCGATCATTGAACTGGAAACTCCTTCGATGGGCGGAGAAGATTTCGCACACTATCTTGAACATGTCCCGGGTGCGATGTTTTTCCTTGGAGTTGGAAACAAGAGAATTGGAGCGATACACAGCTGGCACCATCCTCAGTTCAAGGCTGATGAGGATGCCATCCCGATTGGTGCGGCGGTATTGGCGAAGGCAGCGATCGATTTTCTGAATGCATAGAGTTAGACTGCGAATAGGAATCACGCTTGCGCTGATGAGTGCGCTGGCACTGCCGCTGTCGCTGAGGGCGCAGCAGATCTACGATTTCTATGCTCCGGGGGACTGGGTTAGTTTCACCAACACCCGCTATATCACCTCGATCGCAACAGGATTCAACACAGTCTACTTCGGAACGACGGGGGGAATTCTTCGCTACGATCGAGTCCAGGAGAAGTGGCTTGATCCACTAACCGTCTCAGACGGCATGCCGGACGATAGAATCCGACGGCTGGCAGTGGATGGGCTGACCGACGAGATCTGGATACAGACCCAGACGGAGGCGGCATACTACAATCCGACGTTCCGCGACTGGAGCTATATTTCGCAGTTCCCGGAGGAACGGGTCGAACCGCCCCGGATCTCGTTACGCGATCTGCCGCAGTTGTTCACGCCTCCCGGTTATTCCTATTTCAACGAGGGCTTTGTCACCGACAGAAACCTGTTTCAGTACCAGATAACGGAGTTGCTCAGGGATGACCGCAATCGCATCTGGGCAGGATTATGGGGTCTCGGCCCCGCCGAGATCGACCTTTCGACAAATGACCTTGAAGTGATGCCGCAGGGACTTTTTGAGGATGATGTCGCCAGGCTCGATGTCGATGGTAACGAGGTATGGTTCCTGGGGGCGGGTAGCGGGGTCGAGGGGACGATCACCTACTACAATCAGACATCCGACGTCTGGAAGTACTTCAATCCGCGGCGCAGCGGGGGGATTATCTCTGACCGTTACCTGTCGATTGCGCATGACAAGAAGGATGTCTGGGTCGGCACCGAGCAGGGATTGATTCGGATCAACAAGAGCAATCACAGTCTGAGATCATACTCGTTCTATGATGGCATTTACGGCGATCAGGTAACGGCATTGCTGCCGATAGAGAACAACCTGATGATCGGCACCGAAGAGGGGATATCGGTATTCGACCTGAAGCAGGATTCGATTTACAACGCCAATACCGACATCACCGAGGGATTGTTGGTCTTCGATTTTGCGATCAATGATCGCACCATCTATGCAGCCACGGAGCGTGGCGTCTACTCGTTGCAGTGGGGAGGCAGCAATTGGCTGCCGATTGAGATTGACGATCCCCTGTTGCGGCATTATGTCTATGATATCCAGGTGGTGGATTCGGCGCTCTATGCGGTGTCGGACGACGGCGTGGTGGTAGTGGACCTGCGCGATCGTTCGACGCAGGTATGGGACCTTTACACCGAATTCCACAGCATGGAGATGTTCGTGCTGCTGGTGCACGATGGTGTAATCTGGGTAGCCGGGGATGGTGGACTGTTCCGCTTCAACTCCCGCACCCGGACCTGGTATCAGTACACTGAGAATGATGGCTTGATCAGCACGCGGATATCCTCGCTGGCTGCCGATGGAGATTTTATCTGGATCGGCACCGACCGGGGCGCAACCAGATTCTACTGGGCTGATTTCGGCAGGAGCGACTGGTACAGGTAGGTGTTAGCTCACGGGTAAGGAAATTGAGTCGAATCGGGGTGCCGGCTGCGGTGCTGAGTGCCGCGATACGGAAGATGGCGGTCCGATTTCGCTTGTGTTAGGTTAGAAAATGGTGCAAGAGTGCGTTGCGGTCGAGGTTAGGCCGGAGAGACGGCAGCGCTGTTGAAGCGGTTCGTCCGGCGGTTGATGCGTTCGGGGCAAGCAGGGAGCGGCTGAATCAGGTGCAACATTTTCCGGATAATTTCAGTAGCATAGCTTTGAGCCGCAACTGTCCCGTGTGAGAGATTGGATCTGCCAGATTATTCGTTGAATTGATACAGAATTGAGAGCGATACAAATTGGGTGAGCGAACAAACCAAAGAAGAAAATCTTGCGGGCGCAAGTCGCTTCTGCCGCTGCTGTGCCTCGCGCTCTCGCTGGTTTCCGCTCTCCAGAATATCGGACCCGCGCAGGCTGCGGACACCGATGCATTCAATGAACAGATCATCCAGCGTGACGATCATATCTTAGGCGTGCACGCATTCCAGTTTGACGGCATCGCGGGCAACGAACTGATACTTTTTCTGTCGGGGGATTCCGGGCGACGCATCGAAATCGCGCGTCAGACGATTGCCACCGACTATGATCTGAATGCACTGACCACGATTCCGCTCCCGGCGGATGTTTTTGCATTTGAGCTGGTCGATTTTGACGGTGATCAGCGTGATGAGATTCTGCTGGTGGGGCTGCAGCAGCTTTACCTGCTCGACTACGACAGTGGGGGCTTCAGTCCGGGGCTGCAGACGATACTGACGTATGATCGGCTTTACGCGATTCCTCCTCCCAATTCGGTTACGATTCAGAAGGTCGCCTTTGACCTGACCGGAGATGGGATCAACGAACTGGTATTGCCGACCTGGGAAGGGGCGCGCGTGTATGGGAAGGGAAAGAAGGGTTGGGAGTTGAAGGCCTCCCTCAGTTTCAGCGGAGGCTCGGACAACGACCTGGCGGGAAACATGCTGACCGTTCATGGTGGACCGGGGATGGTGTTTACCCTGCCGGAGGTGTCGATACACGATGTCAACACAGACAGGATCAGCGATCTGCTCATCTCGGTTAATGGGGACCTGCTGATCTGGTTTCAAACGGGCGAATTGCAGTTTACCAAGGAGCCGAGTCAGAGTTTGATCCTGCGGCCGGGATTTCGTCGCAACCTCAGGTTTGCGGCGGCGGCGCTGGCTGACATCAACAACGACCAGTTGATTGACTTCTGTCGTGTCATCACCCAGGGTGACCGGGATAAATTCAAGACGATCCTGGAAGTATTCCTCGGCAATATTGCCTCCGGTTTTTCGCAGCGACCGTCACGCAGGATCGTAACCGAGGATTTCGCGGTGGGGCTTTCGCTCACCGACCTCAACGGCAACGGGGCTCACTCGATTGTTGTGGCAACCGTGCCGGTTAGCGCCACGAGCATGGTGAAGGCGTTCGTGGTACAGCGGATGTCGGTTGAGTTGCGCGTTTACGAATCTGCCAGCGGGTTGGTTGCGGAGGAGCCGACTTCGGTGAAGAAGATTTCGTGCGGAATCGACTTGTTCGGGACGAAGATGCCGACGCGCTACGTGGGTTGCATGTGCGGTGACCTGAACGGCGACAAGCTGGCGGAGCTGGCGATCGTCAACGATGATGACGAGCTTCAGGTGTTCCGTGGCGAACAGGAGCCACATTTTTCGGACAAAGCCACAACCGTCAGGGAGGCCAACGGGGTTTACTCGATCGATGCCCACGACCTGAACGCCGACGGGCGCGACGACCTGATTATGCTCGGTTATGACGAGAATGGTCGCGAGGTCATACACCTGCTCTGGAGCAACCAGTAGGACTGGCGGAAGCGGCGAGCTCCACCCGGTGCAGCGGGGTGCCCGTTGCCTGCCACATTCAGCAAAGACATTGACTTTATAGTTTACTGAGATTACTTTCCCATTTGACTATTCGGCACCGCGATTAGTGAGAGTCGGATCACATCCGAAGCAGTCACAGGTGCATTCAACATCGCAGTAAGAAGGCGGCCGGCAGTGATGACCGAACATGAATTCCCCCAATGCTTGAAGTGCAAGACCGGCAGGCTATTGCCATTGTCCGATTATGGCCGCGACGGTGCGACGATTCGGTTCAAGGCGTGGGCCTGCTCGAATCCGGAATGCGGCTTCAACGTACGAATTGACAATGGAGAGATTTCTTACGGCAAGGCGATCTCATCGTCTAATAAGTAGAGGTGGGCCGAAGGAAGTATCTGGTGAGTTTCAACCCATTTAGCAATTTGCCGTTGAAGATTGGCGCTGTGCTGCTGGCGTTTCTGCTGTGGGTGCATGTCGCCACGAATCAGACCTACGAACATATTTTCGAAATCCCATTCAGTTTCACAAATGTTCCGGACGGACTACTGCTGACCTCGAAGACCCCGGAGCACATCTCGATCAAAGTGCGCGGCACGGGCAAGCAGTTGTTCGGACTGATGACTGATGATATGGTGTACCACTATGATCTTGCCGACTACAAGGCCGGCGCCCAGGTGGTCGAGATGTCGTCTGCCGAGGTGATCGATATCCTCTCGGGAAGTTACGAAGAGGTAGAGCTGTTGATGCCGAAGCGGGTACAGGTTCGCCTGGAACGGTCGGTCTCACGCGACCTTCCGGTGATCGCCGAAGTGGAGGTTTCGCCGGCCGACGGGTACGTTATCATGGGGGAGTTGAAGGTTGCTCCTGCGACGATTAAGGTATCGGGTCCTGAGTCAGTGATGAAGAAGCTGAATCATCTGGAAACCGAGCCGCAGTCGATCGGTGGAGTGGTTGAGAGTTTCGTCGCCGAACTGGCGCTGCAGATACCCGATTCGCTGCACCTGTCGGTTGCCGATTCGAGTGTGAAAGTCTCGATACAAGTTGAACCCCGTGATGAGCAGCAGTTTGACGGCATCACTGTGAACCCGCCGGAGCGATTCAACGGCAAGCGCTACCAGTTCACCCCCGCGACGCTCAACCTTGCGATCGGAATACCGCGATCGCTGGCCGGATCGGTTCAAGCCAGTGACATTGGTGTCTCGTTCAAGATTCCTGAATCCCCTGAAGACTCCACGCTGGTTCCTATCCTCTATAGCCTTCCCGACCGGGTGGATGTAATCAGAAGTTCTGCCGACTCGGTTTTGATCCTGCGAAAATCATGAGAGTGCTGGGGATCGAGACCTCCTGCGATGAGACCGCGGTTTCGGTGGTTGAGGATCGCACGAGAGTCGTGGCGGACTTTGTCTATTCACAAACCGACCATGAGCAGTTTGGTGGAATCGTGCCGGAGGTGGCCTCGCGCCAGCAGCTTCGCAAGATCATGCCGCTTTTCACGGCGTGCAAGAGCAGGTTTCCCATCTCACCCAACTCGATCGATGGTATCGCGGTAACCAGTGGACCGGGGCTGATCGGTTCGCTGATGGTGGGGTTGAATTTCGCGAAAGCTCTTTCCTACGGCTGGGGGGTTCCATTCATCGGCGTGAACCACCTTGAGGGGCATATCTTCGCAAATTGTCTCGCTGACCCTGAGCTCGCACCACCGTTTCTCTGCCTGATTGTCTCGGGGGGCCACACGCTGCTGGTGAAGGTAACGGACTGGGGAGACTACAGGGTGCTTGGCTCCACCCGCGACGATGCCGCCGGTGAGGCATTTGACAAGGTAGCCAAGTTGCTTGGCCTCGGCTATCCCGGTGGACATAAGATCGACAAACTGGCACGTGAAGGTGACCCGGCTTTCGCCAGATTCCCCAAAGCACAGTTTAAGTCGGGAGACTACGAGTTTTCGTTCTCAGGATTAAAAACCGCCGTGGCGCTTTATCTGAAGGAGCAGGGTGAGCAGTTCGCGTCCGAGCACCTGAACGACATTTGTGCTGCGTTTCAGGAAAATGTCGTCGAGGTTCTGGTGGAAACGACGCTACGGGCGGCGCAGGATCACTCTCTTCAAGTTGTCGCGGTCGGGGGTGGAGTTGCGGCCAACTCGCGGTTACGGGAATTGTTTATGGAGCGTTGTGGAAAGCTGGGATTGCGCGCACTCTTTCCCGATTTCAAGTATTGCACCGACAATGCGGCGATGATTGCCTCAGCGGGCTGTTTTCGGCTGGGTCGTGGTGAGCGCGCCGGATTCGACCTCAAAGCGGTGCCTTATTGGCCCCTGGGCTAGCAGTTGCACGGCTGCGTTCGCCACTCAGGAACTTCCTCCTATAGCACTATCCAATCAAACCTGGTCTTGCCCGCTTGAGTGCATGTAGGTTGCCGGATGGTGACCGGTGAGCTGATGCGGAACTGAGTCGGCCGATCCACTTATCGGCAGGGGATGCGAAGTTGGTATCGGTTGAGCGGGAGAGAGGCCTTGAATGGCAGGCGGGATCACGCAGGAGAGTTCTTGACGGGATGGGGTATCGGGAGGGGTTTACTCCAATAAAAAATACGCCCAGGAGGAGTCGAACCCCCAACCTTCTGATCCGTAGTCAGACGCTCTATCCAATTGAGCTATGGGCGCATTGTTTTTCTGGGCGATCGAGGGTGGTGAGAGAGTCTCGCTCATCTTACCTCCCGAACCGCATTTCGATTTTCCGACAGGTCAAGTAAGCGGCTGGCGGGGCGTTGTCAAGCAAATTCCATCCGGAAGCCGAATTGAGGCGCGACGCCGGGACAGTGGGACTTCAGCCGGAGGACGTTTGTGGCTCACGAATCAACCTGCCATAAGTCGCAGGCAACGTCGGGTTGAGGGTCACTCCCGAGGGGGCAATCGGGGCTCCACTAGTGTAAGGGGGAGTCGACAAACTGTGATCGAGTCATGTAAGGTCACCCTGCAGCTAGTGGCAAACCTTGAGGTCATCTTGACCCCTCTCATTACCCCTTACATTTTTCCACAAATGAGTAAATTTTTTGTTGATTTTAATATTGTGTAAGGGCTCATTACGCCACATGAACAATCTAGTGGAAGACAACTTCGAGTCAAACAACTTGCGGGGGCGATTTGCGTGGTCATGGAACTCGACTAGTGCAGCGAGTTTGTCGCAGAAACTAGTGGTGGCCGTGCAGGGAGACTCCCTTGAGTTGATGACTTGCTGCTGTGGGATGAACACCACTCGTGGTCATGATTATGGGGTTAATTCGATAAACCGACTTGAACATAAATTCGAAACCAACGAACCCAATAACCTTTTCCAAAGGAGTTCATCGTGGCAGTAAGGAAAAAGGCTACGAAGAAGAAAGCCACTAAGAAAGCCACCAAGAAGGCTACTGCGAAGAAGGCTACCAAGAAGAAAGCCCCCGCGGTCGAGAACGCTTGGAAGGCTGCTGAAGTAAGCTTTCTGAAGAAGAACTACAAGTCGAAGACCGCTCGCGAGATCGCCGAGCATCTTGGTCGTACCGTCAACGCCGTGCGTGCCAAAGCGGCCACGCTTAATCTGAAGAAGGGTGCTGCCAAGAAGGCTGCTCCTAAGAAGAAAGCGACCGCGAAGAAGAAAGCCACGGCCAAGAAGGGTACAAAGAAGAAAGCCACCAAGAAGGCTACCAAGAAGAAAGCGACGAAGAAGCCGGCTACAAAGAAGGCCACAAAGAAGAAAGCTACCAGCCGCAAGAAAAAATAGCGACTGAGGCAATCTTCAGCCTGAAATGGTCAAATAACGGCGGCTCGCATTCCTGCGTGGGATGCGGGCCGTTGTTGCGTTCTGGCTCGATTCTTTGCAGACCGGGACGACTCGGTGCAAGCCGCTGAGTGAAACGCAGCAGTCACGGAGAAGCTGTGACACAGAAAGGGAGAAGCTAGCGTGTCAACCATCAAAGTGCTCAAACTGCCGGGAGATGCAGATCCGGGCCGCCACTATGTCGCCGTCCTGAACTCCCACCAATCAAAGCGCCCCTGCTCCGCCGACTGCTGGGTGAGCCGCACCACCGAGCTGATCGCCGAGTTGTCGCAACAACCGCTCACGCTCCTGACCTCCGTCGGTCTTAACACCTGGGAGGTGCTGGTGCACCTGGCAAACAGGAACAGGATGAACCAGTTGATCGTGCTGCCGGAAACCGATTCGGGCGTCGCGGGGGAGCTGGCTCGACGTGTCGTGAACGATTTTCGGCTTGACCCTGATTTGGTCGAGTTTGGATACCTCGAGGAGACTCACCAGCCAAAGCATCACTCGGTGGACTCTCTCAGGACGCTGCGAGATGAGTCGGTTGTTCGCCTGGCTGGAAGGGTCATCCCTCTCTCGATCAAAACGGGTGGAAGGCTCGAGGCGCTGGTGCAGATACCTGAGTATGCGCTGAAGGTCGAGTCGGAAAGGCGGATCTCATATCTACCCGGTACCGATCTGCCCCGCTATGAACTGGACCACAGGGAGTTGATTCCGGAAACCGTGTCGGCTTTGAGTGAGAGCATCATCCACTGGACGCGATCATCACACGACCCGTTCCCCGACGAGTTGCGGGCAGATTTCTACGAAGATATTGTGACGACGACGACCTACTGCAGATCGGCATTGGCGACGTTACGGCATATCGCCGGAAGCGGTAGGTTACTCGCGAGTGACCGTTTCATTCGAGGCGGCTTCAAGGTGGTGTCGTTTTCGCAAAGTCCGATCGCCGAGGCGTTGAAGCTGATGCGCTGGCGCAGGCGGTATGTCTACCACAGCTTCGAGCCGTATGGGGTCGCTATCAGCATGCGGGTCGCCCGGGAAATGGGAATCAAGCCGGTGTTCTATGGAGATGATTGCGACTACGAGCTACTGGGTGAGGAGGACAGGCCGTTTTACCAGAGTAAGGGTGGCGAGACTTCAGACTGGATTCCAGAAATGGAGTGGCGGCACGCGGGTGATTTGAGTCTCGGTGAACTACCTGCGGATGCGGTGAAGTATGTCGTTTTCCGGCGAAAGGAAATCGGGGAGATTGAGGCGGTCACCACGCGCGAAGTTGTCGCATTGTTTCGCTGAGCAGGAGACGCGGAGACCGTGAGTACGCGGGCTTTACTGCAGGTTCGTGTCGAAGAAGCTGATTGTCTCCCGGAGGACCATCTCGAATTCGCTGCTGGCTCCTGCCCATGGATGCCCTACTCCGAAGGTGTGCCCCGTGGCGGGCACTTCCAGATAGTCGGTGAAGTCATGATTCGACCACTCGTAGAGCTGACGTCCTTCCTTCACTTTGACTGATTCATCCTCGGCTCCATGAACTATCAGGAGCGGTTTTTCCAGTGAACGAACGGCATTCTCGATATTGAGGCGGTCGCCGGCGTTTGCTTCGACATCATCCAGCAGCGCGACGTCGAGGTTGAATACCTGGCCGGTTCTTTTATTCTCCACCTGCAGGAATCCGCGTTTACGCCACTTGAGCTTGACGCGATCGTCATAGCGGTCGAAGCTGCTGACGGCGGACCAGGAGGCAACGGCGTTCACTTTCGCATTGGCGGCTCCAACCAGGAGGGCGATTCCACCGCCGCGGCTGTGCCCGATCAGGCCGAGCTTCCCCGGCTCATAATCGCCGAAGAACCGGTTCTTGTAGGCGGCGATCAACTCACCGAGCTCGCGCACTTCGCGGGAAAATGTGTTTCTGCCGAATTTCTCTTCTTCGGTCATCTCGAGCGGGTTATCGCCGATGCCGTTGTGGGAGAAGTTAAAGGTAAGCGCGGCGTACCCGGCGGCCGCCAGTTCGTTCCCGATCGGCGGGACGAAACCCCAGTCCTTGAATCCTTTAAATCCGTGCACGAAGATCACGCAGGGTGCATCGGCGAGGTGTTCCTCCCCATAGAGTGTAACCTGCAGCTTCTCACCGTCGCTGAGTGGGAGTTCGAAATCTCTGCTCATGAGTTGCCATATAAACATGGCGAGTCATTCAATGCAATTGGAATATCGAGAAATCGGGGATCTGGATTGGCGCTATTGCGGTGGACTAGTGTTTATCGTGGATGCTGGGCTTATTGAAATTGGCCTCATCCCTGGGCATCAGGGGCGAATTCTGGACGTAGGTATCTTTGTCCTTCTGCTGGTTATAGATTCGCATACGCACGGTGAAGTCCTGGCAGGCCTGACAGCGGCTGATGTTACCGGCTTTGTCCTGGTCCACGAGGCGGGTCTTTTTGTGGTTGGGGGCGAAAATCTGCTGTCCGATGATTTCGTAGCCCTTGGTGTGGTCGCGCTCGTCGTTCCACTTGACTCCGCGGATCACCCTGCTGTTGGAATCGTCGTAGATCGTCACGCCGGGGCATTCGATCGCGACTTTATCCTGAGCCCCGTAGAACTCCTGGGAGGCGGATTTGAAGAAGTTGTAGTATTCCCCGTACTTGTCGTTGCATGGCAAGCAGAGGTAGACTCCTTTGAACTCCCTCATCCGCCGACCGCAAATATGGCATCGGTTCGGCTGAGAAGTCATGGCTTGTGCTAACTGTTGACTCGTTTGCGTAATCTACCTTTAGCCTGCTGCAGATTGATGAAACGACACGTGTCGCCTTTCACCGCGATATTGCAGGCTGTACAACAGAGCTGACCGTTCACCTTCACCAGTTTCGCCTGGCAGAGTGGGCAGCGATCACGTTTTTTCGGTTTGGGCGGTTTCATGATTCTCTCTCCCGTGCTTCTGCATGAGTTTCACATGCGCCGTACCTTGCGGTGGCGACCAACGCGGCCCCACCATTGATGTCTTATCCTCGGACCAGCAGGATCCCCGCAAAGAGTGCGGTAGCAACCGGGAGGATATGGAGGAAAGGAAATGGCAGCAGCCACGAGCCCACCAGGGCGACAGCGGATGCGGGAATAGCGACGCAGCGCACGACGTCGAACGAGAATTTGACCAGCCGCCACATCCCCAGTATCAGCAATGCTGCGGCAGCGAGATAGATCGCCATGGTCACGCTGGTTCCGAATGTAGTCAGGAGGTATCCGTGCAGTTCGAGTGCTTTCTCGGTTGCCATGGCGACAACCGAACCGTATTCCACCTGTGTTGTTGCGCTTACGCCTTCCGGCATCTGTTTCCCCTCTACTCCTCTAAGGTTGCTCTAAGGTCCCTTGCATGTTGACGCTTCCACATCCCCCTCGATCTGCCTCCTTCGGCACGATTAGATCATCTTGGTTTCGTCCACCGGCTCGATAGTCAGTGAAGATTCCCCTACGCGTTGAAGTCCGATCATTCGGCGGGTCAGGAAGTTCTGCGAGGATATCCACTTCTGCGACATATCCATTACTTCCTCTTGCTCAACATCCGAGACCCAGTCGATTACGACCGTGTCGTAGTGTTGATCATCAACCGTGAGGTCATCCATCGTCAGCGTAAATCTCACCTTCATGATCCGACTCCTCCTTCGATCATGCTGTTGCTGTACCCATTCATTGCAGATTCGCTGCCGAGGCAGATCGAAAGATTTCTTTGGCGATTATTTGCTTGTCTGCGTTACAGTTGTGTATAGAGTGGTTAGCAGCGACTCGATACCCGCCGTCGCGCGGCAAACGGCTTTTGTGGGGAAAATCCAATAGCGAGCGGAGAAACCCCTTCTATCACAGGCGCCTACGAGGAGAACCGGATGCAGACTGAGTGGCGCAACCTCTACAAGCGATCAGACATATTCTTTTGCCCCCACCGGCTCCACAAGCATCGCGAGTCGGGCACTTCGGCATGGCATATTATCAAGCACAAGCAATGTTTCCCGGCGGGCTGCATGACGTTCCGCTGGCGCTGTCGCAAATTCGAGTCGGGGCAGAAGTGCCCGCGGAAGAAGAAGCATGTCGGCAAGGATTGCTTCTCGTGTCCCTTCTTTTTCGATGTCAAGGAGGCCTACCAGCCGGAGGTAAAGCTGCAGCAGGAGGAATATGAGGATTTCGCCCGGCGGTTCGCGGAATTCGAGGAATGGGTGGAGGGTCTGCAGGGGCGCCGGATCGAGGTCCGCGCGGAAGTGAGCACGATCAACCCCCACCTGGTGAATCATGGAAAAAACGGCGAGTTGCGGATTGCGGGAAGGGGTGTGCTGCTATATTTCCGCGAAGGGGTGTTTCAATATGACAAGTTCCTCGACCCGTTCTATGCCCGCGTATCGTTTAACGTCTACGAACGCTACCAGGTGGCGGCGGGGGATGAGATCGATTTTAAGGGGGAGTTGAGGATCGACCGCGGCAGGTTTGTGATAGAGCGGGTTGGCGGGATAGAGAAGATCAGGGGCGGGGGTGGTGAAGTTGCTGATTTGAGGGCTTTCCGGCAGGCGAGATTCAGTGGCACGATGATTGATGGCCAGCCGGCGAAGTGTCTTCGCTGCCGCCACGGGTTGCTAATCGATTCGGTTAATGGGGATGGTCGTTCGCAGCCACGGCGGCTGATGTACTGCACGAAGGGGGTGGCAGACTATCGGTATTGTCCTTATAATGTGTGAGCTGCTGCGACCAGGAGGCTAGCGGCAGGCGGCACACGGTATTTCGCCTCCACCAAATATGAAGTTGATGATGTAAACTGCATCACCGATAGACACAGTGCCGCTGCAATCGGCATCAGCAGATTCCTCAGGCTGCGGTGCGGGACCACCTCCAAAAATGTAATTGATGATATAGACGGCATCACCGATGGATACCGCACTGTTTCCGTCGGAATCCCCGCAGACATAGTCACAAGCGTCCCCTACGCCGTTCCCATTACTGTCCTCCTGACCCGGATTTGGGATGTCGGGGCAATTATCCAGATCGCAGGTGTTGGACGCAAATCCGGGATCGCCGAATCCGTCACCGTCTGTGTCGGTACATTCGTCACATTGATCCCCGATGCCATCCCCGTCCGCGTCTTCCTGCCCGGAGTTGGCGAGTAGCGGACAGTTGTCCAATTCGTCCACTACAGTGTCATCGTCGTCATCCGGATCGCACAGGTCACCCTGGCCGTCTCCATCCGTGTCGATTTGGAGTGGATTTGAGATACTGGGACAGTTGTCGCAGAGATTGCCAATCGCGTCACCATCGCTGTCGAGTTGATCGTTGTTAGAGACACTCACACAGTTGTCACATAGATCACCGACGCCATCTGAGTCACCATCTTCTTGTCCAGGGTTGGCTGTGGAAGGGCAATTGTCATCAGCGCAGGTGTTGTCGGCATATTCCGGATCTCCGAATCCATCACCATCGCTGTCAGTGCAATCGTCACAGACGTCACCGATACCATCTCCGTCGGCGTCTGCTTGTGAAGGATTGAAGACGCCGGGACAATTGTCATTCGCGTCGGCAACGTTGTCGCCATCCGCATCCTTTATTGTCCACTCGGCGATATTTGAGGATGCTTTGCCCCCCGCCACACCAAATGATCCCACTACATATAGACTGCTGTCAAAGACAACGAGATCGGTGACCTCACCACCCTGAATACCAGAGCCGAGCGAGAACCAATTCCCTTGATTGTATCCGGCAATTGACAGCGCTTCTGCACCGCCAGCTTCTGAAAAACTGCCTGCAGCTACTAGTTGTTCTCCATGTACGATGAGACAGCGAACATAGTCGCCGAGAGTTCCCACACCAGCACCAAGGGCAGACCAATCACTTCCATTCCAGACAGCAATTCTATTGGCGGAGGCCCCACCAGCTTCATCAAATCCGCCGCCTGCGAGAAGTTGAGAGTTGTAGATATCGAGTGCCCACACGGTGCTGTTCAAGCCAGAGCCGAGAGCGCTCCAGGTAGCGCCATTCCAGGCGGCGATTCGGGCCGCGCTGACGTCACCCGCGGTAGCGAAGCTACCTGCAGCAACGAGCAAGGAGTCGAATTCAATCAGTGCTCTGACCGATCCGTCGATACCGCTTCCAAGCGCGGACCAATTTGCTCCATTCCATGCAGCGATTCTCTCAAGCGGGGTGGCACCGGACTCCATGAAATTCCCCCCTGCAATCAGCAAACCATTATACTCTCCTAATACCTGCGGGTCCGAATACAGCGGTCCGAGTCCATCGCCAAGCGCTTCCCAGGAGGAGCCATTCCATGCGGCGATATTCAGCGCGGGTATGCCTCCGATTTCCGTGAAGTGGCCACAGACGACTAACTTCGTGTCATAAACAGCCACATCATAGATCAAGGTGTTGCAATCTCCGCTGCCAAGAGCAGTCCAATTGCTCCCATTCCAGGATGCGACGCTGCACACTTCCTGATCACCAGCGAAGGCAAACGCTCCAGCAACCACGAGTTCGCCATTGAAGATAGTAGCAGCGTATGCGGTGATCCGCCCTACTCCGTCTCCGGTTGCAGTCAATTGTGACCAGGAACTCCCATCCCAGGATGCGACTCCAGACGCCAACACTGCACCGGCGGTCTCAAACGTACCTGCGGCATAGATGTTAGATTCGAATTCTGTGATGGCATAGACGTAGGGCGACAAGAAGCCTAGCCCCATACCTGTGGACATTGGGTTCCAATCGGTCCCGTCCCAAACTGCAATACGGCTTAGAGAGCCCTCCGCCCCCGAGCCCTCGCGCGTAAAGCCGCCGCCAGCGATCAAGTCCGTGCCGGACACGTGAAAGCAATTTATGTCGCCGTTGAATTCTCCGAAACCAGTCCAGTTAGTTCCATCCCACCTGGCGACTCGATCGGTACCAAGCGCTCCGCCGCCTTCAATCAACTCAGAGTTAAAAACCGTGAGCGCTCGGACCGTTCCGTTGAGAGAAAATCCAAAATAAGACCAATTGGTACCATCCCAACTCGCCACTCGACCGTTGAAACCACCACCCGCCACTAATTCGCCATTGAAATTTGCCAGAGCATAAACTGCTGTGTTAGGCGCGGTGCCAAGGGCTGACCAAGCGCTACCGTTCCATGCTGCGATCTTGCCCACGAAATTACCATCCGCAGTACTGAAATTGCCGCCAGCCACCAATAAAGAGTCATACTCTGCCAGCGCGTAGACTGGGCCATTCATGCCACCACCGAGTGGTGACCAGTTTGTCCCATCCCAGCTGGCGATCTTGTTCACTGCTGTGCCTCCTGCAGAGGTGAACCAGCCGCCGGCAATCAGCTCAGAGTTGTAAACTTTCAGAGTTTGAACAGTACCCCCACTCAAGCCTCCACCGAGCGGTGACCAGGAACTGCCATCCCATGCAGCGATATTGCTTGCGATGACCGTAGCTACGCTTTCGAATTCTCCTGCAATAATCAACTTTGAGTCATATACGACTGCTGCCTGAACAAGAAAGTCCCCATTCGGCCCGGGCCGAGTATAGCCAGTTTCCCAGTAAACATCATTCGGATCGCTCGTCTGATGGCTGGTGTTCGAGCGACTGAAGCGCGGAGCACCGGTCATGGGGTCCTTTCGAGCTTCGAAACCTTGCAGGTTCAGCGGACCCTCGTAGCCGGAGTTTAGCGCGGCATCCAAATCGAACCGTCCTTCCGGCGTGAGAAAACTCTCCAACTCCAATCGGTCCGACGTTTGTGAGCCAGCCATTGCGGTTAAGTTCAACATTAGAGCGGCGGTAATGATAAATAGAAGACACAGTTTGAGCAGGCGTTGCGAAGCTCGATTCATGGAAGTCTCCCTAGTAGACCGAGTTGATGGCGTCAGCATAGTCGTTATGAGGAATGCCCCTCCCCCACAGTTCTGGAATACTCTAAAGAGTGTATTGCTTTATTTCGAGGTCGGCTAGTTTACAGTTAGGTGGTGATAAAATACTAGATTGGTGCGCATTGGCAAGGCTTTACTGGAACGAATCCGGAGCTACAATCGTCCGAGCATTCGTTCGACCGTTTCCTTGAGTTGATTATCCTCACCCTTCTCGGCTGCAGTGAGGTCGAGTGGAATCACGAAGTCTGGCTGGACGCCATTATTTTCTAAGTTGTCCCCGGTCATGGAGAACCAGCCGACCGTCGGGATACTTAACGTGGCGCCATTGAGTAGCGTGTGTTGTTCGGTGCCGATTACCGCGCCGTAGCTGCGTTGACCGACGATTTCGCCCAGACCCAGTTCGCGGATACCCTGCGCCACGATCTCGGCGTCGGAACTGGTACGCTCATCGATCAATACGGTGATATGGGGCGGCACCACCGCGCTGCCATCATATCCGGGGGAGCCGTGACGCGGCCGGTGGCTGATATACTCCCTGCGTGAGAGAATGTTGATCAGACGGTCATGAGCGGCCCCGCCGATATTGCCACGCAGATCAAGAATCAGCCCCTGACGCCCTTCGGCATACTTGAGCAGTTCGGCTTCGAATCGATCAAGGCTCTTTGGAGTGATCTGCCCCAGGTGGAAGTAGGCGATCTTGCCGCGCGACTGCTGGCTCACCTGGCTGCGCAGTTGTTCTACTTTTTCCTTATAGGTCAACTCGCGGTATTCGTCGGTAGTTACCGGTGTCAGGTAGACCGAGCGCGATATGCCGTTGCGGCTGATCAGATCGAGCTTCACTTCCTGCTGGGCCTGTCCCAGCAGGTGGGAGTAGATATCCTCGCTCGATTCGAGCTTGGTGCCGTTGACCGCCGTGATTTTATCATGCTTGTCGACTTTGGAGATTAAGCGCGACGATGGCGAATGCGGGACCACATCGGCGACGGTCACGCCCGGCGAGTTATCCTGAAAATCGGGAACGACACCGATCCAGCCATTCTCCGGGAAGGTTGAGGCGGCCGGCCAGATGTTGCAGTGGGATGCGTTGAGTTCACCGAGCATCTCGCGGACGATATCGTAGAAGTCATGGTCGTTTGTCACCGAGGCGACGCGTGCGCTGAAGCGATTGCGCGTGTTCTCCCAGTCGACGCCGTGCAGCGATTCGTCGTAGAAATTCTCCCGCATCATTGCCCAGGCTTCCGCGAATACCTGCTTGTATTGAGCCGACCTGCTGACCTGCCACTCGG
The DNA here is from genome assembly GCA_040235515.1 of Candidatus Zixiibacteriota bacterium. GTDB lineage: Bacteria > Zixibacteria > MSB-5A5 > CAIYYT01 > CAIYYT01 > JBECKX01. Next base: position 28,740 of record JBECKX010000005.1, read on the forward strand.
CGCGAATCGGATGCTGGAGGGTCTCACCGGTTTGCACGTTGAGTGATTCGATCTTGCCGTCACCATTCAGGTAGTAGAGCAGATCGCCGGCAGCGGCAAACTGGAGTTGATGCGGAGCATCGGCTTCCTTCATCAACACCTGTTCCCTGTCACCGTCGAGCGAGTGCGCCATGATGTTGCCGCTGCGGTCGGCATAGATAATGTAGTTGGTGCCGGGCGCCTGGATAGCCTCGGTTACATCTCCCTTGCTGGTCAGGCGGACGTGCCGCTCCTGAATGCCGTCGAAATCGACCATGACCGGCGGGTAGACGATAGAATTGCTCGTTCCGTTGCGTGCGAGAAACTCTCTTCGCTCCGGCACGGTCATCTCGGAAACGCGGCGATCGAGGTAGAGGTAGTAGATATCGCCCTGATTGAGGTAGTAAATCAGCTTGCCGTCGGGGGAGAAGCGTGGCGATGAGTAACCGCCCGGAAGATTGCTGATCAGTTCGACCGATCCACTCTCGGTATCGGCGATCAGGAGCTGGTTCATCCAGTCACTGGTGAACTGGGTATAGACGATGTAGCGACCATCGCCTGACCAGGCATAGTCGCCGATGATTTCATTATCCGAAAAAGTCCGCTCTGTGCGTTTATCGAGATTGACCGAAAGCAACGAAGATTTGCCACGAATGTAGGCGAGTCGACTGCCTGTCGGCGAGATTGTCGGGTTCATGCAGAACCGGTCGGAACTGACCAGCTCCTCTTCATTGAATTCTTTGGCAACCGCGGGACGATTTCGGCTGTCATTGGCAGGTTTGATCAGATAGACATTGAAACTGCCGTTGCCATTCTCGGAACAGACTATGCCGCGCGAATCGGGTGTCCAGGCAATGTCACAATTCACCGCCACGGAGTGTGAGACGCGACTCTGGGTCATACCGGTGATATCGCGGCAGAAGATTTCGCCCCCAACGACGTAGGCAATCTGTTGTCCATCGGGTGCGACGCGCAGTTCGGTGATGCCGCTGTCGACCGATTTGAAGGTCATATCGTTGTCTTTACCGGCGCCGGTGACATCCACCATCAGTTTCCTACCCTGACTGAGGCGGGTGTCGTAGAGGTAGATTTCGCCATTCAATTCGTACGCCAACAAGCTGCCATCGGCTGAGAGAGATGGAAACCCTGCGCAGAGGCGGTGACTCGTGATCTGTGTGACTTTGCCGCTGATTAGGTTTCTGCGGAAGAGATTGTAGCACCCGGTGGAGTCGGAGAGATAGATCACTTCGGAGCCACTGGGGATCAGCCAGGCGTCGAGTTCGTTCCCGCTGAAGAAGGTGACGCGATCGATTGCGCCGGAACTGATATCTTTGGTAAAGATATCGCAGGCGGCGGAGCCGCGATAACCTTTGCGCCACCAGGGGACGGCACCGCGGGTAAAGACGAGGGTTTCGCCGTCGCTTGAGTATCTTCCGCGGTCAGATTCGATCCGGGTGAGTGGTCGGGGATGGCTGCCGGAGATTGGAACCTCCCAGACTGAAGTGTTCTCCAGTTCGCGGCGGGAGGTGAAGAGCACTTTTTTCCCTTTAGGGTCCCAGCCGGAGACGATATCGTCGTCGGTATTGTAGGTTAGCCTGATTTCTGAGCCGCCGGTGGCCGGGACGATATAGACATCGAAGTTGCCGTTGCGATCGCTGCTGAAAGCGATGAAGCGGCCATCGGGTGACCAGCAGGGGTAGCCATCATACCCGAGGTGAACCGTGAGTCGATTGGCGCGTCCGCCCTGGGCGGACACCAGCCACAAATCGCCCTGATAGGAAAAACAGATATTGGTGCCGTCCGGCGAGGGTGCGGGGTAGCGAAGGTTGACGGCATCGTCGGCAGAGAGCGAGCTGGCGGGCAGCATGAGCAGGGCGAGCATAAGCAACAACCAGCCTGCGAAAATGCCGGGCAGATTGAATCCCTGCTTTGCAGCAACACTGTTCGATGCACGAAATCTCAAGAAAATCCTCTCCAAACCGCTATACGGACCGATTATCGCCAGAGAGCGCTCCGGTCAGTCCTCTTAGTTTGACGAACTGGGGGCTCAAATGCAAAATTATTTTCCTGTGAATCTGCGCCGACCCGGCGCATCGATTCTGGCCAAGCTAAGACGCTGCCGGGCAAAGCCCCCGGCGAAAATCGCAGAGCGTGACGCGCTCCGTCTGCCGATCTGCGCACACGATATGATTATGATACACCGGGTGTTATTACGAGATCGGGATAGTTGAATATTCGGAAATCCCCTTCAAGAGAAGCGGCGGGAGTACTTTTTTCGTGTACTCCCGCCGCTGATGTTTCTTAGAGGCGAATGTGGCACTCGCCCTGGCGATCTCGTCCCGGCCTGGTTGCTAGTTAGCGCAGTTATTGCAGGGTACCGGGCCGCCACCGAAGATATAGTTGATTATGAAGACGGCGTCGCCGATTGACACGACGCTATCGCAGTTTACCTCTGCGGCAGCAGTCGGATTCGGCGCGGGACCGCCACCGAAGATAAAGTCGATCACGAACACGGCATCCGCGATTGTCACATTGCCGCTACCGTCAGCATCCCCGCAAACATAGGGAGGCGGAGGCGCATCGGTCACGACGATTGAGGTGGAGAGCGTATCGACGTTGGAGTTGTTGTCCTCGACCGCCACCGTAAAGAAATACTCGGCTTTAAAAGAGGGTGTTCCGGAGATATTCCCCGTTGTGCCGCCGGTAAAGGTACAGCCGAAGGGAACATCCCCACCGACAAATGACCAGGTGTAGGGAGCTGTACCCCCGATCACCGGGAGATCATAGGAGTAGGCTTCGCCGAGGTAGGCGGCGGGTGGACTGTATGCCTGAATATGTACCGCGCCATCGCAGGCATCCCCGATGCCATCATGATTTTCATCGTACTGATCGACGTTCGGATCATCGGGGCAGTTATCACAGGCATTGCCGATGCCGTCGGAATCGTTATCCACGACGTCGGGACAGGTGAAGCTGTCACTCCACTGCAACACATAGAGCCCCGTTTGCATGTCGGAGGCAATCAGGCGACCGGATGGCAGGTAAGGATAGACATTCCAGCAACCGGAATACCCACCAC
>JBECKX010000038.1:0-13042 GCA_040235515.1 Candidatus Zixiibacteriota bacterium
TCTTTGCCAAGCATGGCGATGAAGTTGCAGCGGTGATCGTAGAGGGCATTCCCGCGAACAACGGGTTGTTGATCCAGAGGCACGAGTTTGTCCGCTTGTTGCGCGCATTAACAGAGCGGCATGGCGCGCTGTTGATTTTCGATGAAGTGATCACCGGTTTCCGCGTGGGCTTACAGGGCGCTGCTGCGTACTACGGGATCAAACCTGATCTGGTTACTTACGGCAAGATCATCGGTGGGGGGATGCCGGTTGGTGCGTTCGGCGGACGCACCGAGATCATGCAGAAACTCTCACCGCTCGGACCGGTTTACCAGGCCGGCACACTCTCAGGAAATCCGGTGGCGATGGTGGCGGGGATGGCGACGTTGAAGAAACTGGCGGACGGTAAGATTTACCAGCGCCTCGAAGAGATGAACCGCACATTTGTCAGCACCATGACACAGCGGCTGCGAGACTTGCAGGTGAATATCGCCGGGGTGGCTTCGATTTACTGGGTAATCTTCCAGAGGGAGATACCGCGGGCGGCACATAATATTGATAAGGATGGAATCAGCCACTATAACCGGGTGCACGAGCGGATACTCAACAGCGGTGTTTACATTCCGCCGTCAGGCTATGAAGTCTGCTTCCTGAGCGCGGCGCACACTCCGGAGATGCTGGAGGAAGCGGCCAACGTGATGATCGAGGCGATCCAGACTGAGGCGCACGCATGGGCATAAAGGACTCACCATTCATTCGTGCCTGTTATGGCAAGAACAGCGCCGGACCGATTCCGATCTGGATCATGCGCCAGGCGGGACGCTACCTGCCGGAATACCAGGAGGTGCGCCAGAAGGTATCGTTCCAGGAATTGTGCCAATCACCTGAATTGATCGCGGAAGTGGTTCGTCAGCCTGTCGAGAGGTTCAAGCTTGATGCAGCGATTTTGTTTTCCGACATCCTGACGATCCTGGAGCCGATGGGCGCCGAGGTATCATTCCCTGAGGGTGGGCCACGGATTGCGCACCCGATTGAAACTGCAGACGATGTGAAACGCCTGAGCGGGATAGAACCGTTGCAGGATCTGCCGTTTGTGCTTGAAGGGGTGAAGCGGATCAAGGAGATACTGCCGCAGACGCCATTGATTGGATTCGTCGGTTCTCCCTTTACGCTGTCGTGCTACCTGATCGAGGGCAAGGGCTCGAAGACATTCGACAAAGTGAAAATCTTCATGCACAGGTACCCGGAGGCTGGGGAGGAGCTGCTGAATCTGCTCGCCGATAATGTGGCGGAGTACTTGTTGGCGCAGATTGAGGCGGGTGCAGAGGCGGTGCAGATTTTCGACAGCTGGGGCGGAATACTCTCGCATGATGACTACGAGCGGCTCTCAGCGCGGCCGATCAATCGTATCCTTGCCAAGCTGAAGGGAACGAATGTACCACGGATAGTATTCGTGAATAATGTCGCACCCTACTTTGACCTGGTCGCTGAGTACGATTGTGAAGTGATTGGCGTTGACTACCGCGTAAACCTCGAGACAGCCGCACTGGCATTGCCCAAGAAGGCTGTGCAGGGGAATCTTGATCCAACGATTCTCTTCGACAAGCCGGAGGTGGTGGCGAAAGAAACACGCAGGCTGCTCGATCGCCTGCATCGGCATGACAACTTGATCTTCAACCTCGGCCATGGTATCCTGCCGAAGACTCCGATCGAGTCGGTGGAGACGATGATCAAGACGGTGCGTGCATTCAGAAAATGAGCGATGAGAGATGCTACAACGTGTAACCAGTCTGAATGGCTGATCTGAGTAACGGACATGAGTGACAAGCAAGTATCAGAGAACGGCTCAACCAGAGTACCGATAGAGTTGCTGCGGAAGTATGACCGACCCGGACCGCGCTACACGAGTTATCCAACCGTACCGGTCTGGAGCAACGAGGTGACGGCTTCGCATTATCGAGAAGCGCTCAGCAATGCCTCGAAAGCGGTCGATACCCCGGTGGCGGTTTATTGCCATATCCCCTTCTGCCGTAAGCGGTGTTACTACTGCGGGTGCAACACGGTGGTTACGAAGCAGCGCTCGCGCATCGATTCGTATGTCGAAACCCTGACTTCCGAAGTCGCACGCATCTCTGCCCGGTTGAATGGCAGGAGAAAAATCAGTCAGCTTCATCTTGGCGGCGGCACGCCTACGATTGTTGACTGCAAGGGCCTGGAGTTGCTGCTCAAGGATCTCGACAGCCATTTCGAGTACGTAGCTGATTGCGAGAAGTCGATTGAGGTTGACCCGCGTGTTACCGGAGTCGATCAGCTTGAGTTCCTGGCGGCGAACGGCTTCAACCGCATCTCGATCGGCACGCAGGATTTCAATCCTGAGGTGCAGCAGGCGGTTGGTCGGGAACAATCAGAGGAGATGGTACGGGGTATCCTGGACAACTCACGCCGACTCGGATTCAAGGGTGTCAACATTGACCTGATCTACGGTTTGCCGCGCCAGACGGTGGAGAGTTTTCGTGACACGATCAAGCGAACTATCGAATTGCGTCCGGATCGTGTCGCGGTTTATTCATTCGCCTACCTTCCACAGGCAATGCCGCATCAATCGAAGATTCAGGAGGGTGAGCTACCGGTCACCGAGACGAAATACAAGCTCTACGCAGCAGCGATCGAGGAGTTCACCGGCGCGGGCTACCGTCAGATCGGCATGGATCATTTTGCTTTGCCGGAGGATGAACTCTCGGTGGCACAGGTGGATGGCCGACTCCATCGCAATTTTATGGGCTACACCGTTCAGGCGGCGCCTGACATGGTTGGGTTAGGGATGTCCTCGATCGGGTATATCGATAACAGCTTTTTCCAGAACCATTCGAAGCTCGACAGCTATGAGAACGCGATCTCCGAGAATGGACTGGCGACATTTCGAGGGATCAGGCTGACAAAGGATGATCTGATCAGGCAGTATGTGATCAGTTCGCTGATGTGCAACTTCGTTCTGAAGTTCGATGAAGTGAAGCGTCGTTTCGACGTTGACTACTCCGACTACATGCGGGATGAACATCAGCGCCTCGATGGGTTTGTCGAAGATGGCCTGCTGAGAGTCGACAAGGATGCTCTCCACATAACACCTGTCGGCAGAACTTTCGTTCGCAATATTGCGATGACATTTGATGCCTACCTTGATAGCAAAGGTGAGGCTAAAGGAGTGCGGTTTTCCCGTACGATTTAGAACAGAGGGCGGCCTGTTGGCTGATGAGGCAACGATGAACGCTAAGACCGCAGTTATCTTTCTGGCGATGGGTGGGCCCGACAGTGTGGAAGAGATTCCGGAATTCCTTTACAACATCTTCTCTGACAGGTCAATTATCCGTCTTCCGGGCGGAGCGTTGTTGCAGAAGCCATTCGCGCGACTGATCTCGAAGTTGCGCAGCAAGGGGGTGCAGGAGAACTATCGTCGCATTGGCGGCGGATCACCGCTGCTGAAGTGGAGCAGGGCGCAGGCCGAACAGGTACAATCTCTGTTAAGTGCACAGTATCCGGGGATACGTTGCTACGTCGGGATGCGCTACTTTCGACCATTCACTGATGCAGTGGTAAAGCAGGCTTACGACGATGGCTTCCGTAGCATTCTCTTTCTCCCCCTCTATCCACAGTATAGCAAAGCCACAACCGGATCATCGCTGCTGCTGGCGGAGCGACAATTACGGCGACTGGAGGACGTGACAGTCGAGACCATCAGGGACTTCCATGATTCAGCCGGATATACTACCCTGTTGCGGGAGTACATCGATGCCAACATCGCGGCGGACGATATCCTGCTCTTCTCGGCTCATTCGCTGCCGCAGAAGTTCGTGGATGAGGGAGACCCGTACGTTGATCAGGTACGGCGTACGGTTGAGCTGGCGGCGGGGGATCGGGAGTACTACCTCTCGTTTCAGAGCAGGACCGGGCCGGTGAAGTGGGTGGGACCCGACACGATCGAAGAGGTACAGCGATTGCTGGCGGAGACGGAGAGAAACATCTTCATAGTTCCGATCAGCTTTGTTTGTGATCACATCGAGACCTTGTTCGAGATCGATCTCGAGTTACCCGAGAAGGTTGGCAGCCCGCATCGATTGAAGCGGATGCCGATGTTTAACGACGACAAGAGATTTTCGGCCGTGCTGGCCGAGTTGGTGCGAGAAAGGATGCAACGATGAGTGCCCCTTCTGCGGTGGATGTTGCGATCATTGGCGGCGGGATTTCGGGATTGTCGGTGCTGCACTACCTGCGCTCGCTCAATCCGGGTTTATCGGTTCACCTATTCGAAGCAGATACCCGGCTTGGTGGTACGATCGGCACCGACCACGTAGACGGCTACAGCTTCGATTGGGGTCCGAACGGATTTCTCGACCGGGAGCCGAAAACGCTGGAGTTGTGCCGCGAGCTGGGGCTTGCCGACCAACTGGAGCGGGCGAACGAGTCGGTGAGCAATCGATTCATCCTTCGCAAGGGTAAGCTACGTCCCGTGCCGATGTCTCCTCCTAAGTTCATGATGTCGGGGATTCTGAGTCCGCTCGGTAAACTACGAATCGCCTTTGAACCGTTCGCTGCCGAACGCAACGGCGACATCGATGAATCGATTTACGACTTCGCCCGGCGTCGTATCGGCAAACAGGCCGCCGACTATCTGGTGCAGCCGATGGTGTCGGGGGTCTATGGTGGTGTGGCAAAGAAGCTCTCGCTCAAGTCGTGCTTTCCGATCATGCGAGAGATGGAGGATGAGTATGGCTCACTGCTCAAGGCGATGATCGCCAAAGCCAGAAAAGCCCGCGCAGAGGGGAAAAAGAGTGGGGGGCCGGCCGGACCGGGTGGCTGGCTGACTTCGTTTTATGGCGGATTGTACGGGATCATCAAGGGCTTCGCTGGGAAGTATGGTGAGAACATCTCGACGGGCAAGGCGGCAGCGAGTGTCAAGCGCGCAGACGATGCCTACTTGATAGAGTTTGTCGGTGGCAGCAGTGTGAGGGCGCGCCAGGTGGTACTCGCGACTCCATCCTATGCCGCTGCACAGGTTTTGCGGTCGGTATCGGCTGAGGTTGCTGATGCCCTCGCAGAGATTCCTTACGCACCGATCGCAGTCGTTTGTTTCGGGTTCAAGGCTGACAAGGTGAAGAGCAGTGTTGACGGGTTCGGCTTTCTGGTACCGTCGGTGGAGAAGAAACGAATTCTGGGCTCGATCTGGACCTCATCGATTTTCTCGAACCGCGCGCCGACAGGTACTGTACAGTTTCGCACGATGATCGGCGGGGATGGTGACCATGAGTCGATGAAACTGAGCGATGATGAACTGATCGAGATTGCACGCAAGGATCTCGATGCCATCGTCGGGTTGGAGGGGAAACCGGAAGTTGTCAAACTTTACCGCTGGGAGAAGGGGATTCCGCAGTTCCGGATCGGGCACGCTGAGGTCATGGACCGAATCGAGGCTGAATTGAAGCGTCTGGGCGGGATTTATGTCGCCAGCAACGCCTACTACGGCATTGGGCTGAACGATTGCGTCAAGCAGGCACACAAGGTTGCCACCGCCATTGCCAACGGTGATGGTGAATAGCCTACTCTAATCCAAACTTCCTGTCTTCGAGAAACTTCCGCAGGTGAATCCTGAGCACGGCCGGGTTCGTGGAGGAGGCGCGTCTGGCTGAGTGCTCGGTCCAGCTGTAGTCTTCGTCAGCTACTGTTCCAGCCGTTGGCGCGGGAACTTTGCGGCGCGGACCATCGTAGAGGCCGGTCGATTTCATTAGCCTGTCGTACTCCGCCAGCTGTGCGACCGGGTCGCCATCATCATACTCTTCGTAATGCACTGCCAGACTCGACGGTATTCTCGGTTTGATTATCGGGTCATGGTCGGGATAGCCGAGGCAGATACCCATGAGTGGAAAGACCCTTTCCGGCAGCTTCAGCAGGTCTGCCACTTTGCCGGGATTATTACGGATTCCGCCGATCATGCAGATCCCGAGGCCGTTGGCTTCCGCGCCGACGGCGATATTCTGGGCAACGAGGGAAGCATCCACGATGGCCACGAGAGATATCTCGAGATAGCGATCCGAGAACTGGTAGCCGCGTAGCTCACAGACACGGTTGAGCCGGTGCAAGTCAGGGCAGATGGTCAGAAAAACCGGGCAGGCTGCGACCCATGGTTGGTTGCCGCAGTACTCGGCGAGGAGTTGCTTCTTCCGTGAGTCTTTGACCACCACGATCGAGTAAGTCTGCAGATTGGAGGAAGTAGGCGCCTGGCGAGCGGCATCGAGGATATCGCTCAGCAACTGATCAGCGATTGGTGTTGGCTTATACTTGCGAATCGAACGATGCGACCGCAGCAACTTCAGAACATCATTCATGCAGGTTTCACCTCCCGTATGCTCCACTCTATACAACTTTCTCGCATTAGGCAACTGCGGAGAGAATAGAACGGCGTATAATGAAGAGTATGATGAGTCAAGCAATCGACAGCACCGGCACCAGCGTTGATCGAGTTCCGGGCGCTCTTGAGCAATATGGAGAGCACCCGTTGGCATACTCCACAATGCAGCGTCGCATGTTGAGGATCACAGACTCGACAGGCGGCTATCTCTCCTATGTGGAGTTGAGGAACGGTGTCTCGGGCAATCGACATCGGATGGTTCTGGGGGAACCGATCGCGGAGATGCATCGCTGGGGCGATTTGGTGGATGAGGTGCTCGCGGGACAGGTCGACACGATCTTCTTTCAAGTGGGCGCCGAGTTTGCGGAGTTGATGAGAAGCAGGGGTTACCGAGTCGCCGGTTTCGGATATGAAAGCTCGCTGAGGTTGCCTTTCTCGTTGAGGGGCAAGTACCGAAGCGAGATCCGCCGTATGCTCAACCGCGCCGAGGCTTCCGGCGTGAAGGTATTCGAGCTTGATTCGGTAGGACGTCTCGCCGCAGGAATAGGCACCGCCGATATCAGGCGATTGGTGCAAGAGTGGCTCTCCACGCGAGTTGTTCGACATGGCGAGTTGCGGTTTCTGGCTCGCCCTCTGGAGGTTGCAGATGAACCGGGCGTCCGTAAGTATTATGCGCTCGCCGCGGGAGAGTTGTGCGGCCTGGCGGTTTATGATCCGCTTTTTCGGAATGGAAAAACAATCGGCTACACGGAGTCGATCGTGCGTGTCGGACCGGAGGCACCAAAAGGGACGCGTGATCTGTTGCTTTGTACCGCGCTGAATGACTTCAGCCGCGAGGGTTACCGAATCTGTTCCCTGGGATTGTCGCCTCTGGCGCCGTTGCCGGAGGGCGCTGGAGGTCTGAGGGCTGTCACGACCTGCGCTACCTCGGATGCCACCATGCGGCTGCTGTACCACACGCTTGACCGTGTCGCCTTCAATTTCAAGGGGACGGCATTCAAGAAGAGTCGCTATGTCCGTCCGGAGCTTGAGGAGGCGGTACAATTCAGGCCGGTGTATATTGCATCGCGGCGTCGCTTGATGCTGGTAGACGCCTACCTGCTTGCAGTAGCGATGGGAGTTTCCCCCTGGAGGCAGATTCTCCATCTGCCCGCAGTCGCGGCCGGGTCAGGGATTCGTGCCGTACCGGCACTGATCAGCGGGTTGATCCGCTAATCAGTACCACAGAATTCGTTGTCAGGTTTGGGCGGCAGTGGCGGTCAGTCACCAATATCCGCACACTCGACGGTTGCCAGCGCGGCCATTTCGACGATTTGATCCACATCAAGCGAACGATGCAACACATGCACGGGACGCTTCATTCCCATCAGAATCGGCCCAAGCGCTTCCGCACCGCCGAGCTTCATCATCAGCTTGTAGGCGATATTGCCGGACTGCAGGTCGGGGAAGATCAGGACATTGGCGCGTTGCTGCAGTTTGCTGAAGGGGAAGGTTGGCTTGAGAATATTCTCATCGAGTGCCGTGTCGGCCTGCATTTCGCCATCAACGATCAAGTCGGGGTGATCGCGATGCATCAGCTCGACCGCCTTTTGAACGTTGGTCACAAGCGGGTGTTTGACCGAGCCGAAGTTCGAGAATGAGAGCATCGCCACGTGCGGATCGATGCCGAATCTGCGGGCGGTCTGGGCGCAGCAGAGCGTGATCTCCACGAGCTGTTCAGGTGTCGGGGAGATGTTGACGGTGGTATCGCCGAAGAAGAAGAGGCGATTCCTGATGATCAGTACCATCAATCCACTCACCACGGAAAGATCATCCCGCTTACCGATAATCTCGAGGGCGGGTTTGATCGTGTCGGGGTAGTGCTGGGTCACGCCGGCAAGGAAGGCGTCGGCATCACCCATGTGAACCATCATCGCGCCAAAGTAGTTGGGATTCCGCATAAGGACCTTGGCATCATCCAGGGTGACACCCTTCTTGTGTCGCAGGCGAAACATCTCTTTGGTGTACTTGTCGAAACTTGCCGAGCTGCGGGGATGGATCAACTCAACCCCGGTCAGATCGACATCATTTTCTTCCGCGACCTGTTTCACGGTATCGAGATGACCGACAATGACCGGCTCGGCGAAGCCTTCGTCACGCACGATCATCGCCGCGCGCAGGATTTTGGCCGAGCTGCCTTCGGTAAAGACGATTCGACGCGGTGTGCGCTTAGCGCGATCGATTAACATCGTGCGGATTTCACGACCCAGGCCGAGTCTGTGTTCGAGTTCAGACTTATATTTCTCGATATCGATCTCTTTGCGGGCTACGCCGGAAGCCATAGCGGCCGCTGCGACCGCGGAAGCCTCCCAGATCAACACACGCGGATCAAACGGTTTCGGGATGATGTACTCGCGACTGAACTTGAAGCTGGAAACGCCGTAAGCGCGAGCTACGGAATCGGGCACGTTCTCCTTGGCCAGATTCGCCAGGGCCTTCACCGCCGCCACTTTCATTTCATCATTGATCGCGGTGGCGAAAACGTCAAGTGCACCGCGGAAGATAAACGGGAAGCCAAGTACGTTGTTGACCTGGTTCGGGTAGTCGGAACGGCCGGTAGCCATGATCACATCCTTGCGTGCGGCCACGGCGTCGGGATAGGTGATTTCGGGGTCAGGATTGGCCATGGCGAAGATGATCGGATTATCGGCCATGGAGCGGACCATCTCCTGCGTCACCAGGTCTTTGACCGAGACGCCAACGAAAACATCGGCGCCCTTCATGGCATCGGCCAGCGTGTGGCAATCCGTTTTGCGCACGAACTGATGCTTATACTTGTTCTTTGACCAGTCGTCGCCACGACCTTCGTACATCACGCCTTTCGAATCAACCATCAATATGTTGTCCGGGTTGACTCCGAGCGCGATGTAGAGTTTGGCGCAGGCGATGCCCGCCGCGCCGGCGCCGGAATAGACAACTTTCACCTTATCGATATCTTTACCCGCCAACTCCAGTGCGTTGAGCAACGCGGCAGCGGAGATAATCGCCGTGCCGTGCTGGTCGTCGTGGAATACCGGAATGTTGAGAGCTTTTTTCAACTCCTCTTCGATATAGAAGCACTCTGGTCCTTTGATATCTTCGAGGTTGATCCCGCCAAAGGTCGGTTCGAGCAGTTTGCAGGCTTTGATCACTTCATCGGGGTCTTCGGTCGCCAATTCGATATCGAACACGTCAATATCGGCGAAGCGTTTGAACAGCACACCCTTGCCTTCCATGACCGGTTTTCCGGCCAGGGCACCGATGTTACCGAGTCCCAGGACGGCGGTGCCGTTGGAGATAACCGCCACGAGGTTGCCTTTGGCTGTGTATAGGTAAGCATCTTCCGGGTTCTCGGCGATTTCCAGACAGGGGACTGCCACACCGGGGGTGTAGGCGAGCGAGAGATCGCGCTGCGTGACGCAGGGTTTGGTCGGAGAGACTTCGATTTTGCCACGTCGGCCCGATGAATGATATGCTAATGCTTCTTCGCGCTTAATCACTGTTAAATTACTCCAGTTTCTGTCCCTGATAGGGGCTGTCTCATATGTTGTTCATATGGAACTCTCACAAAGCAGAAAAATATAGTGATTATCAGCTATGTTGTATAGTAAATTCGTTCCAATCGCGGGAATTTTCGTGATTTTTTTCACAAGGGTCGGCGCTGCGGCAGATGCGGCTCCGCGCTGTTCCTGCGAGCGTGGAGTTTGTGGCTCCTTATTGCTTGACAATTGCATAAATTCGCTTAAAATCAGGGTGAAGCTGGTGAAATGAAGGGGCGAGGAGCCCTCCGATTAGCCCATCACACCGTGGAACTCTCTCGTATTTACTGCGTTAGAGAGAGGGAGCAGGGGTGAACCGATTCGCCGCAGACCGGCGGGCGAAGCGGAGAGGATTCACACGATTGGAAGATAAGGTCGATAGAGTTAGCATGGACAATACCACCGAGAAGAACACACAAGAGTCTGGCCGCCAGAAGCTTAGCGCGCTGATTACCGTAACTCCCGCAGCTGTGACAGAGTTCAGGCGCCGTTTGCAGAGTGAAGCATCCGCGGGGGAGAAGATGCTCAGGATCAGTGTTGAGGCGGGGGGATGTTCCGGGCTGTCGTACGAGATGGGATTCGTTACGGAGCAGACGGAAAATGACCATGTATTCGATTTCGAGGGGCTGAAGGTCCTGGTTGACCGCAAGACGCTCCCTTACATAAACGGACTGACCCTTGATTATTCTGCCAAGCTGGTTAATGGCGGGTTCCAGTTCTCGAATCCGGTAGCCAAGCGTTCCTGCGGCTGCGGCACATCATTCTCCGTGTAGGCCTCCCACCAGATTTCATTCGTAGATGGAATTACTTGAGCTGAAAGATTTCTCGCGCGATGGTGTCTTTTTTGAGGACCATTTCGATGAGGTTTTTTCCGCCTATGACTGGGCGAGGTTCGACAATAAGGCGGTGCGGGTTTCGAACTGCGGGATGCACAATGTTCCCGGATGGGTTTACATGCAGATCGGGATTGAGCTTGCCAAACGGGCGCGAAAAGTTTTCTTTGGGGATTCGAATACGCCGAAACGCATTTTCAAGCGTTCCGAGATGACAGAGACAAGTTGATGAACAGGCTGGATGGTTTAACCTTAAGTTATCGCGATGAGTTATAAAGTTACCTTTTTACCACAGAATATCACAGTAGAAGCCGAAGACGACGAGACGATTCTCGAGGTGGCTTTGGCCAATGACATTGAGCTTGAGCACAACTGCGGTGGCAACTGCTGCTGCACGACCTGTCATGTGATCGTTAAGGAAGGCTACGACAACCTCTCCGAGATGGAAGAAGAGGAGGAGGACAGACTGGAGGAGTGCGCTGAACTCACGGCCACCAGTCGCCTCGGTTGCCAGTGTCGCATCACCGGCAACGTAGCGGTAGAGATTCCGGAACGTGATCCATTCAAGCTGGATGGTCTCGAAGAGCTTGAGGGTTTCGGCGAAGAGTTGCTCAACTCTGACTCATAGTTGTTTTCCCGGTCCTCCTCTCCGGGGTCGACCATAATCGCCGCTCCCACCGATTAAGAATCTGTACGGGAGTGCTCAAAGAAAGCTGTGACCCATGAAGCATATCCACGACATCGCAGTAGTTGGCGCGGGCCCGGTGGGGCTCTATGCAACATTCCTGGCCGCCGAGAAGAACCTGAAACCGGTCGTAGTTGATGCCCTCTCCTATGTTGGCGGTCAGTTGACGGCGCTTTATCCCCAGAAATACATTTTCGATGTTGCCGGTTACCCGAAGGTGACCGCGGCGGCGCTGGTGGATGAACTGCACAAGCAGGTGCAGCAGCATGAGGTTCCGGTGATGACGAGATTCAAGGTCGTGAAGCTCGAACGTGAGCCGGGCGGGGAATACAAGTTGACTTCCGAAGATGGCCGTTATGTCCACGGCCGTTACGTGATGATTGCAGCCGGAGCCGGAATGATCGTTCCGCGCAAGCTGGAGATTGAGGATGCCGAGCGCTATCTGGGCAATGGGTTCGAGTACGTGGTCCATAATGTCGAGGAGTACCGCGATCAGCGAGTGCTGGTGATCGGCGGGGGTGACACGGCGCTCGATTGGGCGAATTTCTTTACCAATATCGCAAAGGAAGTGACGCTGATCCATCGGCGCAAGAAGTTCATCGGGTTTGAAGGATCGTTGCGCCGGCTGGAGAATTCCACGTGCAGGATAATCACGGATGCAAAACTGATCTCGATCGATGGTCAGGATAAGGTAGAATCGGCCAGTTATGAGGTGAAGGGTGAGGAGAAGCCGGTTCAGCTGGGGGTAGATCGTATTCTCGGTTGTATCGGGTTCACGCCGAAGCTGGGATTTTTGAAGGAGCATGATTTCGAGATATCGGAGGGTTCGATCAAGGCTGATCAGTTTATGCGAACGAGCGTGGAGAATATCTACGCGGTGGGTGATATCTCCAACCACCCGGGGCGGATCAAGTTGATTTCAACCGGATTCGGTAATGTGCAGATCGCGATCAATCATATCCTTTCACAGCAAACAGAGATCTCTGCCGATATCGAGGAAGCATCTCTGGAAGAGAAGGTCGACAGGTAGCCGCAATCGGCCACAAGCCGGCTCAGCGGAATGCTGGCCGGTTCCCGTCATATCCGCATCGGGTCAGGCTCAACGAAAAACAGGTTGGCACGTCCTGACTAAAGCGATATACTGCAAATCAGAGCACACAATACTCTGAGAGTAAGCGGATATCATTCATTTAGAAAAATTCTATAAACTTGTATGACCGTGCGAAGCGGTATTGATGGAGGAATGATGCTACACGTACGCCTGCCATTTATTCTGATTTCAATCGCAGCAGCCCTGGTGCTGGTCGTTATTGGTTGCAGCGATGATGATTGCCCCGTCTGTGAGAACAGCCAGCCGCTGATTCAATTGAGTGCACATAAAGTTGATTTCGGGGGCGCGTCGACGTCGGCATCGTTCGTGATCTCGAACAGCGGCGAGGGCAGTTTGCCGTGGGATCTCGAACTGGATTATCGTACCGGCACCGCCAAGCGTTCCTCCGCCGACCAGGGAGACTGGCTGACGCTTTCCGCGCAATCGGGGGAGGGTGACGCCACAATCATGCTGACGGCGGATCGTTCAGAATTGGTT
>JBECKX010000059.1:0-6505 GCA_040235515.1 Candidatus Zixiibacteriota bacterium
GGCGTATGATATCACCGAGATGAAGCGGCTTGAGGCACACGCGCGGGCGGCGGAGCGGCTGTCTGAGCTGGGCACGCTGGCGGCAGGAGTGGCGCACGAGGTGCGAAATCCGCTCAATGCGATCTCGATTGCGACGCAACGGCTGCGGCTGGAGTTTGAGCCGTCACAGAACCGCGACGAGTATGAGACGTTCCTCAAGACGATCGCGCAGGAGATCGAGCGGTTGAATGCGATTATAAAGGATTTCCTCTCACTGGCCCGGAGTGGGGCGGCGGAGAAAGTTTTAGTTGACTTCAAGCACTACATTGATGAAGTATTGCAGTTGGTGAGACTGGAAGCGGATAGTCAGCAGGTCGCGATCAGCCTGGAGATCGAACCGGGCCTGCAGCTCAAGCTCGACAAATCGGAGATGAAGAAAGTTTTTCTGAACCTGATTCAGAATGCTTTACAGTCGACGCCTTCTGGTGGCGATATAGTAATTAGAGGGCGTTCCCTCGAAAGTGGGCGAACACAACTCGATATCGTCAACAGTGGCAAACCGATTCCGGCTGAGGTACGGGCGAAGATTTTTCAGCCCTATTTCACAACCCGACCGGAGGGAACCGGTTTGGGACTAGCGATCAGCCGCCGCATTGTGGCCAATCATGGCGGCACACTGGAACTGGTGGAGGGTGAACCCACCACATTTCGTATCGAGATGTAGGGAGAAGGATAGAATGATTACAAAGCTCTGGCAGCTAAAAAGCATGTTCGCGTTGATCGGTCTTTTTGTGGCGTTTGCCGCATGTGTTAAGGAGAAGGACCCGATCGAGCAGCGCAATGAGATCAAGGATGTCGCCGGAGCAATCATGCTAGCCGTCAACAGCGGCAGCCTGTCGGATCTGAACAAACAGTTCGTGCAGCCAGTCCCCGAGGGACAGGGCCCCAACCGCCTGCTCTCGCTGCTGGGTGAGAAGAGCGACTCTGTCTTTGTGATGTACAACCGCAAGTTCACTTTCGATCCGGAACAGGGCACCGCCACTGTGAGTTTCACGTTCACCGACGACCTGGCCGACTCGAACTTCTCTTACATCCACTTCGTCGATGACGGCGGCTGGAAGATCAAGTCGTTTGAGATAAACTAGCTGCTCTTTCCTCGATCTAAGTCAACTACTACCCCACCGCAGAGATAGTTCATGCCCTCTTGCGGCCTTAGTGCAGGAGATAAGGCATTCCTGTCTGACAGCGCGGCGATATCGTTGTTGGCGAATTTGTAAATACGGAAGTACACACCCCGTCTCATCCCGATCAAGATCGGGATGATCGACTCCTCTCTTAGAGGGGAATCTGAGTTCTCCGCCACGTGGGCGAAGGAACGACTCCGATCAGATGTAGGAAGTAAGTCAAGCGCTCCTCGGGCTTAACTGCAGGAGGTCAGGCACGCTTGTCTTGCATAGCGGCGAGGGTGCAAGCGGCGCTCGCCAGCAGAAGTTGGCTCTATGGGCTCAGCATGCTGAGCCCCTACACGAATCGTCGCTGCTCTTTCTACTCGCTAAAATCCAAAGCCAACCCTGAACGTGAAATCATTGGTGTCGTAATCAGACAACTGCCAGGTGAAGTACGCAGCCATATTGAAGATCGACAGGAACGGTGTCAGGTTGCCGAGCCCGAAACCAATTTCAGTGTAGGGTTCCTTCGTGTTGCGTAGCTTGACGTCACCCGCGTTGTAAGAATGATCATCGAACTCAGCCACAAACGCACCGCCGTAAACATTCAGAGTAAATGGAATGTTGCGTATCAGCGGAATGCCCGACTTGCGGAACAGGTATTGATCGAAGTCGTGACGCAGGTACGCATAGGCGCTGCGTGTCCCCGAGAAATAGTTGGCACCCACCGTCTGGAACCTGCTCGCTTCCCCTATCGGTTCGCCATCGAAGAAGGCGTAGTTGTAGTAGCGCTGGATCGGCAGGTCGCGAGTTGCCGAGCCGCCGAAGAGCCAGAGGTTCGTCATCCCCATCCCAAGCGTCCGCTGCCTCCGATAGAAAGAGACCCAGTAGCGGCGATAGTCAAAATCACTGCTGAGAAAATCAGGGCTGCTGTATTCGGCGCCAAACGTCAACAGTGTATATTGCTCCGACCAAAAGGTGTTGATGCGTCCTTTGTTCTTCCACAGCTTGCGCGAGTCAAGCTGCAATGTAAACCTGCCGCTGCTGATTCTGCCATCGGAGATATTCGGGTTCGGCCGGTACGGTTCTGTATTGCCGAACAGTGAGAAGTTGGTGGCGACTGAATGGCTACGATAGTTGTGGCTCATCACTGAAGCGTACGCCATCACGTGCGCCACCGGGCTAGCACCCACGTACGCCAGCGCACCATTCTTTTCGTAGAAGTTGAGTGGATCTGTCTTGAAGAAGAGAGCCTCTATTGTGGGGTTGTACTCGTTGCTGGTAAGAATCTCCCACTTCTTTACTTCACGCGAATACTCCACCCCGAAATTGAGGCGTGCTCTGCCATCAACGTTGTAGCGACCGGCGATCTTGTACTGCGGCAGCCTGGCATCGAAGGCATAGCCACCCTTCAACCATAGATCCAGCCCCGAACCGGTGCCGTCGTAGTTCAACTCGATGCCGGTATAGGGTCCTTCGACCCGGTTGAAATGGTAGAAGCGTTCCCCCTCTTCAGAAGCCAGCAAGAAGATCAGCCCTGCTCCTGCCAGGAGCAACTTCTTTCCCAGTGGTCGTGGGGCATGTTCCAGCGAATCGATGCGTTCATAGCCGCGCAGTTCTGCAGCCGTCAGCGGAATGATCTGTCGGCCGAACCAGGCGGTGGAGTCGAATTCATCGGCGCTCTCAGCTACTTCGAGGACGTACTGGTCGAAGCGCACATCGGGGACGTCAGCCTCAAACGAATAGTCATTGATCGATGCGCGCACGTCGAATCCGATCTTGTCCGGTATCCCGGGGAACTTGATCTCGATGATCGCGCTGAAGGCGATCTCCACCGGCATCCAGTACTGCGAATCGAATTGTGCCAGTGTCTGTTTGTATCGCAGATTGGAGACAAAGGGCGTTCGCACCCCTTCGTTGAAGCCTACATCCACGCCGACGACGTCAAACGTCGAGTCGGCGATCAGCAATTCTCCCTGCACGAGTGGATCTGCCTGATTCTTTGCTTCAACCTCAAGACGATACACCTTGTGCGTATCTATCCAGGTTGAGTCGAGCAAGTAGTAGTCGTAAAAATTAAGTGCATCATCTGCCACCGGCGACACTACTTCATACTTGCCGAGGTCGAGGCGATTGGCATTGAAGTTCAGAATCTCGCCGATGGAGACGAGGTTTTCGGTGGGATCGAGATTCGCCGACTGTCGCCGTGCCACGATAATCTCTTTGTACTTGTCCGGCCGCGCCCAGAAAGATTCAGACTGAGTTTCGGTGATCAGCATGATTTCGATCGAGTCAGGTTTGGTCTCATTGGTAACCACGGCCTTGGTGTACGCCTTGTAGGAGTACTCGCCGAGTCGATTCAGGATCTCCTGTTTGCGCCGAATCGCTTCAAGGATTATCTCCTGCGCACGTGAGTATTGGCGGTCATAAACGACTACCGGCGCCGTGATGATCAGGGTCGGTATCAGCGACGTATCGACAACCACTCCCGAATCAGGGAGTGAAAGTTCGATCGTTTCGGAATAGTAACCTACGTGAGAGTACTTCAGTGTGTGCCGGCCCGGTTCGAGCAGGAGACGATAAGCGCCATCGGCATTGGTCGTGGTGGCTTTCCCGCTATTGAGCACACGCACCGTGGCGTTAGAAAGCTTTTCCCCTGTTTCGCGATTGGTAAGCTGTCCGGTGATTGTCGCTGCGCCGGCGACGGCGGTGAGCCAGATCGAGAGCACAAATGTGCCCAGCACAGTGATAGCAGAGCGGTCCAAGATACTACCCTCCTAATCCATTGACGTTCTACTACAGCTCCTCTATCCCTGTGATTATCTTTGACCGTTCCGGTCATAGATTGTAGTATTATACGAAGAAGTTTAGAAAAGATGCCTTTTTTTAGTGATGAAATAGTGGAGCGCGTCCGCGAAGCGGTCGACATCGTCGAAATCATCGGCGATTACCTGCCGCTCAAACGCAAGGGTCGCAACTATTGGGCTCGCTGCCCATTCCACCAGGAGAAGACCCCCTCATTCTCAGTTTCACCCGATAAGCAGATATTTCACTGCTTCGGTTGTCAGAAGGGTGGGAATGTCTACAGCTTCTTGATGGAGTATGAGAAAGTCCCCTTCCCTGAAGCGGTGAAAATCCTGGCGGCCAAGGCCAATATTGAACTTCCGAAGGAAGACGTTGACTCGCGCAGGTCGGAGGAACTTGAACAGCTTTACTACGCGCTGGAAGTCGCGACGAAGTTTTTCGAGGAGCGGCTGCGTGATTCGCGGAAGGCGCTCGAGTATCTGAAGCAGCGGGAGATTGCCGACGACACGATCGAGCGATTCAAGATTGGGTATTCCGTCGAGGGTTGGGACAATCTCATCAACCACGCGCGCAGCAAGAGTATCAGCATGGATACGCTTGAGAAGGCAGGACTGATCATGGCCAGAGAATCCTCGGATGGCTACTACGATAGATTCCGCGACAGGTTGATGTTTACGATCTTCAATACCGCGCAGAAAGCGATCGCATTCGGGGGCCGCACTTTCAACGACGCCGAACAGGCCAAGTATATCAACTCGCCGGAAACTCAGCTTTACCACAAAGCGCGCGTGCTCTATGGCTTATCGCATTCTCGCGGCGAGATCAGGCGCGCAGGTGAGGCGATCGTGGTCGAGGGTTATTTTGATTTCCTCACACTCTATCAGGCGGGCCTGACCAATGTGGTTGCAAGTTCCGGGACCGCGTTTACGGCGGAGCAGGCGCAGCTATTGTCGCGCTCCGCGGAGGGTGTGGTCTTGATGTTCGATTCCGATTCCGCCGGGCGACAGGCAGCGTTGCGTTCGGTGGATCATCTGTTTGAGGCCGGGCTGGAGGTCAAAGTGGTTCAGCTGCCGACCGGTGATGATCCGGATTCGATCGTGCGTTCGCGGGGAGTCGAGGAAGCTGTGAAGCTGATCAAGCGGGCGCAGTCGTATGTGGACTTCACCTACTCCACCCTCCCTGCCCCGTGGGCAGAGTTATCGTTGGGCATGAAGGAGAAGGCGATCAAGCGGTTGACCGATGTTGCCGGGAAGATTTCTGATCCGGTGAGGCGCGAGTTGTTCCTGCAGGAGACGGCGGAGAAATACAACATCGCGCTGGCTACAATCAAGTCATCCCTGCGGGTTGCAACCACCAAGGCGCAACCAAGACCGGTACAACCTGAAAAGGCGCCGCTCGAACGTGACCTCCTGGCGGTGTTGTTGCAGCAACCCGTGCATGTGGACGCAGCCACTGACCGCATTGCACCTGAACAATTCGGCGATGAAGTTCTGGGGGAGATTTATAGCCTGATCGTGTTGCTGCGTGAAGAGGAGATTGCCATTACTCCCTCGCAGTTGATCGACAAGGTCGAGAGTGCCGCCAAGAAGGAGCGCATCGCTGAGCTGGCGGCGTTGGACTTCGGTGATGTGGATTTTGATCGGTTGTTCCAGGACCTGCTGACGGCATTCGAGATTCGTTACCGACAGGAGCGTTTGCGCGAGTTGAAGCGGCTGTTGGCCGACGCCGAGCGTGATGAAAACGAAGAGCAGGTAAAATTCTACATGAATGAGATTAAGTCGCTGCAGGTAAGGCGATAGTCACGGGCCGAAGTCAGCAGGACCACGACCCGTAATAACGGACTCAAAAGATTCCGGCGCTGAAACCAGTTCGACAACCGGTTGCGCGGTTGGCTATTCGCTCGTCGTGGGATCGATGATCGCGCGAATCTCCGACACCTTGTTCGCCGGGAATCCACCCTTCTGCGCATGCTCCCGAATCAAATCTTCATTCGGCGCGATGTAGATGCAGTAGACTTTGTCATCCACGACATAACTCTGAACCCACTGAATGTCCGTACCAAGCTCGCTCAGTACGCTGCATGACTTCTGCGATACCGCCTTCAAGTCAGCCGATGACAAGCTGCCAGCGCCGGGAATTTCACGTTCGATTACATACTTAGGCATTCTTTTCTCCTCCGCCTTGCACGGAGCTACATTGTTTCGGGAAATGGGGTGCGGGAACATCTTGATTGATCCAACCAACTCGGCAGGTCGGAGGCACCTCAGATCAGTTATACCATTATGGTGTTCTTGGGTCAATTATAAAATGTTGCGGTGTGAGGGATTTGTGCCGGTCCTGGGATGAGGACCAGACGCAGCTGTACGGTCAGTCTTTCAGCTTGACGACCGTCACCCCCCAGCTACCCTCGTTCCATTCGCCCAGCTTGAAGGAATCGACCATCGGGTTCTTGGAGAGATATTCGCGCACAAAGCGACGCAGCGCCCCGGTTCCCTTACCGTGGACGATTCGGACGGACGGGACATGGACGAGAGCGACCTCGTCGAAG
Organism: Candidatus Zixiibacteriota bacterium; assembly: GCA_040235515.1. GTDB lineage: Bacteria > Zixibacteria > MSB-5A5 > CAIYYT01 > CAIYYT01 > JBECKX01. The sequence continues at coordinate 6,499 of JBECKX010000059.1, forward strand.
TATTTAT
>JBECKX010000128.1:0-19332 GCA_040235515.1 Candidatus Zixiibacteriota bacterium
ATAGCGGAACTCAAGGAGGGGAGACCTTATCAAGACTTCAAGGGAAAGCGCATGATAACTATGGGCCAGCGCGAAATTATTTCCATCCCTGTCGGCCGTCGATACCGATTGATTTGCTGTGACAAGAAGAGTTCGCTGGAATGCATTGAAGTGATATCGCACGAGGATTACAATAGCCGCTTGTCCTCAGGAGGGTGGTCAGTTGACTAGCTTGTCAGACGAGCCATACAAAGGGCGAACTTCGGTAAGACTCTGAACGTCATGTCTAAGCTAACCTAACACAATATTGGAACCTTTCGCGACAGAGAGTCATCAGTGCTTTTTTGCCAGACTTAATACTCTCTTTCCCCTATATCAACCCTGATGTAGGATCAATCATCCAAGAGTTGATCTGTCGTTCAATGGCTGCCTTTTCCTCGCCAATACGTATGCGTGACAGCTGGACTATGGCTTCTCGGTGATTCTCCCCTATGACTGGTTCTGGCAATGTCCGGGCGTAAGCTTCCCTGTCAAGTAGACAATTCAAAAGTAGAGGTTTCGGCGGTTAAGCGTTCTCGGAAGATAGTCGGTGGAAGATCGTCGAGGGCCTCGTGAGGTCGTCCTTCGTTGTAGTTGATCATCCATTCCGCAGTGATCTCCCGTACCTGATCCAAGTTCTCAAACAAATAGCAGTTTAGCACCTCATCTCTGTATGTCCGGTTAAAGCGTTCAATGAAGGCATTCTGATTCGGCTTGCCCGGCTGGATGTATCTGATCGCAATGCCTTTGTCCTGACAGAAGTCAACCAGCGCCTGTGAGGTCAACTCGGGCCCGTTGTCGCAAATGGCCAGCGGCGTTCCTCGCCAGGTACAGAGTTGCGCCAGCACCCTTACGACTCGCTCACCTGGCAGCGAAGTGTCAATCTCGATAGCTAACGCCTCCCGCACTCCCTCGTCAATCACATTGAGGGTCCGGAAGCGACGTCCCACAGAGAGGGCGTCACTCATGAAGTCTAATGCCCAGACCGCATTGGGCTGAGACGGCGTATCAAGCGGCTGTCGATCACGACTCGGAATGCGTTTCTTGGTTCGTCGACGATGTTGCAAACCCAGTTCTGTGTACACTCGATATACCTTCTTGTGATTCCAACGGTATCCGTTGTAGCGAAGCTGCTTGTAACTCAACCAGAAGCCCCAGCGTCGATTAGCCTCAGTTACCTTGGTCAATCTATCACTTCGCGATCTCTCTCCAATCGGTCTGCAGGCGGTTTATACCAGGAAGCTCGCGACATCCCCACCGCAGCGCACGAACGTCCAATTGACAACTTATGCTCGGCCACCAGATACGACGCCGCGTCGCGACGCTCGGGCGGCCTCAGAGCTTTTTTGAGATTAGGTCCTTAAGGGCATCATTCTCAAGGCTCAAGTCTGCATATATCCGCTTCAGCTTGGCATTCTCTGCCTCAAGCTCCCGCAGACGACGAACATCCGAGACCTCCAAACCACCATACTTCGACTTCCACTGATAGTAGGTCCCGCTGCTGATGCCGTACTTGCGACAGATCTCCGTCACCTTCATCCCGGCATCGGCTTCCTTCAAGATCCCCACTATCTGGGTCTCGCTGTACTTCGACCGCTTCATAGATACCTCCTGACAGCAATATGCCAAAAAACTCTACTTCAGTACAGTCTACTCAGTGGGGAATAATACCGCCGATCCACAATTGCGCAAAGAAACTCAATGGTTCGCAGCTGGCTTTCCCCCAACTCTTCCAGCCCACCGAAAACTTCAGTCGGTATCGACGTGATACCCGCTTCTGCCAGTATTGGTGACACGGGTATTCCGAGTTCCACCAGACCCTTTGCAATGCCGTCAACGTCCGAAATGTCAATGCGGTCACTCAATTGTGCTACCTCCATTAGAATCTGTTTTAGAGGTGAGGAAATGTGCATTCTCAACTCTCATCAGATTTCAACGGCATGCCGCCCAAGAGCTCAGCATAACAGGCGCGTAAGCCCCTGTCAAGCAGCGCCTTAGAGGGTTTCCAGATTCGACTTGATTTACCGTAGCTAGTGTAATATAATTACATACTTGGAAAAGTGGAGTCTTCGCAGAAATTTTTCAATTGAGGTGGGCGATTAATTCAATGGACCGTTTTTCTCAGATTCTCATTAAGCACAAAAGGCAGTTTGAGCAGAAACTACGTCAGTTGCTTCCTGATTCTACGTCTGAACAGAGGCAGCTTATCATCAAGAGGCTCAGCGAGAGGAAACGCGCGGAAGAGGAAAAACCACCCAAGATAGCCATCATTGGTCAGGCTGGCGCTGGCAAATCCAGTACTATAAATGCACTATTTGGAACGAGTCTCCCGGTTGGTCATGTTGGAGCATGCACAACCGAAGAAGCCGAACTGAGAGTGGAAGCTCAAACCGTGGATGGTGCTAACGGAGTGATTACAGTGTTTGACATGCCTGGCCTTGGAGATGATCCCGACCTCGACTGCGCAGAATACAAACAACTTTATAATCAAGTGCTGAGCGAATGTGACGTAGCCGTGTGGGTGATTAACGCTGCGTCTCGTGCAATGGGATACGATAAGCAGATGATAAGGGACGTCGTCGCACCATCCCAAGATCAGCTTACTAGTCGTTTGGTGATCGGGCTGAATCAAGTTGATCTTATGCAGCCTGGGAGCTGGTTTCATCGCGCGAATCTGCCTTCCAAGAGTCAGAAGGAGACAATTGCAAAACGGTTAGAGTACATTATCGAGTTATTCAGGGACATCGTTCCTGGGATAGATGTCTCTCGGATCATCCCGTATTCCGCCATGAGGGGTTATCATCTTGAGCAGCTTTTTGAAGCTATGCTAAATGCCTGTGACTCTGACAGGGCGTGGGTATTATATGGTCGAAAGTCAATAGAAGATTTCGCAGCGACAATAGATCCCGATCTGCTGCGCTAAGTACAATGAAAGGAGCTATAGATGGGTAGAATCTCAGACGACGACATCAACTACATTGTCGATGAAGTGAGAGATGAGCTTGGTCAGCTGAGTTCCTCCAGATACCGACAGGTAACGAGAAGCGAGGATTCCTTCATAGGGTGGATCAGAAACCAAGTATATGACATTGCCCGCAGCATTGGGCTTATTATATCAGCGCCATTTCGGGCAATATGGGATGCGATTCGCGGTTTCTTTGACGGACTTTTCCGTTAGAATTACATTTCAACTCGCACTTTGCTGCAAACTGATTTCTGAAACAATCGCCCGCCACTAGTTCTTCATCAAGTCTCAGTTGACAATTGCCTGAGTTGGACAGGATCAACTCAGTTAACGGAGTATTACTTCAAGATAGCAGGGTTATCCACACTAATTACCGTTTCCGGTAATTGAACCGGTTCCCTTTCTCCTCCTACACTAAGAGTAGACAAGCTCCAAGAAGCTTGTTACCTGATTGTTCATTCAACAACGAAATCACCCACAGATCAAGGAGGAGACAGCATGTCTCAGAATCTCTACGAAGCCCACCGCCAGTGGTCAAAGCGCCCTAAGGACGAACGTTTCCCTAATCTTGGTGCATTACGCAAGTATGTGGAGAGCAGAAAACTCGCCTCTGCGGAGTTGGAGACCAAATTACAGCAGTTTCACATCACTTCCGATGAGAAAGGTGCCATAGTCCTCAACGGCAGTTCAGCACCCTCTCGCCTTACCCATTGGTCATTTGGGCAACTATGTACCAATTGGCTTAGAGCACCGGCCTCTTATCTCAGGTCATTGCCCGCAGAACTGACTGTGCAATGTCTACGGGAATCACAAAGGCGCTATAGTGCCTCTTGTCAGTTACTAAAGAGAGAAATCGAAGGAGACTTCCAGACTCCTGCCAGAACCGACATTGCGGCGCTCACCGGCCCCAGATACAGCCGTATTTGGGATATTGATGTCGTCAGCACTATAGTCGAGGCGACTCATGATTCCCCGTGGAAGACACCGCCCGCTCATCCCAACAATCAATCAGAGTGCTCTGGACTCTATGCCTCCGACCGCGACATGTTCGTCTTCATGGTCAATGATGAGCAGTCCTTGGAGATCGACGGCGTCAAACTCGGCAGAGGTTTCTTCTGCTGGAACTCCGAAACCGGAGCGGCGTCTTTCGGCCTGACCACATTCCTCTACAACTACATTTGCGGCAATCACATCGTATGGGGAGCCGAGGACGTCAATGAAATCCGGATCGTACACCGCGACAATGCGGTAAAGCGATTTCATGAAGACGCCCTGCCCGCATTGCAAGCATTCCTTGGCTCATCGCAGCGCAACGCAGCCATCATGGACGCAGTCAATCGCGCCATGAGGTATCCCGTCGGCACCGATCTTGAGCAAATGCTCAAGTGGGCTGATGACAAACCCTTTTCCAAGCGAGAGCTAACCAGTGCCTGGGAAATTGGCCAAGCGGAAGGAGAAAATATCAGCACGCTCTGGGGATTGGTTCAAGGACTTACGGCAACTGCGAGGAAGATTCCGTTCACCAATATCAGGGTGAATCTAGAAAGGAGAGCTGGACAATTGCTCAAAGCGGCAGCCTGAATCAAGTGAACACCTGGAGACTCGGGGGAAACTTCGAGTCTCATTTATCTCCGCCACGGACAGTTCGCCTACTAAAGTGGTCTCCCGACGATCGATGAAAGGCGCTCACGCAGCGGGCGGTAGTGCACTACCTTCCCTTTGGCCGCTCGTAAAGTGACTTGATCCAGATTCGAACTCTCTGAACTAGTAGCGGCAGTTGGAGTCTCATAAGTTGAACCTTCAACTTGATTCTGGATACCCAATTGGCTATTTCTATTTGTGCAATCAGGTATTCCATTTCTTGACTCAGCTCACCTATGCCATCAGCTAGCCTCATTATTGGGAATGTTGCAACAATGATTCTTGCTTCATCCTCAGTGAGACGCAGTTGGCTCTTTAACAATGAAATCGCCCAACCAGAGTACCAGTGGAACGCATACGACATCGCTGGAATGACAAATAGCAGTCCTATTGAAAGCCAGCGAAACACTCTGTCCGACATGAGCGCATCAGATGCAGTGACGCCGTGTATTAGCAGATACCCCGAGATGGCGACTGCAAGCATTGAAGCCAGCATTGTAAGCCTGTACCACCAGTTTAGAAGACGATATCCAAGAAGTGCCCTTGTTAAGTACTTGTGAATCGTATCCTGATCAACTGTAACGTCCAAGTCGCAAGCAGCTCGCTTCAGTTCACTTTGAAATACTCGAACAAACTCATGTTTGCCCCGGACATATCGCTCGTTCAGAATCACGAAGACAGAGTTCAATGCAAACGCTAACTGAAAAACGGAATCTGCTGAAGAGAGCTCAATCATCGTTACACCCCTGAGTTTGAACAAGTGCGCAGCAGCGCTGTCGAGAGAGGGGGATGGAAACTCTCGATTCACCTACGCAGGCCGCGCTCAGTCTGCAATGTATGGGTGCAAAGCTCAGTAGTCAATAGAAACTGATGTACTTCTGACGCTGAAACTGATAGGATAATTCTGATATTACTACGTCAGTTCTATCCTTACACTAGAGACTTCACATTCTTGAGTTGGAGGTGATGAATATGGAAGAGGCGATTGCTGGAGCGACACTGGCATTAGCATCGGCGATAATCGGCGGCATAGTAGTCCTACTTGTACAGGCGTGGATGAAAGGCCATTCGAACCTCACTCGGTTGCGTTTTGAAATATACATGAAGCTTCTCATGGTAAGGGAGCTACAATTTTGGTCGGTTACTTGGGAGGTAAATGACGACGATGTAGATTCAAGGATACTTCAGCGCAAGCACGACTACACCTTCCAAATTGCGGATTTGCTAAGACGCGCCGACAGGCTCTCTGAAATGGAAGAGATCATAAGAACGCTATTTTCGGTCACATATGGCTCAGAAAAAGAACGACAGTCGCGACTCGACGAACTAATTCGCCAATTAGGGGAAAAGGTCAACCCGAGATACAATAGGTCGATGAATAGAGTCATGGCAGAGAATCAAGAGATCGCCAAATTGGATTCCAGAGAGTACATGAGAAGACTCTTCAAGCTGCGAGGATTCTGACAATCCATAACGCTTTATCTGGCACACCGGATTGAGCTCGCGTCTGACTCCTCACTCAGCGCACTCACATGAGTTACTTTTCGAGACAATTCCCTGCCGCTTGAATTAGAGTTGAGACTGTTAGTTGACTAACAGCGCATGAGGCTCTCTATTCTAGAATGGCATTCTACTTAGAGTACCCTGTTTGGGCCTATAATTCGAAGACTCATGGAGTACGTTCACACTCGCTCGATGCGAGGTTAGACCAACCGGGTACCGCATGAACTAAATGCGAACATCATTCACTTAGACTCAGGATGGTCTAGGTCAGAACAATCACAAGTAGCAGAATCCCAAAATAAGTAAGCAGAAACCCCGTCAAAGCCATCCAATGCGGTATTCTGTTTGATTTGATGAAGCATGCATATGTAAACATTAGGCCAACTACCCCCAACATAGGGGGAGAAGCATCTGCTAGCATGCGTAGCAGCTCCTCAACACTCATTCTTAGCCTCCATGGCAAATAGCGACTGTACTGTTATTATCGGCTATATTACTGATTGGATTGAATGGCAGCAGACGTCTTATCGGCAACTACCGTGGATACTTTAGCCAGCTAGTTGAAAGCCGTGAGCATTTTTGATCGCGAGCTTCGCATAAGCTGCTATTGGAGCGCCAGTTAGCATACTTTTCAGACTTTGCCAAGTTGATGTAGAGATTCGCCAAAGATCATAGCAGATGAGTACAGTGCATAAGCTTGCCGGCCCATTAGACTTTTGTGAAGTAGAGTTTTCCGGCATATTGATGTCGGAAGGACGCTGAAGCCATTTGACGTACCGAAATCCGATCGATCCCTTATTTGACCAACGTGACGAGTTTGGAGACAAGTTTGAGTATTTATGTTAACAAGATTGAAGAACTCGTCGATTCATAGCGGCATTGCGTGAAGAACAAGTTAATTTCCGGTCACAGTTCGAACATCTTCTTCTACTCCGGTATTAGTTGCCGGAAGAGGGTATTTCTGCGGATAAACTGAAGTGTCCTATCCTGCGAGCGTCCAGTTCGAAACTCATCTAATCTTGACAAATGCTGCATTGCAGCATAGAGTATGAGCATGAAGTCGTCTCGTACAAAGTACACTCGAAGAGAGGACAGATCTTACCAAATCGAAGTCCATGCGGCGGGCTTTTGTTTTAGAACGGTTGACCAGAAGGCTGAAATCCTCGTTGCCAAGAGATCTCCTGATCGCGAGTTGTTTCCGGGTAAATGGGAGTGTGGAGGCGGCCAGGTTCATCCGGGAGAGAACTTTGAGGAGGCGCTCAAGCGGCAGTATTTCGAGGAATTCGGTATTCGTATCCGCGTGTTTATGCCACTCATCGCGTACGAAATTATGCGTGCCAAAGGCCCGAAAATCCCAGGCATAGCCTTCCTTTGTGGCCCGTTAGACGAGGGAGTTGAGGAGATCACGCTCAACAATCGTGAATTCTCCGAGTACCTCTGGGCTACTGAAACCAATTGTCAGAAGCTAAAGATGATTAGTGGCGTACAGGGTCAAGTCAAGAGTGCGTTTGTCTGGTATAGGCGAATAGCCTCATTGTACGTCTTCAAACAAAGTGGACAGTTCTGCTATGAAAGTTAAGCCACAGTTTGGCGCTTGGCAATCGTTTTTCGGTATTCGCGTTTCCTCTGCTTCATCGTTCGTTCTTCGATTCGTTCCCTCTCCTCAAGTATCCCACATGTCTGCCGGTGTAAACATCTGCCGGCGTTACGTTGTTAAGCGATTCATGATAGCGCCGGTGACCTGCCCCAACAAATCTCGGTCCAGTTTGAAAGTAAGTATATTGGGGTGGATCGAAGAAGGAGGCAGAGATACTTCTTACACCTCATTGCTCCCTCCTCAATCATTTTTTCAGGACAATACTTAGGTCTATCTCGCTTTGCTTTACTACAAGCGTGTCGTCGAAAGGCATATATCCATCGGCAAGAACCGAGAGCCCGACTATCAAGCTGTCACCCCCGAGAAAACTCGTGTCAAAGCTTCCTGCCTCACCGGTAGTTAGATCCCAGGCGCGGGTGTTTACCTTCAAGCTGACTGTGGCCATTGCTATTGGATTATGGCCTTCATCGATGACTACACCCCGAACATGGAACGTATTGTCCGATGAAAAAGGCTTTGTTTTAGAGCACGACTCTACCAAGAACAGAGATAATATGGACGCAGCCAGCAAAATCAGAGTTGATTTCATCCTATCCTCCTTGGTAGACCTAGACTACATAACCGAGCCAACACACTAGATGCATCCTAAGCGCGGTGTGCCCAAAATCACCTTAATTTCATATCCTCCCCTACCAGTAAGTAGACGAAGCTAACTACTTAATATCAAGCTGAATCGCATCACAAGTTTGTGAGTGTCGATGCTCTGCGATTGGTCATGAGGTAGTAGTCGGTAAGATTCTCTCAGAGAATTTGTGCCAACTTGAATGAAAAACACGCTGATTTTCCAGAGACAAACAAAACCAAATAAAAGCTGAAATTCACTGTGGTCCAGCGAGTTGTCTCGTAAGTGGGCGATTGCCAAAAGGTTACCAAGACACCCACTTTCTACCCCCCCACCTCCACCATTTTTAAATTGTATGTTTTTCCAATCAGGGAGTACTGCGATGGATTCAATTCCGGAGGGTCGGTCCGGACTGCAGAATAGCGGGGAGGACAATTCCACAGCAGATTCATGGTGGCGGGTAGACTCACAGCTACAACGCCTCTCAAGTATTCGCACGCCTGCCTTTCACCGCCCAGGCGCGAGCCTCAAGCCTAATCGAGCCATCATCCCGGATCGGCAGGCTCTTGAACAGAGCCTCGCGCAGCTTGCGTCTCTCTGACTCGTCCTTTGACATAAGATAGGTTGGTGCCGGACCCTGGCCGCCGAGAAACGGTTTCCAATAATCATCGAAGCTGCGAAAGTGTGTAACAACATCCAAAGGCGCGGACTCAATCCTCTCCAATCCGGCATCCTCGAACAGTGCAGTCAAGCCCTTCTCGGTGGACGCTGGAAAACGAGATCGTTCATGCAAACTCGATGCAGCAGGGTCAAGCTTAACGACGGTGTCCCAGAACTTGCTGAGGAACTCCATCTTTCCAGTGTAATCCCAGACATAAACGGCAACTGTCCCATCCGGTCCGGTGACACGTCGCATCTCGGTCAGGGCCGTGACAGGTTCGGCAATGAAATTGAGCACAAGTCCGGAGACACAGTAATCAACCGACTCATCCTCCAGCGGCAACGCGATTGCATCTCCCACTCTGAGCTGCGCCAGATTTCCCAACCTGGTCCGGAGCCCCAGCAAGAACTCCTCCGACTGATCTATGGCCGTGAGTTCCGTCGGGGAACCACCTTCGATAATGGCATCGCTCAAAGCGCCAGAGCCGCAGCCCACATCCAGCCACTTCAGGCGGGGAGGAGGAGAGAGCCATTGGATGAATTCTTGTGCTACCAGACGGCTTCAGCGACCCATGAAGTACTCGTAGGGATCAACCGATTTCCAGGAATCTTCCATCGTGGTCTCGCGCCTGTGATCAGGCATATCGTTGACACTGGACATGATTGTTTCCTTATCAGAATGTTGCCGATTCTGATTCAAGCTAAGAGAGATCTCGATAAGAGACAACACGCATCTATAAAATTGATTTTCAACCGCTTCAAAGCGGAAAGAGCTAGACAATTGAGATTCAGAACGAACTAGGTGGTAGGAAGGTCCTGATACCGGGATGCGCACGCATTCGCCCGCGAGACAGAGCCTGCCTCGCGCCAGAGGTTTTCTGCCGCTTTGAGTTCCATCACGGCGCCGCTGGAGTCGCCGGCAGAGAGGAGGAGTTCGGCCAGCCTTTCGTGAATTGGGGCGACTTCAAGGATGGCGTCGATCTCTCGCCAGATTCGCAGCGCAGATCGCAACAACTGGACTGCGTCTTCGACGCGTCCCTCTGAGGCGGCGATCTCTGCGCGTGCTCGCTCAAGAGCACCCTGTTGTGCCGGTGTGACATCACCATTCTCAATCGACATAGCTATGTCGAGTGCCTGTTGAGCACGAGTTGTATCGCCGGAGAGCGCAGCAGCGCGAGTCAGGGCTGCGGCCAGCAGTCGGCGTCTCTGGCGACAAGGCCAGGATGGGTTTTCGAGTGCTCTTTCCAGTGCACGAATTGCGGCAGTCGTATCTTTGCGCTCGATCAGGAGTTCTGCCCACCCGGGGCAGGAATCCCATCCGACCACCTGTGCACGACGATAGGCTTCTTCAGCGCCTGTCAAGTCTCCGCGGGCGCGCAGAACTTCACCGTGAAGCCGTTCCGCGTCGCCGACAGCCCAGGGGGCGCTCACCTCGAGCTCTGAGCGCACTTCGGTAATTTCGCGTTCGGCTGTCTCGAGTTCTCCTTTTAGGGCAAGGACTTCAGCGCGATGCATCCGGCAAACCGCAGGATAGGTCGCGGTGGTTGCGCGTTGCGACCACCTACCGAAAGCCTCCGTCCAGTGTGCCGCCCGCGACCAATCGCCCCGGTTCTGGCAGATGTAAACAAGGCCGCAGTAGACTAATCCTGCAAACCAGGGCGCCACCGGCCCTCCCAGGACTGCAGCTCCGGCCTCTTCATGCAGCGCAAGTCCTCTGCGCACGTCACCTCGCACTATGCAAACATGCCCAAGGTAAATGAGTGACACCGCTTCCAGGTCGAAATCCTCGATTGCTCGTGCGAGTTCCAGTGCGCGTTCGGCATGTCGCAAAGCAGTCTCGATATCTCCTCCCGCCAGCGCAAGGCGTCCCGTGATCCACTCAAATTGTGCAACCTCCCTGCAGGGAGAGTGATTGGCAAGAAGCTTTTCCGCGCGTTGCTGCCACCCACTTGCAATCGTCAGCTGCCGCGCCTCCAAATGTACCTGACACAACAAAACGGCGGCCCTTGCCACGCCTGTCGAATCCGCGGCAATCGAATGAGCCGTGGCGGCCCGCTCAAGCCACGAAATCGAGTCTCCGGGACGGCCGAGATTGAGATGGCACCACGCCGTTCGTTCGAGATCGGGACCAGTCAGCCCCTCCGATTCATCGGCAGCAACGAATGCATTAAGTGCGCCTCTCCAGTTGTTTCGCTCGAATTCCTTGCGCGCGGCCAGCAATGGGGTAGCGCTGACGTCGGCTTGCGCACCGACCGGGGTGGTGTCTGTCTCTGTCACGCCGGCGGTGAATCGGTAGCCGCGTCGTGAAAACGTCTTGATCGCGTCCGCGAGTTCTCCGGAGCGAAGCGCAGAGCGGGCAAGGCTTACGGCTCGTTGGAGAGAGCCCTCGGTTACGATTGCACCCGCCCAGACTCGATCAAACAATTCATCTTTAGAGACCACGCGATCACGATGTCGGATCAAGTCGGCCAGGAGGTCAAAAACCAGTGGCTCAACCATGACCTCACGACCGCCGAGCCGCAGTTCGCGCCGATCTTCGTCAAGTTCAAAGGGCCCAAATCGCCAGATCATCAGACAAACCTAAGGGAATGATAAGGGCGCCACAAGGACATTGTGGGCAATCATTCGTATTATAGGCCCAGTTAGACCAGGCTCGGTTACTGAACCGGGGTTGGAAGAGGAAAACTGAAACAGTCGCCGTGATGGGATGGAGGACAGTTTGCGAACGCGGGCAAGTGGCAATGTTTAGATCCGGGTATCATCCCGAGCGGCAACATAGATAACGAGAACCGTAGACTGATTCTCTCTGTGAGAGAATCGATTCATTTACAACCAACAATTCAGGAGAAGCCAACATATGGCAAGTCCCAACACAGTTACAAACAGGCGGGCTAACTTTCTGGCCGACAGGCTGATACAGGGAGCCGACCAGCTGGCAGCTTTCGCCGCAGAATTGACGGACTATGAGTGGAAGCAGAGCGTGGCCGGGGATGGACGGTCGATCGGTGTAGTAGTCCACCACGTCGCCAATGTCTACCCGCTGGAGATTCAGCTGGTGCAAACACTTGCAGCCGGCAAGAGGATCGAAGGGGTCACCAAGGCCGGTATCGATCAGATGAACGCAGAACACGCCCGTGAGTTTGCGTCGATCAGCAAAGAGGCAGCACTTGAACACTTGAGGACCAATGCCGAAGCGGCGGCTGAGGCCGTAAGAAAGTTGACGGATGCGGAGCTTGACAGCGCCGCAATGGTGTCGCTGTACGCTGACGCGCCGCTCACGGCGCAGTTTATGCTCGAGGATCACGCGCTGCGGCACAGTTACCACCATCTGGCACGAATCCGCGCGACGCTCGGGAGGCAAACCCGGGTCGGCGATAAGTCGAGGCTGGCGGGCTCCTACTAAGGCAAGGCCGGCGTCAACAAATTGGCGAGAGCAGGTTAATCTGCTCTCGTCACTCACTTCGGGTGCTTCTCCATCACATGCACAAACGCAAGCTCCTGGAAATCGCCACGATGAGGCCGCGTAGCATTCGAGTCGAACAGCCGGCGCTCAGCCCGCCGAGCGAGCAAGAACGCTGAACGCTGAATGCTGAATGCCTCCCTGAGCCGGAGGTGGTCTTTTTGCTGCTTTTGTCTTCCCCGACGAGTGCCTTCACCCGGGTCGAGTCACCTGACGTGGGTATGTCATCGACATGATTCAGACACCGGCAGCTATGAAGCAAGATTTTATCGCTTGCGCGGGTTGAATGCACTAACTATCAATCTGGCAACAAGGCGGCAACCCGCTTCACAATCGTTACAGAAGAAAAACTGATCATCGACTAATGGAGGTATCGGCCATGGAATTCCTCACGACTTTGTGGGCGCCAATCCTGCTCTCGGCAGTGTTCGTCTTCGTAGTAAGCTCGATAATTCACATGTTGCTCGGGTATCATGCGAACGATTACAAGATGCTGGCTGATCAGGATGCCATTCAGACCGCGCTACGGCCATTCAAAATACAGCCGGGCGACTATATGCTGCCGCGGGCCGGCACGATGAAAGATATGAAAACGCCTGAGTTCATGGAGAAGCTCAATAACGGCCCTGTCATCGTTATGACGGTAATCAAGAACGGCCCCTTCAATATGGGGAAAAATCTGGTGCTGTGGTTTCTGTACAGTGTCGTGGTGAGTATCTGCGCGGGTTATGTTGCCTGGCATGCAGTAACGCCGGGCAGTTCCTATCTCGCGGTGTTTCGTTTTGCCGGGTGTGCAGCTTTCCTCGGGTATGCTCTTGCGCTGGCGCAGAGTTCGATCTGGTACGCCCGCAGTTGGAGCACGACGATCAAGTCAATGTTCGATGGCCTGATTTATGCGCTGGTAACCGCCGGTACTTTCGGCTGGTTGTGGCCACACATGTAGGGTTTGCTCATCCCCCAATCGATGGGGCGATTGCACTCGAGTGTAACTGCAGCTACAGCAATTTTCTTTAGAACAGCGGTTTGAAATCCTCGGTTGCCTGGACCAATTCACTGGTCATTCCGGGATCGAACGGTGAATGCCCCCCGTCGGCGACTATTCGCAGCTCCGAGTCAGGCAGCGACTTGTGCAAGTCCCACGCTGAACGGGTCGGACAGATAACATCATAGCGTCCTTGCACAATGCGGCAGGGGAGATGACTAATCTTGTTGATGTTGTCGAGCAGGTGATTATCTGTGGGCATAAAACAACGGTGCAACATGAAGTGGCACTCCGTTCTGGCGATCGAGAGCGCTGAGTGTATCTCAGTCATATCGCTGATAGCCTGCGGATCCGGCACCAGACACATCGTAGAGGCCTCCCAGTTGCTGAATCGTCGTGCCGCCTCAATCCGGATCTTCTCATCTTCCGAAGTCAGCCTGCGATAGTAGGCAGCGACGATATCACCTCGCTCTTCATGCGGAATCATCGCGACGAATTGATCCCACTGGTCGGGGTAGATTTCTGAAGCACCCTGCTTGAAGAGCCAATCGGTTTCCCACTGACGCGCAAGAAAAATGCCCCTGATAACAATCGCGACGATGGCATCGGGGTAAGTTATTGCATAGCTAAGAGCGAGCGTGCTTCCCCAGCTGCCACCAAGAATGAGCCACTTATCAATCCCCAGATGCCGTCTCAACTTCTCCAGGTCTTCGACCAGCGCCCAGGTATTATTCTCCTTCAATTCTGCGTGCGGTGTACTCCTGCCTGCGCCCCGCTGATCAGGCAGGATTACTCTGTAGAAGTCAGGATCGAAGAACTGCCGATAGCCAGGCTTAATCCCGACTCCCGGTCCGCCATGAAGGAAGAGCGCCGGCTTGCCCTGTGGATTACCGACCTCTTCATAAAACAGCGTATGGAGGTCGGAAACCTGAAGTGTACCGGTGCGGTATGGTTCGACGGGTGGAAACAGAGCGTTCATAGTAACTCCAGTCTTGTAAAGCGCTTCGCGGGAAGTGAGCCATTGGTCCGCTCAGCCACTTGCCTCGCACTCGATGCACAACGATGGTGCAATGGTCGAGTCCTGGCCGCCAATGTTATCTCGCTCCACATCCTGCTTCTGAGACGCATCGATGAGTCGTTGATTATGCCAGCTAACTCGCAGTATTCGCACAAGTAAATTCGAAATCTTTCAGAGTGCAATTCCTCCGGCTATGCTGCTAAATGAACTTAATGAACTTCAATAAAGACCAGCTTCTAAATTCTTATCGTTTCAATCTCAGGTATGCCCACGATCTCGTGTCTGATCTGGAGGAGGAGCAACTGTATCAGACGCCGCGACCCGGCCTGGAGAAGATAGGGGCGAGGGGAATGGGTGAGGTTTACTTTGCAGAGGACACACAGTTGGAGCGTCGCATTGCGTTGAAGTTCTTACCCACGAATCTCGGTGTCAATCCGGAGATGCGGAAACGGTTTGTGAGGGGGGCTCATGCCGCAGGCTGCTTGATCACCCAGACATCGCCCCGATCTACGAAGTGAGGGAACATGAGGGTGCCCCGTTCTTCTCGATGGCGCATGTCGAAGGTAAACCACTGGGCGACCTGATTCGCGGCAGTCAAGTCGCGGTTAATCGAATCTGCGAAATCGGAATCCAGCTTTGTGACGGCTATCAGGCGGCGCTGAAGCCCACGGGGCTACTCGATGTAAAGATAGACTAGCGCGGTACGAAAAGGAGGCCGCACTAGGTGCGACCTCCCGGTAATCAAGCTAGAGGTAGTCGGACCAGATCGAGACTACCTGAGATCGAAACGGTCCAGGTTCATCACCTTGTCCCAGGCGGCAACAAAGTCATGCACGAACTTTTCTTTGGCATCATCGCAGGCATACACTTCTGCAATGGCGCGAAGCTGTGAATTCGAGCCGAAGATCAGATCGACTCGAGTCCCCGTCCATTTTACCTGACCGGAGCTGCGATCACGTCCTTCAAAGATATCGTGTGACCCGGAAGTCGGCGCCCAGGTAACTCCCATATCCAACAGATTCACGAAGAAGTCGTTGGTGAGTTTTCCTGGCTGCTTGGTGAAGACACCATGCCGTGACTGGCCATGGTTCGTTTCGAGAACGCGCAGACCACCGACCAGCACCGTCATCTCGGGAGCGGTCAGGGTTAGAAGATTCGCACGGTCGACCAGCAGTTCCTCGGTCGGCAAGCCGCGGGCATCGCGCACATAGTTACGGAAGCCGTCGGCTTTCGGTTCGAGATAGGCAAATGAGTCAACTTCGGTTTGTTCCTGCGAGGCGTCCATACGACCGGGCGTGAACGGAACGGTCACGTTGATTCCGGCGGCTTTGGCGGCGCTCTCCACGCCGGCACAACCCGCAAGCACGATCAAGTCAGCCAGAGAGACCCTCTTGTTGCCCGATTGTGCAGCGTTGAATTCCTTCTGAATTGCTTCGAGCTTGCTCAACACCTTGGCTAACCGGGCAGGCTGGTTGACCTCCCAATCCTTTTGAGGAGCGAGGCGGATTCGGGCACCATTGGCGCCACCGCGCATATCGGAACCGCGGAATGTCGATGCCGAAGCCCATGCAGTCGAGACAAGCTCCGAGATAGAGAGCCCGGAATCGAGAGCTTTCTTCTTGAGGGCGGCAATATCAGCGGCGTTGATCAACTCATGATTAACCGCCGGAATCGGGTCTTGCCAGATCAGTTCCTCTTCCGGGACTTCGGGACCGAGATAGCGTGTCCGCGGACCCATGTCACGGTGCGTAAGTTTGAACCAGGCGCGCGCGAAGGCATCCGCGAATTCCTCGGGATTCTCATGGAAGCGCTTGGAGATGGGAGCATAGATCGGGTCCAGCTTCAGTGCCATGTCAGCCGTCGTCATGATCGGACCGGTCTTCTCAGAAGCATTATGTGCCTTCGGAACCGTGGTTGCTGCGGCTGGGTCTGTCGGCACCCACTGCCAGGCGCCGGCAGGGCTCTTCACCTTCTGCCAGTCATAGCCCAGTAGGGTATCGAAGTAGCTGTTATCCCACTTGGTCGGGGTCGGGGTCCAGGCACCTTCGATGCCGCTGGTGATCGTGTCATCACCTTTTCCGCTGCCGTAGCTGCTCTTCCAGCCCAGGCCTTGCTCTTCGATACTGGCACCCTCCGGCTCAGCGCCAACGAGCGCGGCATCACCGGCTCCGTGGCACTTGCCGAACGTGTGCCCACCGGCCACCAGAGCGACGGTCTCTTCATCATTCATTGCCATACGGGCGAATGTCTCGCGGATGTCGCGGCCGGAAGCAATCGGGTCGGGATTGCCATTGGGGCCTTCCGGATTAACGTAGATGAGGCCCATCTGTACGGCGGCAAGGGGATCTTCCAGATCACGCTCGCCTGTGTAGCGCTTGTCACCCAGCCACTCGGTCTCGGTGCCCCAGTAGATATCCTCCTCTGACTCCCAGACATCGGCGCGACCTCCACCAAACCCGAAGGTCTTGAAGCCCATCGACTCAAGCGCGCAGTTGCCGGCCAGGATCATCAGGTCAGCCCAGGAAAGCTTACGGCCATATTTCTTCTTGATCGGCCAGAGGAGACGGCGTGCCTTGTCGAGGTTGGCGTTATCGGGCCAACTGTTGACCGGCGCGAATCGCTGGGTTCCGGTACCTGCGCCGCCGCGACCGTCTGAGACACGGTAGGTGCCTGCGCTGTGCCACGCCATACGGATGAACAGGGGGCCATAGTGACCGTAGTCGGCCGGCCACCAATCCTGCGAGTCGGTCATCAGGGCATAGAGGTCCTTCTTTACGGCGTCAAGATCAAGAGTCTTGAACTCCTCGGCGTAGTTGAATTTCTCACCCATCGGATTTGATAGGGAAGAATGCTGATGGAGAATGCTCAGATTGAGCTGATTCGGCCACCAATCGCGATTGCTGGTTCCGCGAGACTTTTTCCCCCCCGCGCCCGTGACCGGGCATTGGCCTCCGGTTCCTTCATGCTTGTCTGCCATTTTCTCTCCTTAGAATTTTGATGCACATAAAGCGTGCGGTTATTAGATGGTAATTATTCTTATTTAGATGCGTACCTGTCCGTATCATAGAGCTAATAAGTCTATTATCACTACTTCCTGCAATTGGAACAAATGCCCTTGATCACGACATGCTTCACTTCAACATCACTCCAGTGGTCGATCGAGCTCGGCGGCTTCATCCGGTCAAAGTCAGGCCAGTAGAAGTCCTCGATCTTGTTACAGTTTGAGCACACCAGGTGGTGGTGATTGGAGACATTCATGTCGAAGCGCGTCGCGTTGTCGATGTGATGCACTCTCTTGATCAAGCCATATTCTTCGAATGTCGCAATGGTTCGATAGACCGTATCGAGAGAAATCGATTTCAGGTGCTTTCTTACCTGATTAAATACGTTCTCGGTCGTGGGATGATCGGTATGTTTTATCAAAGCTTTGAAAATCTCAGTCCTCTGATGGGTGATTCGCAGCCCCTTCGATTTGAGAGTCTTCTCGAAGGCTTCCATCATCTGAGTCATGTTGATTTTGCTGTTATCCATACCGATTATACAACCTGCTTACGGGTAAAAGTTCCTATTTAGGAATATAGGCGAATTAAGCTTTGGAGTCAACCCCAAGGGAGTGAGTTCTTTGTAAATGCCAACGATTCCCGTTAGGGGAGATGCTAAAATCGGCAGCATCGCTCTGAGTGGCCGAAAAAAGCAAGGGCCCCTCCCGCCGGAAGGGCCCTTGCTGGCGGTTCCTGGCCGGCGGCGAGTCGGCTATGGCCGCAAGATCCCGCAGTCAGGAACAGATTCCTTGAGGTCGCGATTAACGGCTCAAAATTCGATCCTCACTCCGCCTCGCACTATAAGCAGTGACCCGGTTTCATCCCCATAAACCCAGCCGCCCGAATCATCCGTAAGATCGCTGTATTCAGCATCAGCCGTCAGAGTTACCCGGGGGGATAAGAGATATTCGATCCCGAGATTGAGTCGCAGCCACTTGTAGTCGAGATCGGAGTAGGTGTGCATCTCGAGGAAGGTGAAATCCTGGTGACTCAGGTGACCATCCAGCCTTTCTTCAACTGATGGCATCTCGACCTGCTCCAACTCACCTTTCGACAAATTGTAGTTGGCAAAAGCGGTGAGGATAACCCGAGAGGATGGAATGAAGCTGACGTTGAGATTGAAATTGTGAATGTTGGCGGTATAATCGCTCATCGTGTACATCGAGCCAAAGTGTTGGCTCAGGGTGACTTCTTCTCCGTCGACGCTCACGGCGTCGTTAAATATATGGCCCGCTCAGCCATCGAAGAGGGCAACAGCCACCGGCCCCCGCGATTTGTAGTAGTTAAGCGTGTATCCTCCACTCAGGGACCACCTCGGCTCCGGCGTGAAAGTCAACTGCAGATTCGGTTGCAGTGAAGTGTGTTTCACATCGAGCGAATCGAGCTTGCTGTTCTTGTCGAACTTGCCCTTCAATCCGACAAAGATTGAGGTCCGATTTCCGGTGGTGATGGTAGAATTCCACTCGACTTGATGTTCAATGGTCGGCTCGGTTGTGATATCCTGATAGCGGAGATCCTCCCGTTGATAGTAGAACGCAAACCCGGGCGGGGTAATGATTTCCAGTTCTTCGCGACCGACTCGTTCGAATAACCCGCGTCCCGAAGTGAAGGGATCAGAAGTGCTGACTATTCGATACTTCAAGTTGGTGGAATACTTCAATCCCTTCCGATAACGCGCTTTCGCTTGCCCGATCAGCCGGGTTGTCGTCAATCCATCACCCGGTGTGATGTAGTCCTCGCGGCTGATGTTCTCGACTCCACCCAGGAATGAGAGGGTGAGTCGCGGGTTGACGCGTGTGGTTACTTCAGCGGACCCCTTCAACTC
>JBECKX010000206.1:0-5903 GCA_040235515.1 Candidatus Zixiibacteriota bacterium
CAGGGAGGCCTACAACCGCAAGTATGACCAGTTGGCAGCGCTTTACATTGAGAACTTCAAGAAGTTCTCCGACGGCTGCCCGAAAGAGATCGTCTCCGCCGGCCCGGTACGGTAGAAACGCCAGGGATACTCGACAAGACTAGTAGGGGCGCAGCATGCTGCGCCCACTCAACAACGCGCTCAGGCCGATCCCACTCCCACTCGCGGGAGTGAGAAGTAGGTCAAGCCCTCTCGGGGCTTGACATTCTCGCAGGGGCGAATGGCATTCGCCCCCAGGGTGGAGCGCAAGCCTCACGGTCATTCCCGCGCAGGCGGGAATCCACGGTAGGTCGAGTTCACTCGGAACTTGACGGCATTTCGTAGGGGCGAGGCTTGACCTCGCCCGCAAAGTGAAGCGTTACCGTCACCGTCATTCCCGCGCAGGCGGGAATCCACGGTAGGTGACGTTCACCTGGAACGTGACAGCAAAATCTCGTAGGGGCGATTGGCATTCGCCCCCGCGTGGATTTCCAGGGAGACCGTAGAGTGGCATTCATCGAAGACACGATCAAACAGATGTTTGGAAGTGATTCCAAACCGGAAGATCGCATCGGCGCAGTTTTTTCGAGCTATATATTGGTGCTTGGATTGTTCATCGTCGTCGGCTTGATTGCGCTCGTGGTCTATTCGTTGGTCAGGTAGGGTAGGTAAACGCGTGCGGCATTACTTCTTGAACCTGCGTATTTCGTAGGGGCTCAGCATGCTGAGCCCGGTGGAAAACACCCTCACCCCTCCCCCCTCTCCCACGAGTGGGAGAGGGGAGTAGGTCAAGCCCTCTCGGGGCTTGACATTCTTGTAGGGGCGAGTGGCACTCGCCCCCCAAGGTGGGGCGCAAGCGTCACCGTCATTCCCGCGCAGGCGGGAATCCATAGCAGGTCACGTTCACTTGGAACGCAATCTGTAGGGGCGATTGGCAATCGCCCAATCCACATCTCATTTCAAGAGCGAATACCATTCGCCCCTACAAACCGTGACAGACAGGAATGTCTGTCCTCCTACAATGGGGACCGCACCGCGTACCCCCCCCCTCCCCAAAAAACGATTGCCAAACCCCATAAATCGGCAATAGTATAAACCCATGAAACGCGTCATCTTCAGCCTGATTCTCGCCCTCCTGATCGCCGTAGTCGCCACAGGGGAGGACCTCAACTTCCCGATCGAGAGGATCAATCAAACTCTCAACTATATCGCCATCGACACCTCCGACTGTGCCTTCCGCACCGACTGGGTTGACCTCGATACCTTCCGCCTCGACATCATCGACTCTCTGACCCTGCAACCACTTCAGATACCGGAATGGCTTAACTCGATATCGACATCACTACTCGACACGACAAAATATGTCCCCGAGCAATACCGCATCCTCGCTTCCCTCATCACCAATAGCTGGCTCTTACGCGCCAAGGAGATCAAAGAGAAAGCTGAACCGATCGATCCCCGCGCACAGTGGTCGAACCGACTCTCTAATTATGTGGCAAAGCGGCAGGCGGCTCTAGCAGGCTTCCGCGCTGTCATGGACGACTCACCTGAATTCATCTTCGCCCGCGACAGCTTTCCGCTTCTGCTCATGGAGAATGAAAAGGACGTCGATAAATCAATCGAGGAACTCGACCGACTGCAGAAACTTAACGACTCACTCGCTGTCCGCTTCTCCCAACTCGGCACTGAACTCAACCTGAGGGCTATGCTAACGGCCTCCGCAGAGTTCATCATCGCCTCGATGCAGCTCCTGCCATACGAAATGCGCAATGGCGGTGCGCTGGCAGGGTTGCCGGGCGTTTCCGATGTTGGGCGGGAATACAAATCTTTCGGTGGCATGGACTTTTTGATCGGCGGTACTGGCAATGACCGTTATGAAGGGAAGTTTTCCCTGATCATCGATCTTGGCGGAGACGACGAATATGATCTTGAGTATGACCCAGAGCACCCCTCACAAATCATCATCGATTGCTCTGGCAACGATCGCTACACGGCAAAATCAGACCACGTCATCGGCGCCGGATTTTTCGGGTGCGGCATCCTCGACGACTGGGAGGGCAACGATACCTACGTCGCCCGCCACTTCTCACTCGGCTGCGGCATGTTCGGCACGGGCATCCTGATTGACCGTGAGGGCAACGACACCTACCGGGGTGACATCTGCACGCAAGGCACCGGGGCATTTGGTGTCGGCATGCTGATCGACAACGATGGTCAGGACCGCTACGAATCAGCCCTCTACTCCCAGGGCTTCGGATTCATCATGGGAGTCGGCGCACTGATCGACGCACACGACAACGACATCTATGTCGCCGGGCAAAAATATGGTGACATCCTCCGCTACGAGGACCACTACCTTTCACTTTCGCAGGGATTCGGTTATGGCCTCCGCCCACATATGTCGGGAGGAGTTGGCCTGCTGATTGACGGTGACGGCAACGATACTTACATCGCCGATATTTTCGGGCAGGGTGCTTCATACTGGTTTGGCCTCGGCGGACTGGTCGACTACAAAGGCAACGATAACTACATCGCCTACCAGTACGCCCAGGGTGCAGCTACGCACCTCTGTCTCGCCGCACTGCTCGATATCGACGGCAACGATCTGTACAGCAGCAAAGGCGTCTCGCAGGGCTGCGGCCATGACCTCGCCTTCGGCCTGCTTTACGATCAAGCTGGAGACGACCAATACAGCGCTACCGATCTCTCACAAGCCGCGGGCTCCGCCAACGGCATCGGCATGCTGATCGATGCCGCCGGCAGCGATGCCTACCTTGCCCGCGTCGACTTCAACACGCACGGCTACGGCAACCCGCGCCGCGACTTCGGCTCGATCGGCCTCTTCCTCGATCTGCTGGGGAAAGACTTCTATCGTGGTTATGGCAAGGAGAACAGCTATTGGGTTACGCCATCCCGTTGGGGCATTGGCGCCGACATCGACTCCGACTCGGCGGAGGTGGCAAAGTGAAACTGCGCATAGCCATCATCTTGATCCTTTGCGCCGGCATCGCTATAGCTGCCAACCCGGTGAAGGAGGAAGTATTCCGCCTCTTCACGCAGGCATCATCCGGCGAGATTCGTTATCAATCTCTGGTGCAGCCCTCCAAAGATTCTCTGATTGCGATGGGGGACTCCGCCGCCAAGTATCTCGCGCTCAAGCTCAACTCCACCGATGCTCGCGAACGCCACACTCTCGTCGATATCTACCGCGGCATTGGCAAGGCAGCCACGCCGTATTTATTGAAGGCGCTCGACACCAAGAATAAAGACCAACTCCGCACAACCTCCTGGGCTTTGGGCGAAGTTCACGACTCCACTGCCGTCGATGCCCTCGCCAGGGTGGCAAAACATGAAGACTTCACCGTCCGTGCGCAGGCAATCGAGTCGATCGGAAAATCTGGCGGAGGTCTACGCTCAGCAAAGCTCGTCACGCCATACCTGCAAGATCCAGTCTTCTCACCCCGCAAGAGTGCAGCGGCTGCATTGGGCCGTCTAATGCAACCTGAGTCGATCAAAGATCTTATCAACGCACTCGCGGATGAGCATTTCTCCGTCCGTTTGGTCGCTTACCAGTGGTTGATTAAGTACGACTCCCTGGCCTACGACGCGATAGTAGAGCAGATTTCAGTCGCTCCTGATGAGCGTACTCGAATGCTCGCAGTGCGCCTGGCTGGAGACTTGCGTATCCAGAAAGCAAAGAAGCTTATCGAACCGATGTTGGCATACGACGACGCCAATACCCGTGGCTGGGCAATCTGGTCACTGGCACGTATAAATGGTAAGGAGGAACTGCCCGCACTCAACTCATTACTCGAGACCGAGGCCGACCTCTTCGTACGTTCACAGATTCTGGAATCAATCGACTACCTCGATACTTTATCTACCAACTGACCTTTTCCGCGCACGGACCGCCTACAACATGAGTAAGTTCGACTTTCTCGATCGCTTCAACAAGCAGGAGCCACTTGAAGTAGACTCCACCGCCATATCCGATTTCGCCGAGCAAATCGGTGGGGAGGTGATCTCAACGGCCGAGGGGAAATACCTCCAGTCCGACACCCGCTACAACCACGACTTCTTCCACGGTAACCGCGCCGTTACAACCGTCCTGAGTGACGGTAAAGTTGATCTTGACTGCTTCGAAACCAGCCACAACAACGGCACAGCCGCACTGGACAAAGCCGTCTTTGTGGACGCCGAAACCACCGGTCTCTCCGCCGCCAGCGGAACCGTTGCGTTTCTGGTTGGTGTGGGTTACACGGAAGGGGATTCTTTTGTCGTACGGCAGTTTTTCCTGCCTGACTATCCCGATGAACCGGCCATGCTCGATGCGATTGCGGATATGGTGGCGGATAGGGAAGTCGTCGTTAGCTTCAACGGCAAAGCCTTCGATTTGCCGCTGCTGGAGACCCGCTTCACCATGCAGCGTCGCGAGAACCCGTTCGAGGGGATGCACCATATCGATCTGCTCCATTGCTCGCGTCGCTTCTGGAAAGGGCGATTCAATGACACCACACTTCAGACCCTCGAACGCGAACTCCTCGAGGTCCACCGCTACAACGATACGCCCGGCTACCTGATCCCCCAGCTCTATTTCGATTTCCTCCGGCATGGTCATGCTGAACCACTTGCAGGAGTGCTTCTCCACAACCGGCTCGATATCGTGAGCCTGCTCTATCTCCTGCACACAATTCAGAAGTACCTCGCCGACGCCGAGCGTTTCGAGTTCTATTCACCGGAGGATGCCCTCGCCATCTCAAAATTCCTCTGGCGCAAACGGCTTGCCGAATCAGCCTGCAACGCCGCCGCCAGCCAGTTCGCGGGGCATGTGCGCAGTGAAGCGGAAGAACAACTTGGTATGCACCTCTTCTCGCTGCAGAAACGCCTAAACCTCTATCAGGATGCAATCAATACCCTCCAATCCCTCAAGAAAACTCGCGGTGAGAAACGCCTGACGGTGCTTGAAGAACTGGCCAAGCTGCACGAGCATAAGACGAAGAACCTTCAGGCCGCTCGTGATCATGTCCTTGAGGCGATCGAATACCTCGACAACCCGCTTGCCGATATCCCCCTCGATCGCGTCCTGTTCTGGAGTGAAACATTTCAGAAACGTCGCAAACGACTTCTGCGTCGACTTCAGTAACTTTCTGCTACACCAACAGATACTCCCCGCCGATAACCATAGTGATGAATAAGCTACAGTTTGAAGCCAAGCTCTCTTCGCTGCAGTCCCTCTCGACATTGCCTGCAGTAATGGCAGAGGTGTTACGCATCTGCGAAGACCATGACGCTCCAATGAGCGAACTGACCGACGTGATCCGTCACGACCCGGCCCTGTCAACCAAGGTCCTTAAAGTCGTAAATTCACCCTACTACGGTAAGTCGCAGCAGGTGGCATCGATCCAGTCTGCCGTGATGACCCTCGGCGCCGCCCAGGTCAAAGCGCTGGCGCTCTCGCTCTCCCTTTATGCCGTCACCAATCAACTCGGCGATAAAGTGGAGTTGAAAGATTTCTGGCGCCACTCGCTGAACGTCGCGTGCGTGAGCGAACTGATCGCCAAACGAGTAGCTCCGCAGTTGGCTGAAGAGGCCTTCATCGTCGGATGTATCCACGACATCGGAATGTTGATCCTCGACAAGTTCTATCCTAACGAATACAGCAAAATCGTGCAGGCGGCTGCCGGTGGCTCGGACCTCGTGAAGGTTGAACGCGAACACTTTGATTGCGATCACGCCGAAGCGGGTGAGCTGCTTCTGCGCATCTGGAACTTCCCGGAACGCTACTGTGAGGCGGTCTCGCGCCACCATGAAATCGTCGAACTGCAGGACAAGAGCCAGCCCGATTCGCTCGCGACGATCGTCAACCTGGCCGACAAGCTCGCTAC
>JBECKX010000013.1:0-4289 GCA_040235515.1 Candidatus Zixiibacteriota bacterium
CTTTGCTTTGCCGTTCATTCAACTCGCGCAGCCGCTCCAGCGCCTGATCAAGGGCGATCAATTCCTCCGCGCGTGATTCGCGCGCGATCTGCCCCTCATCGAATGTCGCAATCACCGCCCCGCCACCCCGCTTTTGAGCAAGGCGCTGATTGGCGTAGTTGATCAGAATTCGCCGCATCGCCTGCGCGGCGATCGCAAAAAAGTGCGCCCGATTTTGCCACTCCACCCGCGTCTGGTCGATCAACTTCAGGTACGCTTCATGCACCAGTGCAGTGGCATTCAACGTGTGGTCCTTCCGCTCTCCGCGCAATTGACCCTGCGCCAGTTTTCGCAACTGGTCATACACGATCGGAAACAGCGAGTCCACCACGGTCTGATCCCCGTTCGCCAATTCCTGCAGTAGCTGCGTTACTTCTTCGTAGCCCTGATCAGTCATTCAGTCTCGATGTTCGAGTAATGTTTCCGAAAACACCTGTTTCGTAGAGCAATCTACTCCAATACTTGGCGTAACAAAGGGGGATTTTCACGTCAGCACCGATAAAATAGGAAAGCATCAATGAGAACATCGGTCTACTTTCTTACCGTCGGTGGTCTTGCGAACACCTTCAACGACGTGCTTCACCGCGCGACGGCAGATGCACCCTCCGATCAGACATCGCAGATTCCTGTAGCAGATTGTGACGAATTTCAACGTATTGATCAGTGCCGTTCTGCCTTCTGGCGGCTTCCGCGCTGACCAGATTCGATTTGCGCTACGTACGATTCTAAGCTACTGTTACGGCAACTTTGGAGGGCAATCGGCGTAAACTGTCATTTTCGGAGCTACGATTGACCAGCGACAAACCGACCAAGAAACTATTCGACTCGATTTCGCTGCAGCGGAGTCTGGTCCTCAATCTGGCACTGCTGATTGCGGCGACGTCGGCTGCGATCCTTGGTGCAACCTACTTCCTCGGAGCCAGGCAGTCGGTTGCTATTGCCTCAAAAAACCTGATCAAAAGCACGAACGAGAAGACGGCGGACCGTCTGCAGACTTTGATGGAGGATGTCAGCAAAAACCTGCTGATCGCTCGACAATGGGGAGGTTCCGGGAGTCTCGATCTGAAGGATCCTGCACTGCTCTCTGCCCGCTTCATACCGATGCTGAGTCAATACGCGCAGGTTTCATCGATGCTGATTGCGAACGAACGGGGTGAGGAGTGGATGATGCTGCGGGACGGCAACACCTGGCGGAATCGGCTTACCCGCGCTGATGAATGGGGGCCACGCGCTCACTGGATGCGCTGGGATAGTGTTGACAGCCTGCTGGGCGAGTGGGATGAAGAGCTCGATTACGATGCGCGTAGGCGACCATGGTTTCAGGGTGCGATGGGTACGTCAACCCCGGCGGAAATCTTCTGGACAACCCCTTACACCTTTTTTACCACCAAAGACCCGGGGATTACCGCGTCCACGCGCTTCTCCGTAGCGGGGGATACGGCGCAATATGTCCTGGCCTTTGATGTGCTGCTGCTCGACATCTCCCTCTTCACTACTTCCACCCCCGTTGGACAAAACGGTATGTGCCTGGTATTGAGTGATGATGGTCGAGTTGTCGGCTTGCCGGCGCATACCCGGTTCAAATCGGTATCAGAGGTGCGGGCATCGGTCTTGCAAACACCGTCTGAACTGAATATCCCTGTCCTGAATCACGCCTACGCTACCTGGAAACAGAAAAACCAGCCGTCCGAAGCGCCATACAGCTTTCACGCCGGCGGACAATCGTGGTGGGGAGCTTTCAAACCATTCGCACCCAGCCCGAATCGGGAATTCTGGATTGCGGCCTTCGTACCGGAATCTGACTTCGGCGCCGGAATCGCACAGTGGCGCAACTACGTGATCCTGGTAACGGTGATCGCCCTGATTGTTGCCATCCTGATGGCGATCTACCTGGCTCGCAAGTATGGACTACCCTTGCGGGAACTGGCGATCGAAAGCAGAAGAGTGCGTGATCTGGCATTGGCGGGCCCACAGAGGAATGATACGGATCAGACGATCACCTTTCGGCAACCCAAAGAAGCCGGCATCACTGAGATCGATGAACTGGCTGATGACATTGAGGAGATGTCGACGCAACTGGAGGCAAAGTCACGTGAGCTGGCGGAATACAACCGAACGCTGGAGAGACGGGTCGCTGAGCGGACGAAAGATCTCAACGAAAAGAACCAGGAACTGAGTGATGCATTGCGGAAGCTGAAGAATGCCCAGCAGCAGTTGATCCTCAAAGAGAAAATGGCCTCGCTAGGAAACCTCGTGGCCGGCGTGGCGCATGAGATAAACAACCCGATCGGCGCCATCCGTAGCGCCGCCGACCTCTCGAAGCGCTGCATGGCGCAACTCGATGAGGCTATCGCGCAGGGTGCGCTGAATCCGCACTGCGATCAGGAGATGGTGAAGAAAGTAGAAAAGGCAGTCGCCGTACTGAGTGACAACACCAGGCTAACCGCCACCGCGGTATCACGGATCGCGGAGATACTGGGAAGCCTCAAGAGCTTCTCCCGCCTCGATTCAGCCGACTACTTCCTCGCCGACCTGCATGAGGGCATCGAGAGTACGCTCGTACTCGTTGCGCATCTGTTGAAGGATCGCATCGAGGTTGTGAGAAACTATGGCAATATCCCCCGTGTGCGCTGTTACCCGAATCAGATCAATCAGGTCTTTATGAATCTCTTCGTAAACTCCTCCCAGGCTATCGTCGGAGCGGGCAAAATCATCATCTCGACCTCCACCCACGATGGCTGGGTAAAAATCGAGGTGACTGACACCGGTAGAGGTATCCCCAAAGAAAACCTCGACAGAATCTTCGATCCCGGCTTCACCACCAAGGGAGTTGGAGTCGGCACCGGACTTGGGCTGGCAATCTCGTTTAACATCATCGACAAACACAAGGGGCGGATCTGGGCGACGAGTGAGGTCGGACAGGGGGCGACTTTCGCCATCGAATTACCGGTGGAAGGACCTGAGACTGAGCAAGATCGCAACGCGCGCAGGTCAAAATCGACCTGAGTTCATCCCGTAACAACTAACGGAGCCCGAGTAGATGATATCTCAGTACCCGCGATGAAAGGAGCCCGTTTGCACGCACCCAACACCACACCCGTTAACCGCACCAAGGCCCGGATACTCGCCTTTGCCGGCAGTTCCCGAGAAGGGTCTTTCAATAAAAAGCTACTCGCAATAGCTGTCGGCGGCGCCAGAGAGGCAGGCGCCGACGTTACGCTGATCAATCTGAAAGAGTACGCCCTGCCGATCTACGACGCTGATGACGAAGCCGCGAACGGCTTGCCGGAGAACGCTCACAAACTACGTCAACTCTTCCTCGATCATGATGGCTTGCTGATGGCCTGCCCCGAATATAACAGCTCGATCTCTGCACTTTGGAAGAACACGATCGACTGGGTTTCACGGCCGCAGCCGGAGCGTCCTCCCTTCGAGTGCTTCCTCAATAAATTCGCGGTGGTAATGTCTGCCTCAACCGGTCAATGGGGTGGAATACGTGCGCTGCAGGAGTATCGACGGATTCTGACCAATATCAGGGTCACCGTCCTGCCCGATACTCAATCACTCCGCCGCGTCAAGGATGAACTGGCCGCTGATGGCTCACTCAGGGACGATCAACGAACCGACGCGATCAGAAAACTGGGGGCGGCTCTGGCTGAAGCGATCGCAGGCTCGAAAACCGCCGACTAGCTAAGCTACTCGCCCACCGCTAGGCATCCTTGTTCCTGATAACCAGCAAGCGCTCTTCCGTCATATCAGCGATCGCCCAGCGAATCCCCTCGCGCCCCAATCCGCTCTCTTTGACACCGCCGTATGGCATGTGGTCGACTCGCCACGATGGAACATCACCGATGATGACTCCTCCTACCTCCAGCTCGTCCCATGCCTTCTGCGCCTTGTAGAGGTCGCGGGTAAAGACGCCCGCCTGTAATCCGAAGGCAGAGTCGTTGATGGTCTTGAGTGCCTCGTCAAAGGTCTTGAACTTCGAGAGGATCGCCACAGGCCCGAAGGCTTCTTGCGCACACAAGTCCTGATCGGGTGGTACATCCTCCATCAAAGTAGCTTCAAGCATAGTGCCGTTGCGGTTGCCTCCGCAAAGAACCTTACCGCCTGCTCTCTTCGCCGACTCGATCCAGCTATGCAGACGGGATGCCTCCTTCTCGGAGATCATCGGGCCGATGAAAGTATCTTCTTTGCTCGGATCACCCATCTTCAGCTTCCTGGTCGCTTCAACAAGCATAGTCTTGAAG
>JBECKX010000057.1:0-4188 GCA_040235515.1 Candidatus Zixiibacteriota bacterium
GGTATCACACGCTTCCTGTATCCCGCCTGATGAGGTTTCCAGCCCGGAAAGAACGGGGCAGAATCTTGAGGTATGAGTGCCATAGTGTGCTCTACATTCGGCTACGGGGACTGGTTGCATATGAAAAAGCGAGTTCGACATATATGAGGATCCCCTCAACCTCTGAAGTGACGTTGCACCTCTGCTTAGAATCGACCATGATGATGGATGGAACTTTGTAAAGGTCACCATGTCCAAATCCTCAATCGAATGGACAGAATCAACCTGGAATCCGTTGACCGGGTGTTCCAAAGTCTCCGATGGTTGCAAGAACTGCTATGCGGAGCGGATGGCGCGTCGACTCAAGGCCATGGGAGTCGACAACTACCGGAATGGCTTTCAATTGACGCTGCATGAGCATGTGCTTGAGTATCCGCTGAAGTGGAAATCCCCGCAGATGATCTTCGTCAATTCAATGAGCGACCTGTTTCACTGGGATGTTCCAGTGGAGTTCATCAAGCGTGTGTTTGACACGATGAACCGCGCCAACTGGCATACGTACCAGGTGCTCACCAAACGTCCGAAACGATTGCCGAAGCTCGATTCGCAACTACAGTGGCGCGACAATATCTGGATGGGGACATCGGTCGAGAATCAGAAGGTCGCCTGGCGCATCGACTACCTGCGACGCTGTAGCGCCCATGTCAAGTTTCTCTCGCTTGAACCGTTGCTTGGCCCGATCAGGGAACTCGATCTGACAGGAATCGATTGGGTGATTGTCGGCGGCGAATCAGGGCCGGGGGCACGGCCGCTCGAGGAGGAGTGGGTTCTCGATGTCAGGGATCAGTGCCTGGAGCAGGCTGTGCCGTTCTTTTTCAAGCAGTGGGGCGGCGTGCAGAAGAAGCGAAACGGCAGAACGCTTCAGGGTCGCACCTGGGATGAGATGCCAGAGACACCGGTCCGGAATCGAGCCTCTTAACCTCTCCGGTGAGCCGCCTGAGATTTAAGTTCGAAACAATCCCGCGGTCCTGATCGTATTCCATTCTAAATGACGACAACAATCTCCGCTATCACATCGCCGACTCGGCTCCGCAATTGCCTGGCACTAATGGTGCTGGTGTATTTCTCGATCTTTTACTGCTATCTCTGGCTGCTGCCCGGGGTCGAAAACGAAATGATACACTGGCTCACCTTCGTGCTGCTTCCGCTGCTGCTGATGGCGGTTTTTCTCAAAATTTACGGTCATGCCGCCGGACCGGCGACGCTCCTCGCCCTTGTCGGATTGCGGCGTGGAAACCTTAGTCGCGGATTGCTGTGGGCAATCGTCCTCGGCCTGCTATTGGGTTCATTGCAAATCATGCTCTCCTCGCACAAGCATGAGATCATCGATGCGCTCTTAGACGGCACGTTCTTCTACAAACTGCCGATCGCATTTGTCGCCATGCTCCTGACCGCCGGGACAACCGAGGAGTTCTTTTTCCGGGGAGTGCTGCAGTCGCGCCTCGTCGACTCCTGGGGGAGGGGTTGGCTGGCGATTCTGGTGACTTCGGTGTTGTTCGGCATCTACCACCTGCCGTACGCTTACCTGCTGGAAAGCTGGCCGAGCCATGGCGACTTCGGAGCAGCCGTCGCCGAGGGGGTGATTCCGGCCATTGTCATGGGATTGGTTCTCGGTTGGCTTTACCACAAGTTCCGGAACCTGCTTGTCCCAATTGTTGTTCATTCTCTCTTCAATGCCTTCTGGGCGCTGAATCTCCTCAAGCTGAAGATCGGTTGAGGCGCTCTTCCAGCTTGCCTCTTGACTTTCCTCAAAATTCCGATATTCCTATAGGCTGATTGGCGAAGAAATCAGCCGTTCTTCTCTCTGCGGATTTCCGCCTGCGCGGGAATGACGGGTGAGAGGTGCGGTGCTGATGGTAGAATCGTCGAGCCCCGTGCGGGCTTGACCTACATGTATCACTGGAGTCATATGTCAACCGACGAATCAACCGCGAAGAAACCTTCGCATTTCATACGCGATATCATCAAGGAAGACCTCAAGTCGGGCAGGTTCGAGGGTCGCGTGCATACGCGCTTTCCTCCGGAGCCGAACGGGTATCTTCATATCGGTCACGCCAAGGCGTTTCTGCTCAGCTACGGTCTGGCGGTCGAGTTCGGCGGCAAGTTCAATCTCCGCTTCGATGACACCAATCCGATCAAGGAAGAGCAGGAATATGTTGATTCGATCAAGGAGGATATGGCATGGCTCGGAGTCGACTGGGAGGATCGGGAGCTGTATGCCTCCGACTACTTCGAGCAGCTCTATGAGTGGGCGGTGCAACTGATCAAGAAAGGAAAAGCGTACGTGGATGATCTGAGCGCGGAGGAGATTCGCGCTTATCGCGGCACGCTGACCGAGCCGGGCAAGAACTCGCCGCATCGCGATCGTTCCGTCGAGGAGAATCTCGAATTGTTCCGGAAGATGCGTGCGGGAGAGTTTCCCGACGGGTCGAAAACTCTGCGCGCCAAGATCGATATGAGTTCGGGGAATATGAATATGCGCGATCCGGTGATGTATCGGATTCTGCGCGCGCACCACCATCGCACCGGCGACAAATGGTGTATCTACCCGATGTATGATTGGGCGCATGGACAATCCGATTCGATCGAGCGAATCACACATTCGATCTGTACCCTCGAATTCGAAGACCATCGACCGCTATACGACTGGTTCCTGAATGAGCTCGAAGAGTATCATCCGCAACAGATCGAGTTCGCGCGGTTGAACCTCAACTACACTGTGATGAGCAAGCGTAAACTGCTCGAGCTGGTGCGCGACAAGCATGTCAGCGGCTGGGATGATCCCCGCATGCCCACTATTCGCGGAATGCGCCGGCTTGGCTATACCCCGGAAGCGATTCGTGACTTCATCGATCGCACCGGCACGGCCAAGTCAGACAGCGTTGTTGACATCGCACTGCTCGAGTTCTGTGTTCGTGAGCACCTGAATAAGATTACCGACCGTGTGATGGCCGTGCTGCGGCCACTCAAGGTGGTTATCACCAACTACCCGGATGGCAAGAGCGAAGATCTCGAAGCGATCAACAATCCTGAGGATGACAGTGCAGGTACGCGCATGATTCCTTTCTCTCGTGAGATTTTCATCGAGCAGGACGACTTCATGGAGGACCCGCCGAAGAAGTTTTTCCGGCTGCGGCCCGATGGTGAAGTGCGCTTGAAGCATGCCTATATCATCAAGTGTGTCGACGTGATCAAGGATAGCGATGGAAACATCGTGGAGTTGCACTGCACTTACGACCCGGAATCACGGAGTGGCGGTGCGACGGCTGACCGTAAGGTGAAAGGAACATTGCACTGGGTTTCGGCGCAGCATGCCATACAGGCGGAGGTGCGGTTGTATGATCGACTTTTCTCCGCGGAGAATCCGGACCGGGTTGAAGATGGTGGGGACTACAAGCAGAATCTCAATCCGAATTCGCTTGAGGTGATATCCAACGCGCTGGTAGAGCCATCCCTGAAAAGTGCTGTAGTCGGAACACGCGTCCAGTTCTTGCGTCACGGTTATTTCTGCATCGACAACGACAGCAGCGCCGAGAAGCTGGTGTTTAACCGCACAGTTGGCTTGCGCGACTCCTGGGCCAAGATTCAGAAGAAGGGGTAAGGGAGGGGGGCTCGACAGCCGGATTTAGAGGCGAAGCTCATTCGCCGACGTACTGTCGATGCTCCGATTGTCCGGGCGAGTGCCACTAGCCGTTACGGCTGGAAGTTAGCTCCTTATCAAGTCACTGCTTGAGAGAAGTGTCTCCGGTTTTCCGACCTGTCGAATACCGAAGTACGGATGAGTACGGTCACGCACTCGTTCCACCGCTGCGATGACTGACAGGAACTTCTGCCCTCCCGCATGCAGTCAAACCCCAAGAGGTCTTGACCTACATCTCTAACGCAACTATCATTAGCGTATGGCACGATTGCACCGTAAGAGAGGCAGGTATCTTCCACCGCGCGGGGTCAAGCTGATACGCGTACCGAAGAATCCACACAAACTGACTACCAACTCCGGCGGCAAGGTTCGTTCGAAGCTCGAACAGTCGTGTGCGGACTACTTCAGTAGCTCAGGCATCGAGTTCCAGTATGAGCCTCTGATGCTGCTTGCAGGGCGGCAGTATCGACCAGATTTCTACCTGCCGAAGTTAGGGGTATTCGTGGAGA
>JBECKX010000073.1:0-6874 GCA_040235515.1 Candidatus Zixiibacteriota bacterium
GATTTGGAATGCACGAAGTGACGACTCTGTCGTTGTGAGCTACAACAACCTCAATTTCCTCACCAAGAAATTGTGATCTGACTGATGAAGAAACTCCCCATGTTATTGCGGTATGCCGGTGTCGCCACGGTCACGATGGCGGTGTCACTGCTGTTATCGGTCTCCGGGCAGATCAAGAGTGGTGCGCTCGCAGCGGCGCCGACGGTGTGCATCGATGGCGATGGTGACGGCTACGGCAATCCGGAGTATCCGGAAAACACCTGCCCGAAGGACAACTGCCCTGAAGACTTTAATCCGGACCAGAGCGACGTCGATGGGGATGGTCTCGGGGACCTGTGCGATCCTGATGCAGACAATGACCAGGCGCCCAACTACAAAGATAATTGCTGGCTGATCCCGAACAGCGATCAACTCGATGCCGATGCGGATGGGTGGGGTGATCCGTGCGACAATTGTCCCGGGATTGCGAATTTCGATCAAGCCGATTCGGACAGCGACGGAGTGGGTGATCTCTGCGACCGGGAGATTATGATTGCGGAGCATGGTGCGCTGCCACCGGCATACACCGGCAAGGCGTATTCGCACGATTTTGGTGCAATCGGGGGAGAAGCGCCCTACGCGTGGGTATTGTTCGGTGGCGACCTTCCGTTTGGGATGACGTTCGAAGGCGGATCGTCAGCCAGAATCAGCGGGGTGCCGACTTTCCCGGCGACCTATTTCTTCACCCTGATTTGCAATGGCGGGGGTGGGTCAATTCCAGATACCACCGGAGTGAGCATCGTCGTGAAGAAATTCGTCTGCGGCGATGTGGATGGCAACGGCAGCGCTACCATCGGGGATGCCGTCTACCTGCTCAACTACATCTTTGGCGGCGGCGCGGAACCGGTGCAGGTTTACGAGGCAGACACCAATTGTGATGGGCGGATCAGCATTGCCGATGTCGTGTTGATCTTTCAGGCGGTCTTTTACCGAGGTGTTGTGCCGTGTGAAGGCTGCTGAGACACGCGGTGAGTTGCCCGGCGTACACTAGCGGAAGGTGTCGAGTCCACCAAGCAGTGCATCGCGAATACCACTCTCCGACTTCTCGAATTTCAATTCGGGCAGAAGCTTGACATTCAGCTTGAAGTAGTAACCGGCGCGTGATCCCTGCGGGATCCACGTGAAGCGTGCTTCCCAGCAATGCAGATCGCGGTAGAGTTCCACCAGTTGTTCGGTGCTCTCGCCGTCGCGAATGTTGTAGTTCTGGCTATAGCTGACCCGCCAGTTTCTGGTAACGTTGAATTGACAGCTAAAATCGATCCAGTGCGAGATGCTGGTAAAGGTGGTGGAACGATTTTCGGTGTAGCGGTGAGAAACGGAGTAGCGGAAGCTATTCTGACCTCCTGCCCCGCCCTGTCCACCTGTGAGCGGGAAACCATATTGATCGGTTGGCTCCTGTTGCGGCCCCTGTGCTGCCGAGGTTCTTCCGACGGTAAATGGGAGCACACCGGAATAACCGGTGTTGACGCTGAGCGATTTCAGGTAGGGATTCCACCACTGCAATTTCTCCGTAACGGGATTATAGAGATCGTGCGTTGCGTTGACCTGCAGCGTCACTTTCGGGATGCTGGGAATCCGTAGCGACGTGGTGAGATTCGACCACCTGCGTTCGTCGGCGAGGAAATTGTGGCTGACGCCGAAGTCGAGATTGAAGAGATTCAGCTTCTTCTCGGCTTCGCCGGAGCGGTACTTGATCTGGAACTGGTTGCGGAAGCTGAAGGAGACGTTCTTACTCTCGAACGAGCTGCCGCCGAAGCCCGTGAAACTGGCATAGTCTTGATTCTTCTCGATCTTCGGGCGATAGTTGAAAGTCGCAGAAGGTGAGAAGACGTGCCGTACTGCGGTGATTCCACCTAGATTTGGTTCCACCATGCCATAGAGGTTGGTTGAGAATTGGGTGGAGGCTGACCAGGTTTGGCGGCTTTTGATGCTCTCGGTCTCCAGCCCGGTGCTGTCAGCCTGATCCGAGTTCGGCAGATAGTACCAGTTGTCGGCAAATGAGAGCGACGGCGTAACGGTGAGCGCACCGGCTAGCTTGAAGGGGAGCCGCGTGGAGGCATCCTGACCAAGTGCGGCATACTTCTTTCGCTGCGGTGTGCCATTGAGGAGAAACTTCTGCTGGAAGTTCTCGAACCGATTCGAGTAGGAGAAGTAGATGTCGTGGTACCAGTGGCGCGGGTCTCCAGATTTCGGTTCACCAAAGATGCTGCGGGATGGCATGCTGAACCTGATGGTCGGCAGCCGCTCAGAATGTGAGTCGGTGTCGAGATCCCTGGTCTGATCCAGGGCAGCTGTAATCGAGGCGGACTGCCAGCGTTTGGAAATACTCAGATTCGAGCTGAGCTGGCGCTTGAGGCGCTCATCGAGATCGGTAGAAGTCTCCGTGAAATAGGTTCGATCAGAAACAAAGGTACCGCTGCCCGCGATCGTCACCGACGGCGTCAATTGCTGGTTGTGGGAGAAGGTCAATTGTCCGCGATTGCGGCGACCACGTTCAACATCGCTGTAAGTGGTTTCGCGCGAGAAGGAACCGTTGATGCTCCCGTTCAGTTTGTAGCGTACGGCGTAGCGCGCCCCGGCATTGAAGGTGATGCCGACCGACTCACTGATATCGAGCCAGGTGGTCAAGTCCCAGTATTCGCTCATCGCCCAGAAGTAACCGAGGTTATTGACGAAGCGGGAGCCACGCTCGAAGTTGCCGAACTGAATCGGCAGGAATCCGGAGTGGCGATCTTTCTTGATCGAGAAGACGAAGTATGGCAGCGCAAAGACAGGAACTGTCTCGATGTAGAGGACGACCGGTCGCGCGAAGACCTTGTCGCCGGTGATCAGTTTCATGTTCGATGAGCTAAAA
Source organism: Candidatus Zixiibacteriota bacterium (assembly GCA_040235515.1). Taxonomy (GTDB): domain Bacteria; phylum Zixibacteria; class MSB-5A5; order CAIYYT01; family CAIYYT01; genus JBECKX01. The sequence goes on from JBECKX010000073.1 coordinate 2,894, forward strand.
TGAAAGTGCGGCTCATCCAATTCACAAGTCGTGTAGACACCATCTTCCACGAGCAGCTCCCCCTCATCCTCCTTGCGGAGGGTCTGACTGGAGTAGTAGGCTTGTTCGAGCTTGGTCCGGGTATCTTTCAATTTGCCACGTTTCGATTCGATATCGTAGACCAGTTCTTCCCCTGTAATTACTTCACTACCCTCTTTGAGCGTGAGGGGTTCGAAGCCACCGGTGGTGTCGGTTTTCGCGTGGGCGTAGACGATCTTCCTGCCAAGGTTGTAATCGATCTTGTTTGCTTCGAGTTCGATTTGCTGTTGATGGACCCGCGCAGACTGCTCCAGATAGATCCAGTCATTGAACAGGTCGAAGTGGATGCGATTGGCTTGATAGTTGACGGTATCAGCCGCGGCGACATTACCGAGAGAATCAAGCTCGGTGGTCGTCGTATAGGTGCCCTCGGCGGACGTGATGATATAGACATCGGTGAGCTGTGAGTTCTGGAAGCGCAGGATTGTCGAATCGCCGGATGCAGTGTTATTACCGCGCGAGGTGGTGTCCTCCGGTGCGGTCCGGTAATAGGTATAGCTGTTACCCTGCGCCTTGATGATGTCGAGCAGGTCATTTTGAAAGAAGAAATCGATGCGGTCGGCAGTGAGGCGGCTCTCGTTGAAGATCAGCGAGTCGGACTCGGCTTGCGCGAGTCGGCGGAAGACGGCCTCACCGTTGCCGGCGACTGAGATATCCTGGATCTTCTTCTGATGGGAGCGAACGATCATGGTGTCCCCTGCCAGTTCGTTCTGCCGCTGCTCAGCCGTGACGCTGCCGATCAGGGTCATGGTCTCGGTCCGAACTTCGATACTGCCGCTATCAGATTCCGCCTTGAATGCTCTCTGGTCGATAATGACATTGTTGTCGGCGAGCACGAGATCGTTCTGCGAATCGTATTGGATGGTATCAGCGAAGATTGCAGTTGCAGTGGTGGGCAGATCGAAATCGAGGAAGAGGCGCGGTTGTTCATACATCTTCAGCAGACGTGTCGGTTCATGGAGGATGGCCCTGCCACCGGTGAAACGCACATGGCGGAGGGAGTCCTCCAGCACGACGTTGCCGAACGCGTGCGCAATCTCTGAAGCCTGGTCGTAACGGACGCTGTCGGCGGCGAGGACGCGCCCCGGCTGGACGATCTTGACTCTGCCGAGGAGACGAACCAGGTCGCGCTTTTCATACCAGACTGCCCTATCGCAGTAGAGCTGGCTGGAGTCTTTGCTGAAGTGGACATTGCCGGTGAAATCGAGGATATTCTCATTGCCGACCAGGTAGGTTCGGAAACTATCGGATGATTCGAGGTGGATCCGCTTGCCGAGGGCGACTGCAAAGAGAGCCGTGATGAGGGCTATGCCAATGAGAGCTGTATGTCGGACGCGGTTCATGATAAGGCCCAAGGTCGGCGGCGAGGGGCGAAGAATCAACTATAATTGTTTGGATGGAGCCAGTTGCATCTGTCGAATCCACAGGGATTCCGATTGCGCTTGCTGTGCCGAACGAATTCGGCCCTACTTTATCTCCTCCAATTGGAATTCGAAGACAATTGACTTTTCCATAAATGCCTGGAATGAGTCGCGATTGTCGAAGCGGACGAGGAAGAGATCATCGCGCATTTCTCCAGAGTCAGGCGGGAACTCGACACCACGCAGCAGCACCAGGTTGATGATCCGGCGGAACTGTTCGCTGGCAACAAAGCTCGAGTTGCGTTCGGCGAATTCCAGCGAGCTAAGGAGTGGATAGTGGTTGGTAGCATCGTACTCGTCGGTCAACCAGAGCCGGTATTCGACCGCATTGCCGCCGATTATCACATCGTAGCGATATGCCACGACCGGCAGGCTGCCATTGACGATGAGAGTGTCGGTTGTCCCCGTGTACTTGACTTCGTAGTTCTGAATCGATTTGGCGTAACCTTTGGAGAGAAGTTCCTGCTTGAGGCTGTCGCGTTGCTGTTGCGAAAAAGGAAGCAGCGATGCCCTGCCATTGCCAACGCTGTAAAATTCCGCTGAGGTATCGGCGTTCTTCACCAGGTCGAGGCGGCACATCTCGATATTTGTCGTGATTGAGTCTTCGAAGAGATTCTCGGTAATGCGAAAAAGCGTTTCGATGTGGTTGAGACCACTGAGTTGGTGCGCCCTAAAGACGAAATGCTGTGCTGCAGTGGTCGTTGGATTTTCCTGAGCATGGAGCGTGGCGTCGGGCACAACCCAAATGCCGGCGACAAGTAGTGCGGTAACCACAAAGCTAGATGCTAATTTCAAAGGCGAGGTTGGTGAGTTCTCGCTCATTTCTTCTCCTTCTTTTTGTCTGACTTCTCGTCCTTGTCGTCATCCTTTTTCTCGTCCTTCTTCTCCACCTTCTTCTCGTCGTCTGACTTATCGTTCGATTTCTTAGCGGTGGAGTCTTTCTTGCTGTCGCCTGATTTTTCGTCTGAGGATTTCTTTTTGTCGTCAGACTTCGAGGTAGAGTCACTCTTTTTCGATGACAGTTTTTGCGGTGTAGGTCTCAGCGTTGAAGTGCGAGGTTTTTTGTCGGAAGAATTTCTAGCCTCGAGTCGGTCATCGATGCCATTCTTATTGTTGTCGATGAAGTTGTTAAACTTGCCGGTGACCAACTTATTCTTGGTATTTGTTTTCTTTTCTGCAGCTGCAGCAGAATCGGACTTCTTTGCCTCTGTGGTTTTCGAATCAGACTTCTTGTCCTGAGATTTCTTTTCGTCGGATTTTTTCTCTTCAGATTTCTTCTCTTCAGATTTCTTCTGATCCGATTGCTTGTCAGAGTCCTTCTTGGTCTCTTCGGTCTTGTCCTTCTTTTCATCTTTTTCTTTCGCCTTCTTGGCGACGGCGTAGAGATTGCCCGAGGAAAAGAGGACAAGAGTCAGAAGTGTGAGTATGGTCAGTAGTGTCTTCATCGTCCTACGTTTTAGTGTGGGCTCAACCCACTGAGCCCTGCATTGTCGCGGTCGCGTAAGCTATCGCCCTCACCCCTGATCCCGCTCCCACAAGTGGAGAGGGGAAGGATGGGGGATTCTTATCTATTTCGTCGGCACCGGATCTTTCCTCGCGGGCACAGTTTGCTGCGCCACTACGGATGCCGAATCGAGTATCTTATCCTACAACCGCCAACCGGCCGGGTCAACATTTAATTGAGCCGGCCGGTTTCTTTGGCGTATGTGAATTCGATCCCGAAACGTCCCCGCTTCGTTCCCGGTTCAGCCCAGCGTTTGAGAGGCGAATCTTGCACGTGGGTATCCCCGGAAGGGATCTACCTTATGTCTTGCAGGGTCACTAGCTCTTGCCTTTACCTTTCGACTTGGAGCCAGATGACTTGCCGCCGCTGCTCTTGCTGCCGCCGGAGGATTTGCTGCCTCCGCCGCCACCCTTCTTAGGGGCGCTCTTCTTGACCGACCCACCTGAGCTGGATGAGCCGGATTTGCTGGAGCCACCCTTGTCACCGCCCTTGTCGCCGGACTTCACGGCAGGCTTCTTACTGCCGCCAGATTTCGAGCTGCCTTTGGAGCTTCCACCCGACGACTTGGAGCCGCCGCTCTTGCTGCCACCGGAGGACTTGGAACCGCCACTCTTGACAGTCCCTTTCGATTTGCCGGTAGAAGTTGAGCCTTTCTGATAGGTGCCCTTGTTCTTGCTGTTGTAGGTCTTCTTGGCAGCTGAGTTCGGAGCAGTTGTTTTGCCGTTGACTCCGCTCTTTGAACCCTGCTTGTAAGCTGAACCTGACTTGTAAGCACCCTTGCTGCCGTAGGCCGATGACTTGGTGTAGGTCTTGGTCGACTTGTTGTAACCATAGTCGGTCTTGAATTTCGCGATCCTATCGGTCTTGGCTGCCGTGTAAGCCTTCGACTTGGTGTACTTGGCGTGCGTATTGGGCACCACCTTGTAACCGCGCTTCGGCTCAGGTTTATGATGGCTGTAGAAGCTACCATTCTTGTAC
>JBECKX010000105.1:0-50479 GCA_040235515.1 Candidatus Zixiibacteriota bacterium
CTTCGATACAGCTTCAAGCAAGAACCTCGTCTACGGAAACTTCATCGGCACGGCTGCGGATAGCACTACGGCGATCCCGAATGGCGCCGGTGTCCTGATCGACAATGCCCATGAAAACTACCTTTCACAGATTCCAGCCGGAGCCAATCTGATCAGCCAGAACAGTGGCCCCGGTGTCTGGATACGCGGAGATGAAGCCTGGGGCAACACGGTGCGCTTCAATAAGACCTTCAACAATGGCGGACTCGATATCGACTTAGGTGAACTCGGAGTAACCGCCAACGACCTGGGGGATATGGTCACCGGAATCGACGACGATGCCGGACCGAACGACCAACTCAATTTCCCGGCCGGGGTGAGCTACGAGTACGACGAAGAGAATATCGTCACCGTGATCTCCGGATTTCACGACACCCACGACCCGGAGCTTGACAGCATCGACATCTACTCGGTCTCCGAGCGCAACCCCTCCCGGTACGGTGGAGCGCGGCAGTACCTCGGTACAGTGGTGCCGCAGGAGAACGGCTATTTCCGCTTCGATTTTCCGGGGCTTCCCGAAGAATTGCCCTACCCGTTCGTGAGCGCGACGGCGACTGACCCGGATGGCTCAACTTCCGAATTCTCCTACGTCTGCTCAGACCCGCTCGGGGTCGGCAAGATCGACAATGAAGAGGATGGGCTTTGCGACTCATGGGAAGCTGAGGGAATCGACTACGATGGCGACGGAGTCATTGACCTGCCGCTCAACCAGCCACCATTCGCAGCCTATAATCGGGTAAAAGACCTTTTTGTTGAAGTGGACTGGATGCAGGAGGATGGCATCAATTTCAAGCCGGTATCACTGATCGGTGTCTCGGTCGCGTTCAAGAACGCACCGGTTGACAATCCCAATTCCTCTCTCGATGGCATCGAACTGCACGCGATGCTGTCCGACTCGGTGCCGCACCACACCTACGTCGACTTCAACGACGATCCGAGAGATCCGGGAGTAATCCTCTGGAAGGATTTCGAGGAGTTGAAGTGGGGCGCGCCGTTCATGCCTTGCGGTGAAGGAGCGGATCATGGCTGGTTCGGTAACCAGGAGGATCGGGCGGCGGACAATTGTGCAGCGATCCTGGGGGCGAGGAAGCTGGTCTTCCGTTACTGCATCTTCGGTCATCATCACGCACAGGGGCCCGGCTCATCCGGAATTGCCGATTTGCCCGGAAACGATTTCATGGTGACGCTGGGCGGGTGGCCCGACTCAGTCGTGTTTGCCGCCGGTGCTATTCCGAAGCAGGATCCCGCCGACCCATTCTATGATACGGAACTACGCATCGCCCGCGGCTATCTGGAGGAAGGCACTTTCATGCACGAACTGGGCCACACCCTGAACTTGCAGCACGGTGGAGCGGATGGCATCAATTACAAACCCCACTACCTGAGCGTAATGAATTACAGCTACCAGGATCGAGGAGTAGTCAGCGGCCGGAAACTGGATTACTCAAGGGAAAACCTCGGCACCCTGGACGAAAACAACCTCGACGAAAATGTAGGGCTCTTCGGGTCGGCCGGTCTCAAAGCGGCCTACCTGCAGACGCGCGGCCCGGGAGACGCCGATGACTACATCAAAGTTGTTCCGGCGAATATCTCTCCGATCGACTGGGATGGGATCGATAAGGATGGCGACGGTGATTTCTACAACGACAACCCTGTCATGAGCAATATCAACGGCATCGACATGACAAATCCCACAACTGCAGGTCTGCAGGAGCTTAAGGGCTACAACGACTGGTCCCACATCAAGCTGAGTTTCCGTAACACGCAGGGCTTCCTCAGTCGCAGCAGCAATTCTGCCTTTGACAAAACGGCAGATGTGGCTGTCAGCCTGGCAAAGCGGACCGACTCCGACGGTGACGGCATCGCCAACTTCGATGACAATTGTCCGCAGATTGCCAATCCGGATCAGCTCGATGAGAACAATAACGGAATCGGTGATGTCTGCGAGGCTTCCGAATTCGCCTGTGGTGATGTCGATGGATCCGGTGAGGTCATCATCTCAGACGCCGTCTATCTCGTCAACTATATCTTCGCCGGCGGTCCGGCGCCGCTTGACCCGTATGGCGGCGATGTCGACTGCGACGGTCAGACAATCATTACGGACGCCGTCTATCTGGTCAATTGGATCTTCGCCGGTGGGCCGAGTCCGTGTGCTGCCTGCAGGTAAGGGCCAGGTTCTTCAAATCGATGCGCTAACCGGAACGGCACAGCTTTCTCGGTGAAGACGCACGGAGTAAGATCAGCTAGATTCTTCCCGGCTATCCACCCGGTGCGTCGACGGTCCTGCGCGATTATCCATTGACAAAGAAGGGCTGCGACCATTTCTTGGGCAGTCTCAGGGTGTTTTACCCGGCACGCATTGGCCCGCCTATTTCTGTCGTTTTAGTCGATAATTCGAGCCAATTAAACAAATAGCGAAATTCCGCCGGGCGTAACACTTCGGAGTTCATTTCTGACCAACTTGGTCAGTATTGATCGTGACTTCGTCGCGCTGAGGCGGACGGAGCTGTGAGACAGCAATTACCAGGCTTGTGGAGAATTAATAGAGGATTATCGAGGATAACATGGCCGATAAGAAACCACTGTTGGAGATCAGGAATTTCTCAGTCAAGATCGACAACAACGAGATCATCAAGAACCTTAACTTTTCCGTCAATGCTGGCGAAATCCATGCGATAATGGGACCAAATGGCTCAGGTAAGTCCACGCTGTGCTACGCACTGACCGGGCATCCTGAGTATGAAATCACCGGCGGTGAAGTCACCTACGATGGCAAAAACCTGCTTGAGATGGAAGTCGACGAACGCGCCAAGGCGGGTTTGTTCCTGGCATTCCAGTACCCGGTGGAAGTACCCGGTGTGACCCTGCAGAATTTTCTGCGGACTGCGTACAATGCTCGCCATGGCAACAACGGTGATGGTCAGTCGAGCAAAGTCAACGTGCTGAAATTCTGGGGTTACCTCAAAGAGAAGTTGAAGATGCTTGATATCCCGGAAACCTTCGCGAATCGCTATCTCAATGAAGGGTTCTCCGGTGGTGAGAAGAAGCGCGCCGAGATTCTGCAGATGGCGGTTCTGGAGCCGAAGGTGGCTCTCCTCGACGAGACCGATTCGGGACTCGACATTGACGCACTCAAAGCAGTGGCGGATGGTGTCAACAAATTGATGAACGAGAATATGGCAGTCGTCATGATCACCCACTATCAGCGCCTGCTCAACTATATAAAACCGCACTTTGTCCATATCATGTCGAATGGCAATATCATCAAGACCGGCGGGCCGGAACTGGCGTTGGAGCTGGAAGAGAAAGGCTACGGCTGGATCACTGGTGACAAAGTTGAAGCGGAGGCATAAGCTATGGCGGAACCGAAAGAAAACGCTGATCTGCGAGGATTAGGCGATTACAAATATGGTTTCCACGATCCCGAGAACTACAAGTTCAAGTCGGGGAAGGGCCTCAATCGCGAAATCGTAACAACGATCTCGGAGATGAAAAACGAGCCGGGCTGGATGACCGATTTCCGGCTTAAGTCGCTCAAACATTTCCTCGAGCGGCCGATGCCGCGCTGGGGCGGTGGTGGACTGCTCGACACTATCGATTTCCAGAATATCCACTACTACGTCAAACCCTCCGAGCGCTCCGAGCGCACCTGGGAGGATGTTCCGGAGGATATCAAGAAGACCTTCGATCGTCTCGGAATTCCGGAAGCTGAAAAGAAGTACCTTGCCGGCGTCGGCGCCCAGTATGAGTCAGAAGTTGTCTACCACAACTTGCAGGAGCAGTGGACCAAGCTGGGTGTGGTGTTCCTCGACACCGACACGGGACTCAAGGAACATGAGGATGTTTTTAAGAAGTACTTCGGGACCGTAATCCCGTACAACGATAACAAGTTCGCCGCGCTCAACTCAGCGGTCTGGTCGGGTGGATCATTCATCTATGTCCCGCCGGGCGTGAGTGTTGACATCCCGCTCCAGGCATATTTCCGCATCAACACGGAGAATATGGGCCAATTCGAGCGCACCCTGATCGTCGTCGATGAGGGTGCCTGGGTGCATTATGTCGAGGGTTGCACCGCTCCGACCTACTCCTCCGACTCGTTGCATTCGGCGGTCGTTGAGATCGTCGTGCGCAAAGGCGGCCGCTGTCGCTACACGACGATTCAAAACTGGTCGAAGAACGTGTACAACCTCGTGACCAAGCGCGCCGAGGCGTACGAAAACGCCACGATGGAATGGGTCGATGGCAATATCGGTTCCAAGCTTACCATGAAGTATCCCGCGATTCATCTCAAGGGAGAGGGCGCCAAGGGTGAAGTGCTGTCGGTGGCGTTTGCCGCGGATGATCAGCATCAGGATGCAGGAGCCAAGGTGGTGCACCTGGCGCCGAATACGTCATCATCCGTCATCTCCAAGTCAATCTCGAAGGGCCTCGGCCGTTCTTCCTATCGTGGCCTGGTAAAGGTTGCCAAAGGTTGTACCGGGGTTAAGTCAAATGTCGAGTGCGACGCACTACTGCTCGATGAAGAATCACGCACCGACACCTACCCGTACATGGAGATCGACGAAGAGGATGTCTCGATCAGCCATGAGGCATCAGTCTCGAAAATCTCGGAGACTCAGATGTTTTATCTGATGTCGCGCGGATTGACCGAGGAACAAGCCTCGATGATGATCGTGAATGGTTTCATCGAGCCGATCGTGAAACAGCTGCCGATGGAATACGCGGTCGAACTGAACCGCTTGATTGAACTTGAGATGGAAGGTTCGGTGGGCTGAGGATGGCGGAAGTCGTAATCAAACGTAAGGATAAGGGAGATCTCTTCGATCCCCTCTCTGAAGAACTATTCAATGAGTCCCTCAGTTCGACTCACAGCGGCGATGATCTGATCAAGTGGCAGCGGGAGAGCTTCAAGCTTGCTCAGGCGGCAGCTACCCCGACGAACAAGGATGAGGACTTCAAGTACGTGAACTTCCGCCAATTGAAGTTCGATGGCTTGAAGCCGGTTGCGGCAGATTGGAATTCTGCTAAGCAGGGTAAACTGCTTGCGGTCGGAATCAGCGCCGCCGACGCCGTCCCGGATGAGTACGCCGTGGAGCAGGTGCAGGGCGATCCTGAGTCGCATATCTTTTTCGGTTCGTTCGATCAGGCGATGGTCGACCGCAAAGATCAATTGCTCAAGGCTCTGGATCTGATTAAGGCCGAGTTTCCGGCGCGTAAGTTCGCACTCTTTGCGCATGCGTTCCTCAGCCAGGGCGCATTTCTGCACGTCGACAAGAACACCGAGGAATCCACTCCGCGTCAATTGTTTACCAGAATAGCAGACTCAAGCTGCCTTCACTCTCCCGCAACACTGGCCGTGGTGGAAGAAAACGCCCGTGCCAGCCTGGTGTGGGATATCGATTCCGCCGAGTCGGCTGACGGCCTGCTGAATGGCACGATGGATGTGATCGTAAAGTCTGGCAGTCATCTGAATCTGCTCGTGACGCAACATCTGACCTCCAGCGTCAATAGCATCTCGACAATTCGGGTTTATCTCGGTCGCGATGCCCAACTGGAGATGGCGATGATCAACTCCGGTGGGAAAGTCAACCAGATGGAGATCGATGTCAAGATGGCGGATCGTGGATCGAGTGCGTTGATCAATGGTGTCTACGTCGGGAGAGAGCGGGAGAATTTCAATCTGCTCACCCATCAGCATCACCGCGTGGGGAACACCGGGTCAGATCTGTTTTACATAGGGACCCTCTCCGGTAAGTCATCGTCGAACTATCTCGGCAAAATCACGATCGATCCCGGCGCACAGCAATCAGACGCCTATCAGAAAAATCGCAATCTTATCCTGACTCGCGGTTGTACGGTCAACAGCTCCCCGAAGCTGGAAATCTCGGCCAACGATGTGCGCTGCTCGCATGGGGCGACTACCGCGAAGGTGTCAGACCTGGAGATGTACTACCTGCAGTCGCGCGCGATTGACTACAACACCGCCAAGGTACTGCTGTCCGACGGCTTTATATCGCAGGTTACGCCGCGGATCAAAGCCAAGCTGTTGCGGGACGGATTTGAACGCCGACTGGAGGCTCTCCTGAGCCGGTGGGGTGGACGTTAAACATCGAGAGAGCGGAGAGCAATACCAACACACTGCTGTCACAACTGTTTGCAGCAGTGGAAAGTGTGCCCACAGCATGTTGATCCCGGCTTTCTCAGGCGCAACGGCAATGCTGCGCTGCGGAGTTTCAGATGAGCATAGATGTTAAGAAGATAAAGGCCGATTTTCCGATCTTCGCCAATACCATTCGCGATGGCAAGCCGTTGGTCTACCTGGACAGCGCCGCCACCAGCCACAAGCCGAAGGCGGTGATTGAGGCAGAGTGTGAATTCTATGCCCGCGAGTATGGTACAGTCAGGCGTGGCATCTATGAACTCTCGGCCCGGGCGACCGAGAGATACGAAGGGGCGCGACAAACGATCGCAGACTTCATTCGTGCCAAATCATCCGCTGAGATAATCTTCACGCGCGGTACCACCGATTCGATCAACCTGATCACTCGTTGTTTCGGTGAGTCTCAAATGAAAGCTGGGGATGAGATCATCCTCTCCCGCTTCGAACACCACTCCAACCTCGTACCCTGGCTGATGCTGGCGCAGCGAATTGGTGTTAAGTTGGTGTATGCCGACTTCACGCCGGAATGGAATATCGACACCGCCGATTTAGAGCAGAAAATTACAGAGCGAACGAAGCTCATTGCCGTTTCGGGGATGTCCAATGTCCTCGGCTGTGTGACGGACGCAGAGACGATCACCGAAATTGCTCATGCCAGGGGAATCCCGGTTCTGATCGATGGCGCTCAACTGGTGCCACACTTCGGATTCGATCTTTCCAAGGTGAAGTGTGACTTCCTCGCCTTCTCCGGGCATAAGATGCTTGGGCCTGCCGGTATCGGCGTGCTGTACATGAAGAAACAGTGGGGCGAACAGCTCCCCCCCTACCTCGGCGGCGGTGATATGATCGAGTATGTCCATTACGACAGCTTCACCACCAACGACTTGCCGTGGAAATTCGAAGCCGGCACCCCCAACATGGCCGGGGCAATCGGGCTGGGCGCCGCCGTTGAATATCTCAACCGGATCGGGTGGGATAAGCTGATTGACCACGAGAACGAAATCACGGAGTACGCGCTCGAGCGGATGCTCTCCACTGATGGAATGACGCTGTATGGGCCGCAAACCCCGGAGCGACGCGGGGCGGTCTTTGCGTTTAACTACAAGGGAATACACTCTCACGACGTCGGTTCGATGCTCGATTTTGCCAATATTGCCATCCGCGCCGGTCACCATTGTGCCCAGCCGCTGATGGAGACACTCGGTGTCAACTCTACCGCCCGTGCCAGCTTTTTCCTTTACAATGAGAAGGAAGAGATCGATATTCTCCTCGAACACCTTAAAGCATCCGAAAGGTTTCTGACAGATGCAGTTGGATGACCTCTATCGCGAGGTTATAGTCGACCATTACAATCACCCGCGTAACTACGGTAAGCCCGAGAAATGGGATATCGTGGTCGAAGGGAAGAATCCCGTTTGTGGTGATGAGATCAAGATCTACCTTGCCGTCAAGGATGATGTCGTTTCCGACGTTCATTTTGAAGGACAGGGTTGCTCGATCTCGATAGCCTCTGCCTCGGTGATGACTGAAGCGTTGCGCGGCAAGAGCTTGCTGGAAGTGAAGACGATTCTGGCTGATTTCAACCAGATGCTGCGTGGCGAGGCCTGCGAGCGTTGCGAAAATTATTCTGATGCTATTGCATTTCAAGGGGTTACGAAGTTTCCGGTACGGGTGAAGTGTGCGTTGCTCGCCTGGAAGACTGTCGAGGAAGTGGTAAATTCTGAGGATGGAGAGACCCCTCCCACGGAAGTCAATTTGGAGTAGTCGCCGAGTCTGAAATCCCGCCGTTTTGGAAGCAATTCCGACCGCATTTAAGCTAAGTTCTGGCTTGAAGTTCTGTTACTAACTTAACAATAATTAAACAGTTAAATAAGGGGGTTTTCTGTTGACACCTGTATTGCAATAGCTATATTTTAAGCATGGGAAATAGGGGGAAATATACTTATTTTTTACGTTACCTTTCGGTAATTAGAACGCAAATTTCAGAATCACGAAAAGATTGTAAGTCTGAAAGGAACTTCCGGTTCGCTTTTGGATATTGGACATTTCTGAGCTTCTGTCAACGGTGAAGCAGAGCCTATTCCAGTCATTCAACTATTTCTACTATGTCGTCAAATAGAAACCTAACTTTTCAGCAACCTAATGGAGGTATTATGTCACATCGACCGCGCTTGGCCATTGCTGCATTTTTCCTTGTAGCATTGGCAAGCATGTTCACCTTCACAGGCTCTGCGTCTGCGCAGGTTGATCCCGGCTACGCCATCCGGATTGATTGTCCGATGGAAGTATCCGCCGCAGACGAGGGCGACTCAATCGAGGTCAAAGTCTACTACACCGCAGCCGAAGCGGTGGGTGCTTTCTCCCTCGGTTTCAAAGTTAATTCGCCTGATTTGGATATCGCCGGTATTTCTCCGGGACCGCTGTTGGGCTCATGGTTTATACCGACGGTGCTGTTCAATCCCACCGAGAATACCGCGCTTTATGGCGGATTGACCTTCAATCCAGCCGCCACAATTCCTCCTGCCACCGATCAGTACCTGTTCTCCTTCTGGGTTAGGGTGCCGGTAGGTGTACAGCCCCAGTGTGCGTCTATCGACTCTATCTTCGTCGCGCCGGGCGGTGTCTGGAACCTGACAACCTCCGTCGGTGGTGTCACCAGCAACAAGCGTCCTGATTTTATCGCTTGTGGCGGCGAGGAGATCAACGTGAAGGGTGGTTGCGATGCTGCGCAGAACAACCCTCCGGTCGCGCTCTGCCAGCCGATAACCGTTGACGCAGATGAAAACTGCCAGGCAAACGCCAATATCGATAATGGTTCAAACGATCCCGATGGTGATGCTATCACAATTGTGCAGGTGCCCGCGGGACCTTATCCATTGGGCGAGACAATGGTCTCGCTGATTGTTTCCGACGGGGAATTCGCTGATACCTGCGATGCTCTCGTTACCGTCAATGACAATACGGATCCTCAGGTTAACTGTCCGGCCGATATCGTGGTCGGCAATGATGCCGGTGTTTGCGGCGCGGTCGTCAACTTCGCAGCCACGGCTACAGATAACTGCTCCGATCCGGTCACAATCGTCTACAGCCAGGATCCCGGCACCGAGTTCCCGATCGGAACCACCACGGTGACCGTGACGGCCACTGATGATGCCGGTAATTCAGCCCAGTGTACATTTGACGTTACAGTCAATGATACCGAGGCTCCGGTTGTTACCTGTCCTGATGATGTCACTGTAGTTGCCGCTGGCGGCGCTACTACCGCAGTGGTCAATTTCTCGCTTAATGACCCGACCGATAACTGCCCCGGTGCCACGGTCTCTTCTGAACCGGCCTCGGGAACAGAGTTCGCTCTCGGTACTACTTCGGTTACAGTGACCGCTGAAGATGCCGCCGGCAATACCACTCAGTGCAGCTTCGACGTCACAGTCCAGGCTCCGCCGGTGGTCGCCGATATTCCTGACCAGACAATCGATCAGGGTGGATCCTTCGCCCAGATCAATCTCGATGACTTCGTCGAAGATCTCGACAACGCCGACACCGAAATTACCTGGAGTGCCGGTCTGTTCAAGAGCCTCGGCGAAATCACGGTGGATATCGTTGATCGTGTTGCCACAATCAATGTGACTCCCGACTTCACCGGTTCTGCAGTGTTCGAGTTTACCGCCACCGATCCTGATGGCAACTCTGACTCAGACCAGGCGACATTCACGGTTAACACCCCTGAAAACGAGCCGCCGGTTGTAGCCGATATTCCCGATCAGACGGTGACTTCTGGTGACCCGTTCGTTCAGATCAATCTCGACGACTACGTCAGTGATCCTGACAACGCCGACAACGAAATTTCCTGGACCTCAGCCGGTGCGAACCAATTGACGGTCGCAATCGTTGATCGCGTCGCCACCATCACCTATCCGGGTGGATTCACCGGTGCCGAAACGGTTACCTTCACGGCTGCCGATCCGGGTGGTCTGTTCGACTCCGACCAGGCTACATTCACCGTGAATGCAGTCCCGAACGAGCCGCCGGTTGTCTCTGATATTCCTGATCAGACAATCGACTCCGACGGCGCATTCGCCTTTATTCCGCTCGATGATTACGTGACCGATCCCGACAACACCGACGAGGAAATGACCTGGGTAGCAAACGAGCTCTCCAATACAGCCGGTGTTTCGGTAACGATCGATGCCAATCGGGTTGCGATGCCGACCTTTACCAACGTCGGTGTTGCCACATTCGAATTCGTGGCTACCGATCCGGGCGGTCTCAGCGATGCTGATACGGTCACTTTCACCGTCAACGAAGCCCTTAATCCCGACTTCGAAGTCCTGGCGTCACCGGATTCGATCTTCGTTCCGGAAGGAACCGCCACCGACTTCGCTTATAACGTGACCGTCAACGCCATCGACGGCTTTACCGGCGACGTCACCCTCAGCGTGAGCGGACTCCCGGCTGGCGTCGGTGCTGCGTTTGACACCAACCCTGTTTCAGTTCCGGGTAGCTCGATTCTTGAAGGCACCACCGCTGACGATACGCCGGCAGGTGTCTATGAGCTCGAAATCTCCGGTGCAACTTCGGCTAAGATCGTGGACCCGCACGTTGCGTATGTCTACCTCGTAGTCGAAGAGCAGGGCTGTATTGATCCGCCGGTCCCGATGGTCAGTGCAAACCAGTTTGATATCACGATCACCGAGGGCGAAAACGCTGCCGATGAGATGTTCTATGTTACCAACGGTGCTTCCTGCGGTACGCTCTTCTGGCAGGCTATGTCAACTGAAGCCTGGGTATCGCCTGATCCGACCAGCGGTTCAGTTGATGCCGGCGTGAGCCCTGGCGATGAAGTTACTCTTAGCTTCACCACCGCAGCGCTTGAGCCGGGCGATTACACCGCCCAGATCAATGTCGTATCGGTGTTGCCGGGTGCCGGCAAGAGCGATGAAGGCGCCGCCGTCGTGATCAACCTTACGGTTGAGCCGATGGGCGAGTCAGCGGACACTGTTTATGTCTCCAGCGCCTCCGCCTATCCGGGTGGTCATGCCGCTATCGAAATTAATTTCAAGAACGACGAAGAACTCGCCGCCCTCTCACTCGGTTTGATGTGGGATTCGGGTGATGTGACTCTCGATTCAGTCAGTTATGCGGGTTCGCGCGTCGCCTATATCAGCAGTAAGGTCACCACGATCAACAACGCTCAGCAGCAGCTTGCGCTCGGTGTACTGCGCGTGCCGCCGGAAGCTCTTATTCCGGCCGGTAGCGGTCTCTGGGCCACCCTGCACTACACGGTTGATCCGGCTGCCTCACCGCAGTTCGTCATGATCGATTCAACCTTCATCCCGCCGGGTGTCGAGTTGCTCTTCAATGACGATATGGCTAACGCCATCTATCCGCAGTTCGTGAAGGGCCAGATCGAAATTCTGCCGGCGCAGGATGTCTGCATCAGCGGTATCGTGAAGGATCCTTCCGGCACTCCGATTCCGGGTGCTACTGTCATCCTGTTCGACGATTTCGGAAATCAGGTTGATATGACCACCAGCGACGCCTCAGGATTCTATGAATTCTGCGTCGATGGTTCTATGATGGGTGATCTCTTCCACGTGCGCGCCTACGGCCCGGGATATTATCCTGGCTCCGAGGATGCGTTCGCTCCTGAAGATGACGCCGATGTCGTTCTTGCGCCGCTCGCACAGGTGGTTCAGCCGACCTTCGAGTGGGTTGATCTCTTCTGTGACGGTGGTGCCTATGGCATCGACGGTCCGGTGCTGCCGGGCGACGTAATCGAAGCCTACGATCCTGATGGCGTGCTTTGCGGCCGTGAGGTCGTGGACCAGGTCGGTACCTTCGGCTTCATGCCGGTCTACGTGGACGATCCGTTCACTCCGGGTATCGACGAAGGTTGCGAGGTTGGTGATGAAATCACCCTTATGTGGAATGGTAACCCTGTCCTCCTTACCGGTACCCCGAATCCGTTGATCTGGACCGGTAACGGTGATCGCTACTCAGCCTGCTTCGAGGTTGAGACCCAGGTCACCAAGTGCATCGAACTGCACCAGGGCTGGAACCTGATTTCCTTCAACGTCAGCCTGCCGACCAGTGACATCGAAGATTTCTTCGCCGATGTCATGGACAACGTCGACGTGATCCTGAGCTTCGAGTCAGTCGCTCAGACCTACGATCCGGATCTGCCGCAGTTCTCGACCCTCTGGAATGTCGATAACTTCCACGGCTACTGGGTCCGCATGGATGTTGCCGACGAGATCTGCTTCACCGGCGACCTCGTTGATGCGGCCACTCCGATCGAACTCGAACTCAACTGGAACCTGGTCAGCTACCTGCCGGTCGACCCGATGTCACCTCCGGATGCGCTTGCCTCAATCTGGCAGAGTGTTATCGTGGTGCTCGGTTACGATGGCGGCGGTTTGACCTATGATCCGGCACATCCTGAGTTGTCCAATCTTGAAGAGATGGCCGAGTGCTTCGGCTACTGGATCAAGACGAACTCTGCTGGTACCCTGATCTACGAGGGCGTACCGGTGTTCGCAGGTGGTGAGCCTGATGCTACTCAGACACTCGCCAGCTACGTGCCGCGCGTCAATGTCACCAACACCTGGGTCAACCTGTATGGTTCAGATGTCACCTTCAACGGCCAGACCCTCAAGGCTGGCGCGGTGATCTCTGCCTACAACGAGGCCGGTGCTCTGATTGGTGAGACCACGCTTCGTCAGGATGGCAAGTTCGGCTTCATGCCGATCTACGGCCCTGAGAACTTCTCGGCCGACTTCGCCAAGATCGCCAACGCCGGTAAGGTCAGCTTCAAGGTTGACGGTGTCGATGTCGTACAGACGATCGACTGGACCGCCAATGGTGACCGCATCGAACTGAGCCAGTTCTCGACCGAGAAGGGCAGCACGCTGCCGACCTCGTTCACGCTGGAGCAGAACTATCCGAACCCGTTCAACCCTGAGACCTCGATCCAGTACACGGTCGCGGCCGCAGGTAATGTCCGTATCGAGATCTACAACATGCTGGGTCAGAAGATCAGGACCCTGGTTGACGATCAGCACGCCGTCGGTACCTACACCGTCACGTGGCATGGACGGACCGATTCGGGCTCGCAGGTAGCCTCTGGTATCTATCTCTATAAGATGGTTGCCGGTGACTACTCAGAAACCCGCAAGATGACGCTGCTGAAGTAAGCTTCGGCGCGACATTCTACGGTTTCTAACCGAAATACCTATAAGGTCAGGGACTCTGTGAAGAGCCCCTGACCTGATATAGAGGATACAGAAAACCCCTGCAGGTGATCGACTTGCAGGGGTTTTCTTGTGTGATCTACCATCTGTCCCCCTGCTGCGATTAAAAAATGATGGCGTTTTTTTTAATCCTGCATAGATTGTTAAAAAACTCTTTAACCAGTCTAAACCTGTGGAAGCCAACTATATGAAACGTGGTGCCACTGGCTACTACATTGAGTCAGCTGTCAGAGATGAGGTTGTACAGGCATTTGTGCCAAACGCACTCCCACCCAAACCGCCATTGAAAATGACCGAAGAACTGCAAGAACTTAACTCTGAAGCGACACTTGCATTGGGTCGCCTGGATGGGCTGACGGCAATTCTGCCTGATACCTCCCTGTTCTTGTACATGTACATTCGCAAGGAGGCGGTATTGTCGTCACAAATCGAGGGAACACAATCATCCCTGTCAGAACTCCTGCTGTTTGAACGAGAAGAAATGCCTGGGATTCCGACCTCAGACGTGATCGAGATATCTAACTATGTTGCCGCGATGAAACATGGATTGACGAAACTGAAGGAAGGGCTGCCGCTTTCCAGCAGACTCATAAGAGAAATCCACAGCGTGCTGTTATCATCTGGACGTGGGAGCAGCAGTGAGCCAGGCGAGTTTCGTAGATCGCAGAATTGGATCGGAGGAACGCGTCCAGGAAATGCTCGCTTTGTCCCCCCGCCGCACACTCACGTCATGGAATGCATGGGAGATCTAGAAAATTTCTTTCACAACATCCCGAGGAGAACGCCGACTCTAATCAAGGCAGCCATGGGGCATGTCCAATTCGAAACAATACATCCATTCCTGGACGGAGATGGAAGAGTTGGACGGCTGCTCATTACATTCCTGCTATGCTCAGAGGCGATTCTGAGTGAGCCTATGTTATATCTAAGCTTATACTTCAAATCTCACAGGGAAGAATATTATGACCTGCTTCAGCGGGTTAGGACAGAGGGAATCTGGGAGGAGTGGATCGCATTCTTCCTTTCAGGAGTAAAGCAAACATCGGACCAGGCCATATCAACGGCACAGAGGCTGATAGGCCTCTTGAAGCGCGATCGAGCCTTAGTCGAGACTACACCGAAACAATCGAAGTCACTCCTCAGGGTGTTCAATTACCTCACGGAAAATCCGATTACAACCGCCTCCAGCGTGGCGTCGCATATTGATGTTTCTTTTCCAACCGCGAATAGCGCTCTAAAATCACTTCAAGGGTTGGGCATTGTGAAGGAGTTGACAGGCCGCTCACAGAATAGGATTTTTGCATATCAGGAGTATCTGGACATCCTCAATGAAGGTGCAGAACCGCTCTAAGCAGACTTGACCATTAGTGCAGCGGCCCGGATCATGCGGTGCACTCAAACAAACAGACTTAATCAGAGCCTTGTTCAGATTGAAGCGAGAGCCCCTGACCTGACATAGAGGAAACAGAAGACCCCTGCAGGTGATGACTTGCAGGGGTTTTCTTGTGTGATCTACTTTGTTACTTGAGTTTGCTATAATCGTAATCTCAAGCCGGAATGCAAGTGGAATTGGGCGGCAGGTCACGTCTCGATTCGTTGTCGCTATTCAAGCCAAGACCTGCCGTAACTCCTGTCAGAATTGATCCTTATCTGAACCCTGGGTGATTGATTCAGCAAACAGCCCCACCTAACAAGTCGGAGCTGGACCTCCGCCAAAGATGAAGTTGATCAGATGGACCGCATCGCCTATCGATACTGTCCCGTTGCCGTCTGCATCACCATTACAAGGCGTGGGTCCACCACCGAAGATGTAGTTGATGATGAAGACAGCGTCGCCAATCGAGATCGCAGTGCTACCGTCGGCATCACCGCAGTCGCAGGTCTGCGCCATCAGCCCGTGCGGGCCGGGAGCAGTAGGGGTAACACCATGACAGACCGTACAGTCACTGAGAGTGCCGGCATGACCCTGCAAGGCGATGAATTGGACATTGTCACGAGCAACTTCGCTCGGCGCAATTGCATGCGGTTCGCCATGACAGGCACTGCAGAAGAGTCCGCCATGCCCGCGCGACTCGCGGAACAACTTGCCCGGCTCTTCTGCATAGTTCGCGCCATGACATTGCGTCGCACCGCAGCTCGGCTCCTCCAGCCATGGTTCGCGGCCATTGCTGATGCTCTCACCCACCTGGCGTACGCTGCCATGGCAGTCCTGGCAGACCATGCCATGCTCAGACTTCATTACCCCCCGCAAACACTGGGTCTGCGATCCGGGATGGCAACGATAACAGTCATTCGTGCGCTCCGCGTGCTGCTTGTGAATCACTTCCGACAGTGACTCCAACCCCGGCTGCCCGGTTGTTCCCAGCGCATTCGATGAATGACAGCTGGCGCAGAGAATTGGAGTATTGTTGGGATTAAACCCACCCTCGTCCTCATGTTCGTTCAGGATGTTCAGTTCGCTGCTGTGGCATCCGGAGCTGACACAGCCAATCTCGTTTGACACCGGAACCACCGGCTCTGCGGTTGCCAGCAGCGTGTTTGACTGGTCATAGAGCTTGAGAAGGCCCAACTGAAACGGGTCTTCATTAACGAGATCGGCATCGACAAATGGCGTAATTGGAATTCCCTCGACATGGAAGTAGTTCTCGATTGCGGCCATATCTCCCGACAGAGCCGCACCGGTCAATCCGATGTTGTCGGGCAAACTGACACCGAAGAGCTGGTCCTCATAATCCCAGAAATTAGTCTTACCCACTGAATAGGTATTGCCGGGAATTTCGTATGTGACGTGCAGACCAGTAGTGACGACCTCCGGCAAGTGGGTTTCATCACCGACTTTAATGGCCTGTGCTCTGACGTTGTTGTAAGGGGGCAGGACTACGATCCGGGAGAAATCCTTATTGCTGCAGTGCATACCAAGATCATTCCAGCCAATGATTATGTAGTCTTGTGCGAAAAGCGGCGTCGCGATTGCCAACACAATAGCGGCAAACACGACGAAACACGCCACGTGTCTCATGATACTATCCTTGTCTTGGGCTTTGAGTTAGATTCTGGATTTAAGTATACAATATCGATGTTTGCAGTCAATGACAAATCTCTCCAGTTGTCCAATTTGAATCGGATGCTCACAGATAGGCTTGCCGCGGCTCACAGCGGCGACCATAGATTGCCGGTGGGTTGTTTTGGTGTCTTGAATTCAGGCAGATATCTTGAAAAAGAGTCAGAGCGTGAGGCCCGCTTTCGGTCTGGTGTCCGCAGCTTCTCATCTGACAGGGCTGGTGGGGGAATCTAACGATCAGTCCTCCCATGGCAATTTCCCCAACCATAATTGTTGACATTATTCAACAGCAGCGTTATCATTAAGCCCGTGTTTTTTATTCGCCAACACGGGAAAATCCCGACATGATTAGCCGCGAAGAAGTCCTCAAACTCGCGGAATTAGCGCGTCTGAGCCTCTCTGAGCCGGAGATCGCTTCGCTCCAGAAAGACCTCGACCAGATGCTGGAGTATGTCAAACAGCTCCAGTCAGTCGATACCGATGGGGTCGAGCCGATGTCGCATTCGATCGAGTTGAAGAGCGTGATGCGCCCCGATGAGGTCAAGCCATCCCTGCCGGTCGAAGAGGCACTCAAGAACGCCCCGGAGCGCGTGGATGACTTCTTCAAGGTCCCGAAAGTGATCGACCAATGAGGACCTGCCTGTGAGAATCGTTGGCGTGATCCCGGCCAGAATGGAATCGAAACGCTTCCCCGGCAAGCCGCTGGCGAAGCTGGGGGGGAAGGAGATGATCCTCCATGTCCTCGAACGAGCCGGTGAATTTGGCGGATTTGAGCGTTTGCTGGTGGCAACAGACAGCGTAGATATTCGGGAGTGTGTCGAGCGTGCCGGGGGAGAAGTTTACTTCTCCGATAAACCTTTTCGCAACGGTTCAGAAAGGGTTGCCGCAGCGATTGAGAATATCGACACTGACCTGGTTGCCAATATCCAGGGTGACGAAGTGATGGTCGATGCCGACCTGATCAGTGCCACCGTAACATTGCTGGAGCGTAACCCCGAGTTTGTTGTCGCCACCGCGGCGTTTCCCCTGGGACAGGAGGATGATGCCGCTGATCCGAACCTTGTCAAAGTGACCTTTGATCGCGACACCAGGCAGGCGCAGATGTTCAGCCGCAAGCCGATCAAACTCGGTCGCGACTACTTCGGGCATATCGGGGTCTATACATACCGACGAGATTTTCTGCTAAAATACCGGGAGCTGGAACAGTCCGTGGGAGAGTTGGAGGAGTCATTGGAACAATTGCGAATAGTGGAAGCGGGTTATCCGATTGGTGTTGCGGTGGTACCCACCGCGCGTATCTCGATCAACACCGCCGCTGACCTGGCACGAGCCGAGGAAACTATGATGCGACAGGAGGGGGCAAAGCAATGAGCAGTAATAACAGCAGCAATTCGAGCGAAACCGGCGCGGCATCGCGTCGAACGACAAAGTATATCTTCGTTACCGGCGGAGTCGTCTCGTCGCTCGGCAAGGGAATAGCTGCCTCTTCGATCGCGGTACTGTTGCAAAAACGCGGTTTGAAGGTCAATATCCAGAAGATGGATCCCTACATCAATGTCGACCCCGGGACAATGAACCCGTTTCAGCATGGCGAAGTGTTCGTGCTTGATGACGGCGCCGAGACCGACCTCGATCTCGGCCACTACGAACGCTTCACGGGCAATGCGCTTACACGCGACAACAACGTTACCACCGGTCAGATCTACCAGACGGTGATCAACCGGGAGCGCAAGGGTGACTATCTCGGCGCAACTGTGCAGGTGATTCCTCATATCACCAATGAAATCAAGAGCCGAATTCGCAAGCTGGCCAAGCGCGATGAATCGTACGATGTCGTCATCACGGAATTGGGCGGAACCGTGGGCGATATCGAATCACAACCATTCCTGGAAGCCGCCCGCCAGATTGCGCTCGAAGAAGGCCAGAACAATACCCTCTTCATCCACCTCACGCTCGTTCCCTGGGTGAAGTCAGCAGGAGAGATCAAGACCAAGCCAACTCAGCACTCGGTGCGTGAACTGCGCGAGATCGGTATTCAACCCCAGGTATTGCTCTGTCGCACGACCAAACCGCTTTCCGATTCTGTTCGTGAAAAAATCGGACTCTTCTGCAGTATCCCGGCCCGCAATGTCATTGAGTCAATCGATGTCGAGACTATCTATGAAGTTCCGATCCTCTACAATCAGCAGGGGCTCGATTCTTACATAGTCGAATACCTTGGCCTCGAAACACCGGAACCCGACCTGAGTGGCTGGCAGTCAATTGTTGATAAGATCAAGAAGCCGGATAAGACGGTACGCATCGCCATCTGCGGCAAGTATGTGCATCTGAAGGATGCCTACAAGTCGATCATCGAGTCATTCGTTCACGCCGGCGCCGAAAATGGCGTTTCTGTAGATCTGGTCTGGATTTCATCAGAAGATATCAAGCACAAGGGCGCTGAGCATTTCATGAAGGGTGTGGATGGTCTCCTGATCCCCGGCGGCTTCGGTGAGCGTGGCGTGGAGGGGAAAATCGAGGCTATCCGTTATGTGCGTGAACGCAATATCCCCTTCTTCGGTATCTGTCTCGGTATGCAGTGCGCCGTGATCGAGTTTGCCCGTAATGTGGTCGGTCTGCAGGACGCCCACAGCTACGAATTCTATCGTGACCTGAAGCACCCGGTCATCCACCTGATGCCGGACCAGCATGAGGTGACCGAGATGGGTGGTACGATGCGTCTCGGCGCCTACCCCTGCCACCTCGTATCGGAGAGCAGGTCGTTTGAAGCCTATGGCAGTGAAGTCATCTCGGAACGGCATCGTCATCGTTACGAGTTCTTCAACAAGTACCGCGACATGATGGCAGAGAAGGGTATGCTGTTCGCCGGTGTTTCACCCGACGACAAACTGGTCGAAATCATAGAAATCGCCAGTCATCGCTGGTTCGTCGGAGTGCAGTTCCATCCTGAACTGAAGAGCAAATTCGGTAACGCGCATCCGCTCTTCCGCGAGTTCGTCAAGGCGGTGAAAGCATATCATGAGAACCCGCAGCAGGCGGTGCTGGAGCTGAAGTCGCACGCTGAAGATTCAGATTCGCAGCAGGCAGAGGATCACGAGAGCCAGGAGCGCGAACGTGAGCGACGCGAAGCAGCTGAAGAGCTGAATTTCCAGAAGTAGGCCGGAAAGTGTTCTCGGTCGGTGATATCACGATTGGCGATGGGCACCTTTTCCTGATTGCCGGACCCTGTGTGGTGGAATCGGAGGAGATGATCTTCCAGACCGCCGAACAGTTGCTCGCCCTGTCGCGAAAGTATCAATTCCCGCTGATCTTCAAAGCGTCCTACCGCAAAGCCAACCGGCTTTCTGGGGAGTCGTTTAGCGGAATCGGAGATCAGGAGGCGCTGGAGATACTCTCCAGGGTTAAAGCGAGACTGGGTCTGCCACTGCTGACTGACATCCACGAACCCTCTGAGGCCGACCCGGCCGCTGAAGTCTGCGACGTTCTTCAGATACCCGCGTTTCTGTCGCGACAGACCGACTTGATCACCTCTGCTGCACGCACGGGACGAGCGGTCAACATCAAAAAAGGCCAGTTCCTCGCGCCCGAGGATATGGCCCACAGTGCGCAGAAGGTAGTGGATTGCGGCAATGAGAAGGTGATGCTCACCGAACGCGGAACCAGTTTCGGCTACCGCGATCTGATAGTCGATTATCGCTCGCTGGTGACGATGCGTCAGACGGGACATCCGGTCATCTTCGATGCCACGCATTCCAACCAGCAGCCCGGCGGCAAGGGGGGAAGCTCAGGCGGTAATCGGGAATTCATCCACCCTCTGACTCGTGCGGCACTCGCAGTGGGAATCGACGGTCTCTTCTTCGAAACGCATCCCGATCCCGCACACGCCAGGTCAGATGCTGCCACGCAGATGCCCCTCGATCAAGTTGAATCTTACCTGCAGGAAGTGAAACGCTATGCGGAAGCTTAACCGACCGCTCGAGATCGACGTCAAAGATCTCAAGATGCTGATCTTCGATGTCGACGGTGTGATGACGAACAACCAGATGATCTTCCTTAAGGGCGATCAGGAAGCCAAAGCCTTCAATGCCTCCGATGGCTTTGCCATCAAGGCCACAACCGAACGTATCCTCAAATACGCCGTCATCAGCGCGCGGAAATCTGAGGTCACGACCAAGCGTTGCACCGAACTCGGTGTCGGCGACATCATAATGCAGTGGGATAAACTGGCAGGGCTGCATGAGTTGATGGAAAGGCACGGGCTCTCTGCAAACGAGATCGGCTATCTGGGCAATGATGTGCCCGACATCGTCGTGATGGAGCAGGTAGGGCTGGCGGTCTGCGTCGCGGATGCCGAGCCGGAACTGTTGCCATACTCGCATTTTCAAACGACGCGCAATGGTGGCAGGGGGGTCTGCCGGGAACTGATCAACTTCGTCCTGAAAGCCAAAGGGATTGACTTGGTGCAGGTATACCGGGAAGGAATTCAAGGTGGAATCTCAGCGAAGAAAACGAGCTAGGGAAGTCCTGCAGCACGAGGCCGATTGCGTATACGCCCTGGTCGACCGTCTCACCGACGCGTTTGACCGCGCGGTCGACGCGATTATCAACTGTAAGGGAAAGCTGATCGTCACCGGTCTCGGCAAATCAGGGTTGGTCGGGCGCAAGCTGGTGGCGACTTTTAACTCGACCGGAACACCGGCGATCTTTCTGCACCCCACCGAGGGTTTGCACGGCGATCTCGGCTTGCTGCAAAAAGACGATCTGGTGCTGGCGATTTCCAAATCGGGCAACCTCGACGAGATCGAGCGCTTCTACCCTGTCATCGAACGGCTCGGACTCGACATGATTTCCATCACCGGCAACATGGACTCGCCGCTGGCACAAAAGAGCAAGATTGCGCTCGATGCCACGGTACCGAGCGAGGCATGCATCCATAATCTCGCCCCGACCGCCAGTTCGACCGCAGCCATCGCTCTCGGAGATGCGCTGGCCCTGGTTGTGCAGGAGGAGCGGGGGTTTACAGCAGAGGATTTCTCGTTGCTCCATCCCGGCGGAACCCTCGGTCGCAAACTGACGACAAAGATCAAAGACCTGATGCATTCGGGCGACGATCTTCCAATCGTCACAAGCGATACCCTGGTCAAAGAGATGCTCGTGACCGTTACCAACAAACGGCTCGGAACCGCCCTGATCGTCGATGCGGATGGACGGCTGACAGGTCTCTTTACCGACGGCGACCTCAGGCGCCTCGTCAACCGTGGCGGCAATTTCCTCACCCTCTCGGCAAACGATGTCATGACCCCCAACCCCAAATTGATCGGCGCCGATGAACTCGCCGAACGGGGCTTGAAGATTATGGAGGATCACCAGATCACCGCATTGGTGGTCGTCGATGACCGGCACCGCCCGGTTGGAATGGTCCATATCCACGATATCCTGAAAAGTAAGATCGTCTAGCCACTGCAGCCCGTTTCGCACTCCCACAGAATTAGTTTTTCACTGACAGCGGCAGTCTCAAGCTGTATAATCTGGTGATGCTATTACTACGTTTTGCTGTCTTAGGACTTGTCTCGCTCATGTTGCTGCTATCGTGCGATGCCGGGACAGAGGACTCCTCGCCGGAGCCCGAGAGAACCAAGCTGATCGAGCCGGATCAGGTGATGACACATGCCGAGATCTATCTGACCCGCGAGGGGATTCGCAAGGGTACGATCAAATCAGCCGAGCTGAAGTCGTTCACTCGCTACGATTCGACGTTGCTCTACGACGTTGAAGTGCTCTTCTTCGATGACCAGGGTAAGCATACTTCGACTCTGGTTGCTGACTCCGCCGTGGTGCGACAGAACAGCAACCTGATGTCGGCGTTCGGTCATGTGAAAGCGTGGACCCAGGATAAGCGGAAACTGATAGCCGACTCCCTGCGCTGGGATGCCAACCGTGATCTTATCGTGACCGAGGGTTATGTCGAAGTGTATCGCGGCGAGGACATTCTGAGCGGGTATGGCCTTGAATCTGACCAGCGGCTCCGCTCCACCGTCATCAAGCGCGGTTTGAAAGGATCATTCACTGAGCCGCCTCCGGAGGAGAGACGCGCGAAGCGGCCGACAGACAGCGTAACCACACCGCACGATTCAGCGGCACCGATAGAGGAATCGGAGACTGACCAATATGAGACAACCGACACATCTTCTCAGCTCAATCAGCCTGATAGCGATAACTAACGTCCTGGTGCTGTTGCTTGCTGCCGGCGTGGCGGCTCAGAAGACACCATCGCCGGAGCAGTACCGCGATATGGTAATCGAAGACCTGAAGTTGCAGAAGATGGTAGCCGACTCCGTTGGAGCGGCTGTTCCTGTAGCCGGTTACGGCGCGGGAGTCGCCGACTTCCTGCTGATCCCGGTAACCGCCAAGGGCAAGCTGGTTGCCGTCTATCGCAATGATGCCGAGCGAAAAGCTGTCACACAAATCGCCTCGGCGCTCGTCTTACGATCGGTGCAGGCAAGCCTCTTCGAGCGAAAAGGTGCAATCGAAGTGTTCAGCGGAATCAAGATCAAAGATCCGAATCCCAAACTGATCTCGTGTGGCCCATTCTCTCTCTTTGGAGCGCTCGGCGCCGGGTGGATTCAACGAACCGGAGAGAGTTTCGTGCTGCTGGCGCTCAACGGCCGCATTGTCAACGAAGCGGAGGTTGCCGAGCTGTTTCCCGATCGCTTAGACCTGCTTAAGTCGATCGCACAGAAGTTAACCCCGACGCCGGAGGATGCGACTCCGTCCGGGGAGTAAAGCTTATGCCAGAACTGCAACGACTACATTCTGAGAATCTCGTCAAAGCATACCGCAAACGTCGGGTCGTCAACGAAGTATCGATCGAGGTCAATCAAGGGGAAGTTGTCGGTCTGCTGGGGCCGAACGGCGCCGGCAAAACGACGACATTCTATATGGTCATCGGCTTCATTCGCCCCCGATCCGGCAGGGTGATGCTGGGTGATCGTGAGATCACCGGGTTGCCGATGTACAAGCGCGCGCGCCTGGGGATCGGCTATCTGCCGCAGGAACCATCGATCTTCAGAAAGCTGACGGTGTGGCAAAATGTAATGGCGGTTGCTCAGACTCTGCGTATAACTAATAAGGAACGTCATCAACGCGTAAGCGATATCCTGGAGGAGTTAGATGTGCTGCGGCTGGCCAAGTCTCGCGGATATCAACTCTCGGGCGGCGAGCGACGGCGCGTTGAGATCGCCAGAGCGCTCGTCTTGAAGCCCTCATTTCTAATGCTTGACGAACCTTTTGCCGGAATTGACCCAATAGCTGTCGAGGATATCCAGCGTATTATTAGTGCACTCAAATCGAAACAGTTGGGCATTCTGATTACCGATCACAACGTGCGGGAGACCTTGCAAATTATTGATAGGGCTTATATTATGTGTGATGGGAAGATTCTGAAAAGCGGTTCCGCCGAGTTTCTTGCTTCCGATCCCGAAGCCCGCAAGATCTACCTCGGCGAGAAATTTAGACTCAACTAGTCTCAAGTTAGAGTCATTCTGTGGTAAACTAAGTTCGGCTTCAGCCGATAATATAAACAAGACACCTTTGCTTATAACTTATTATTAGGCAAGCAGATACAATGCGCTTAGGACTTGAACCCTCATTACGACAACAGCTCAAGATTGCCCCACAGCTGATTCAGTCGCTCAAGATGCTGCAAATGCCGGTGCTCAAGCTGGAGCAGATGCTGCGCCATGAGCTTCAGGTCAATCCTTTGCTCGAAGAGATCGAGTCGCCAGATCAGGAATTGGAGCCACTGGATGAGCGCGAAGCGGAACTGGTCGGTGAATCGAATGGAAAAGGCGACGAAGACGAAAAAATCGACTGGGACGAGTACCTGCGCGACAACGAGGATTTCAATGCACGCGAATTCAAAGCGGTCAAGGAAACTCGTGATGATATGCCCGATTTCAATATCGGCGGCGAGGTCTCGCTCTACGAGTATCTGCTCGAACAGCTAAGCTATCTCAAGCTCTCCCAGGATGATTATCTGGTCGGCGAATTCCTGATCGGTAACATCGACGACTCCGGCTACCTCTCCTGTACCGTTGAGGAAGCGGCCGAGGCGATCAACTGCGAACCGGAACGCGCCGAACGGATTCTCTTCAAAATCCAGAAATTCGACCCGGCCGGTGTCGGCGCCCGCGACCTGCAGGAATCGCTCCTGATTCAACTGCGTGAACGCAAGTGCGAGAACAACCTCGCCTACCGGATCGTCGAGGAGTGCCTAGACCAGTTGGCGCGAAAAAGCTATCATCAGATTGCCAAGACGATGGGTGTCACGCTGGAGCGTATCCAGGAGGCGATGGAGGTGATTCGTTCGCTTTCGCCCTACCCGGCCTACGGCAGATTCGCTCGTGCCGCCGCCGCGGTGATTCCCGACCTGATTGTTGAAAAGATTGATGGAGACTGGGTGATTACCCATAACGACCGCAATATTCCACAGCTACGGGTTAATAGCCAGTATCGCGAAGTGCTGCGCCGCGGCAACAAGGCACATAAGGACACCAAAGCCTATGTGCGCGAGAAGCTCGATCAGGCCAAGTGGTTGCTGAAAGCGATCGACCAGCGCCGTAATACCATGGTGCGGGTGATGCACGCGATTGTCGAGGAACAGATTGATTTCTTCGAAAAAGGCCCGGAACACCTGAAACCGCTGCGGCAGGTCGATATCGCGGATAAGGTCGAAATGAACATCGCGACCATCTCACGAGTCTCCAAGGAGAAGTATGTACAGACCCCGCACGGCGTCTTTGAGATCAAGCATTTCTTCACTTCGGGTGTCGCTACCGGCGACGGAGAGCAGGTCGCCAAGCGTCAGGTAAAGCAAGAGATCGAGAAGATAATCGCCGAGGAAGATCCAGCCAAACCATACTCCGACCAGCAGATATTCAAATTCCTTTCGGATCGTGACTACCAGATCGCGCGCCGAACCGTCACCAAGTATCGCGAAGAACTCAGTATCCCGGCTGCCCGCTTCCGGCGGAGAGCCACAACCGGGACCGATTAGGGGAAGAGCGACTGGCTTCCCCCCGTAAAATAAGCACCTTTCTTCAATTCCGACTCGATCCGAGGGGAGATCGAGAGGTAGCGATCTCAGTCACCGGCCCGCTCACAGATTTTCGTTGCACATCGGCTTGTGTCGTGCTACACAGTAACTCAGAGGTTATGACCAGGACCAACTCTTTCCTTCAGACGGGAGTATGAGTTTGCAGGACCTTACTGCCACACGGCAGTCTGCATTGGTATCGAGAACTGAACCTGCCGCTCAGGCCGGCAGGGGGCATCAGCGCACAGATTCTTCGCATAAAACTGATCCTTCGGGGATGAATTCCGTATCACTAGAGGGAGTTAAAATGACGGGTTTGCGGATGCGGACTACTGATTACTTCGGCGCCAGGCACACAACCGTAAAACATATCGATCTCAATGACCGCGAACCGCTGGCTCTCAGCCATGCTCGGTCGCGCTGTCTCACACCCATTGTCGCATCCATGCATTCCTTCACACGTACCCATCGTCGGTTTAACATAAATCGTTTTTCCGGAAAGGAGCCGTTATGAATTTACAAGTAACTGGACGGCGCTTTGATCTCGATGAGAAAACCAAGCAGAGAGCGGTGCAGGAAGTCGAGAAACTCGAGAAATTCTTCGACAACATAACTTCCGCGAGTCTGGTTCTCACTCAGGAGAACTTCCGCTGTGAGGGCGAGTTGACCATGAACGTCGCACGCTCCAAGCTGGTCGCCAAGGCTTCAACTGAGGATATGTTCGCAACCATCGAGCAGGTAACCGACAAGATGGCCAAGCAGCTGAAGAAGCATAAGGGGAAACTGAAAGAGAAGGATCAGCGCAAACTGTCGGCCCGCAAGGAGAAGGTTGATCTCAGCACAGGCGTCGATGACGTAGAGTACTAGGGAAGAGGATTCGAAGGTTTACGGATGCCTGGCTTAACAGTAGAACAGATATTCAAGGAGCGTAAGGAGGTACTTGACCTTACGCTCCTTGCTGGTTCTGAGGGCCTTCCGCGCCAGATTCAGACCAACGAAATTTACCGGCCCGGGCTGGTACTGGCCGGTTTCTCGGAGCGCTTCGCGTTCAAGCGGATCCAGATTTTCGGTGAGACCGAGATGACCTACATCGATTCGCTCAGTTCGGCCCAGCGCCGCGAATCAATCGAACGCCTCACTTCATTTCCGATCCCGCTGATCGTCACAACCAAGGGGCTCGTTCCTCCACCGGAGGTGCTTGAGGTCGCTGATCGCGTGAAGGTGCCCCTCCTCTCGACGCGTCTCAGCACGACAGAATTCATCACCAGGCTCTCTTCGATCCTCGACGGCATCTTCGCTCCCTCAATCTCCAAGCATGGCACACTCGTCGACGTCTACGGCGTCGGCCTGCTCTATACCGGCAAGTCAGGAATTGGAAAATCGGAGTGCGCCCTTGACCTCGTTGAGCGGGGGCATCGCCTCGTCGCCGACGATATGGTTAAGATCACCCGCAAGACCCAGACTACCATCATTGGCTCAGCCAACGAACTGCTCGGACATCACATGGAAGTGCGCGGTATCGGCGTAATCGATATCGAGAAACTCTTCGGAATTCGCTCGATCAGGCTGCAGAAACGTATCGAGGTGGAATGCCGCCTCACCTACTGGGAGGGCGGACAAACCTACGAGCGCCTCGGCCTCGAAGAGCGTTACACCACAATTCTGGGGGTGGAGATTCCGGTTGTTACGATACCGATCTCACCCGGCAAGAATATTACAGTGATTTCCGAGGTTATCGCGATGAACCATATGCTGAAAGTCTACGGTGAGAACGCCGCCGAGGAGTTGAGCAAACGCCTCTCCGACCGCCTCCACCGCAAGACGATGACCGTCGATTACCTCGAATCCGACTACGAGTAGGTTGACCCCTCATCGCTGCAATCCGCAAAAAGAACTATTGACAACATCTGATTTTGCCGATACTTTTTAACTGCAGTTAACCGATTGGGCCTCGTTTTAAGATTTTAGGGTTTAGCCTCACGTACACCGAGATAATTCCATAAAAGATTAATCAAGAGGACCGTAGCGCGTCTTCTTCCATCAAAGAAGCGCGCGAACCGAAACGTCCTGTCTGGTTTCGAGGTTGTGCTATATTCATGCCCGAAACCTGCAGGCCAAACAGGAGCGAACGATGAATATCTTCGTCGGCAATCTATCACACGCATTATCCGAGGATGAACTCCGCGATGCCTTTACCGAATTCGGTACAGTCGAGCGCGCGACGATCATCAAGGACCGGGAAACCGGCCAACCCCGCGGTTTCGGCTTTGTCGAAATGGCTTCCAAGGAAGAGGGTGAGGCTGCTATCGCCGGACTCAATGGCAGAGAGCTCAACGGACGTCCGTTGACCGTCAATCTTGCCCGCCCGCGCCCTGATCGTGGCAGCGGTGGTGGCGGTCGTGGTCGCGACTTCCGCGGCGGCGGTGGCCGTGATCGCGGCGGACGCGACTACTAGAATCGTTATCGATTATAGTCCATAGCGATCAGGACTGACTTGAGAGGAATCGATCCGACTGGAACAAGCATAGTCTGACATGACTTATCGCAATTACCGATATTCAGGTTTGATAGATGCCGACCTAGATCGATAGTATAGATTGTTACGAGTCCGAGAATCTGCTTAGAGTGTCGCTGTGAAGCGACCGTTCCAGTAACAGGCCGGGAGAAGATTCTCAACCTCGAGTTTGTCATCTGATTTGCGTATGAAGAAGAAACGGGTACCTGCAAGCAAGCGGGTACCCGTTGTTTGTTTGCACAGTTTTCGCAGCTCTGCTGAAAATCCAGATGAAGGCAGAAGAAGTGACTCTACGCAAAAAGTGGTACCTATGTAGCCGGTTGATATCCGGTCGGTGGCCCACCATTTATGGTGGGTTCCTCTCGCGACTACTTGGGCGATTTTTCCTTCGTTGCCTGCTTTACATTGTACATCAGATCGTCGGCGCGGGTAATCATCTCCTCGACACTTGGCGGAGGAGTGGTGTAGGTGAAAACGCCGGTGCTGAGGGAGATCGGCCAGGCGTTGGTCTTGGCGGCGATGGCAAGCTCTTCTTTAATTCGCTGCACTACCCCGTTAGCAGTCTCAGAATCGGTTCCAGTCAGCAGCAGGAGGAATTCATCACCGCCGAATCGGGCTACGATGTCAAGTGCACGCACATTCCGTTTCATCGTTTCGGCGGTCAGCACCAGGACCTGATCGCCGATCAGGTGCCCGCAACGATCGTTGACGACCTTGAAGTTGTCAATATCCGCAAACACGATTGTAAACGGATCCCCGGAACGTTGTGAGCGACTGATCTCAATGGCAGCCAACTCGTAGAACGCCCGGCGATTGGCGACGTGAGTCAAAGGATCCTGCCGCGCAGACTGCGCCTCCCGCTCCAGCGTCTTCTTCAGTTCGGCGAGAATGAAGACTACCAGCAGAAACACAAAAAGACGCAGGGCTTCGTTGAGAAGCGTGATCCAGATGGAGTTGACTTCCAATGTAGTGGCAAGGTCCGCGAACATCCAGACCGTAACACAGACCAGTGAGGTAACAATTCCGGCTGTACGAGAGGAGGCCCAGGTGACGTACGCGATCGGGAACAGGTAGAAAATAGACATCGCCAGCTGAGCGCCGGTGGCGTAGTAGACCGCCGTAATGATGAGCGACAACATCAGCCCAATAGCCAATGCAACAGGCGCCGAAAGGTTATTGAGCCTGGTTAGCCACATCTATACGCACACCTTTCCTGAACAAGACACCACAGCCCGGACGAACCGACCGCTTCGTTCGTAAGTAGCCGAAGTAGGCAAACTTTGTCAACAAAAGCATTAGCCCTGAGAATCGAGTTGAGAACCTACGTAGGGTGATATTGTTGCCGCGCTTGAGCCAAGACCGTATGAAGCTAACAAGCTTCGATCGCCGCAGACCCCGCCTGACACGTATCCCGATTCCTCCTTCGAGTCTAATATCCACCATCTAATCCAACAAATAGTAAAATCGATCACGTATTGTTCGATAGTTGACTGCAGAAACGACCCACAAACTCTATATTTGTGGTCCTGGATTATTCGGTTATCCTTCCGTAGCGTTTATTTTCCGGCCTGCGGAACTTTAGCCGCTGAAAACGATATAGTGAATAACCTGGCAATTTGTCTGGTGAACACTAAAGCATAAACCAATAGGAGAGTTGAATGACCTACGAACTTCCAAAACTTGATTACGCTTTCGATGCACTTGAACCCTTTATCGATGCGCGCACGATGGAAATCCACCACGACAAGCACCACCAGGCTTATGTCAGCAAGGTTAATGCCGCGCTTGAAGGGCACGCTGACCTTCAGAAGAAGTCGATCGACCAGTTGATCACCGATCTCAACAGCGTCCCCGAGAATATTCGTACGGCTGTTCGCAATAATGGAGGTGGACATTCCAATCACGCCTTTTTCTGGAAAATCCTCAAAAAGGATACGAAATTCGGTGGGAATGTTGCGGAAGCAATTAAGAAAGAATTTGGCGGATTTGAGCAGTTCAAGGAGAAATTTTCCGCTGCCGCCGCCGGACAGTTCGGCTCCGGCTGGGGCTGGCTGGTCCTGAATAACGGCAAACTGGAAATCACCAGCACAGCCAACCAGGATTCCCCGCTGACCGCCGGAAAAGCCCGCCTGATCGGCATCGATGTCTGGGAGCATGCCTACTACCTTAAGTATCAGAACCGGCGGCCCGACTACATCGAGGCGTTCTTCAGCGTCATCAACTGGGATGTGGTAAACGACCTGTACGCAGCCGCCAGGTAGTTGCAGAGCCCAGCCCATTGCTGGTGTGTATTAGATGTTAGCAGCCGGCCCGCTTGAGAGAAGTTTTCGAGCGGGCCTGCTTTTTCTCTCCCTTCGCTCTGTTTTTTCTTGAAACAGCTGACCCGCGCCAATATATTGCCGACCGGTTGGGGCTACATTTAGCGTGGCCACAACGCGATCTCGGGCGCAATACCTACATTATCGGAATTGAATTGAAGCAGTCGGCGGGGCGGCCTCGGCCGCGGTTCCCCTCCAGCTGCGCGCTGCCTGAGGGTCCCCGGTGTGCGCGCGCCGTCCGGCTCGTAGACTTAATCTGACCGGCGTACAGCGCCTCACCACGCACTATTGAATTGAATAGCGACTACTTCAGCATATTAGTCGACCTGCCGCAACACTGTATCGAAGGATATTTGGGAGAAGGAAATGAACGCCCCACAGAACTCCGCACTGGCAACAGATATTCAGCAATCACGGTCTCTCAACCCGCAGCTCGACGATGTCGTTTTCTCAGGCATCGTGGCGATTCGGGATCGCCTGCTGCAACATCCCAATCCCCTTCGCCTCGAATCGGGCGAGCCGAGCTTCGATACGCCTGAACATATCAAGGAAGCCGCGATGCGGGCATTGCGCGACAACCAGACCCACTACGCTCCCTCTACCGGAGTGATGCCGCTGAAGGAAGCGATCCTGCGGAAGCTGAAGAACAAGAACAAAGTCTCCTGCATCACTTCCCCCAACCAGGTGCTGGTGACAAACGGTGGCATGCATGCACTTTACGTGGCAATGACAACGCTGCTTGAGCCGGGTGATGAAGTCATCCTCCCGCTCCCGAACTGGACGGCGACCAACTGGATCGTCACGCTGGCGGGTGGAACTCCGGTCAGAGTGAAGCTGCACGCGGAAAACGGGTTCCGCTGGAATCTCGATGAGGTCAGGGACGCGCTAACACCGAAGACCAAAGCGATTCTGATTAACTCGCCGCACAACCCGACCGGTGGTGTGTTCCAGCGTGAAGACCTCCTGGGGCTGCTCGAACTGGCGGAAGAGCACGGCCTCTACCTGATCGCCGATGAAGCGTATGAAGATATCGTGTATGAGGGTGAGCATATTGCACTGGCTGCGCTTGCCTCAGAATTTTCTCCTGCCGTTCAGGAACGGGTGATATCAGCGTTCACCTTCTCCAAGAGCTATGCTATGACCGGCTGGCGTCTGGGATACCTGGTATCCTCGCACCCGAAGTTTTGCGACAATGCCAAGAAGATGATCCTCTACACGATTAACGGCGTCTCGACTCCAACGCAGTATGCCGGCGCCGCAGCTCTTGATGGTCCGCAGGACTGCGTCGCGGAGATGCTTGCCGAGTACCGCAAACGCCGCGATCTGCTTTTCTCCGGGGTGCAGGCATGTGCCTATCTTCACTGCGAACAGCCTCCGATGGGGGCAATCTATCTTTATGCCTCAATCACCGACGCGTGGCAGGGCAGCGATTGGGATCTTGTCGACCACCTGATCGACAGCCATGGCCTCGGCTGTGTGCCCGGCAACCAGTTCGGCGATCCGACCCGGGCGCTACGCTTCTGTTTTGCCTGCTCCACCGAGATGATTGAGCGGGCTACCACGGCTCTGCGTAGCTGAGAGCCCCTGCCGAGGCAGGCCGTGCCGTAATCTGTTCGAGTACAAGGAACTAGCGACCGGAAATTCTGACCGAAACCGACCGCATTGGCGGCTCGATCGCCGGGCAAATTCCTGTTGACTACTGTAGGGCGCTGGTTATATTACCCGACTAATTGTTCAGCACAGAGGCATTTACCTGGGTATACTTGAGTTAACTGATAAGTGCCTTCCAATGACGGAGGTTTTGCTGCTTTATGAAAGCTGATAGGTGGAAAATTCTTCTGACGGTCTTCTTCCTGGCCGCGGCTATATTCTATATCTATCCCAGTGTTCGCTTTTATTCACTGAGTCATCAGGAAAGAATGGAGATCCAGGATACCGATCCGGGTCGCTATGCGGAGATGCAGGACAAGGCGCTCAATCTCGGCCTTGATCTGCAGGGTGGTATGCATGTCGTGCTTGAAGTTGACAAGTCAAACCTGGATGAAAACGCTGCCAAGGATGCGCGCGAGCGCGCCCTGGAAATCATCCGTAACCGTGTGGACGAGTTTGGTGTCGCCGAGCCGGTGATCCAGGCTCAGGGTACCGATCGTATTCTGGTCGAGTTGCCGGCCGTTCAGGAGCCGGAGCGCGCACGTAACTTAATCGGTAAAACGGCGCAGCTTGAGTTCAAGCTGGTCGAAAGCCCGGAGAATACCAATGTCGTGTTCTCTCAGATTGACCGTGCCGCCGCTAAACTCGATCTCCCCGGACTCGATATCGAGACACCGATCGATGAGACAGCAACCACGAATCCTTTCAATGATCCATTCAGTCAGGACTCGACCGCCGACAGCCTCGGTAAGACAATGGCTGAACAGGCCGCAGGCGATACCTCGACTGAGACAGGCAGCGCCCTGGAGGATATTGGCAACGAACCGACAGCCAATGTCTTCACTCAGTATCTCGAAAACGCCGGTACCTGGTTCAACGTCTTATCGGAAGATTTCTATCGGGTGAACGCAATCATCGAGTCACCTGAGGTTAAGGCAGTGATCCCATCCGACAATCAGCTCGCCTGGGGTACTCGTGAGGAACTGGTTAACGGGCAGAATGTCCGCAAACTTTACCTGCTCAAGTCTAAGACTGAGCTTAGCGGTGCGCATCTGACAGATGCCCGTCCGAATTATGATCAATACCACTCGCCGATCGTCGAATTCAACCTCGACCGTGAGGGAGGACAGATATTCGGTCGCGTGACCGGCCCCAATATCGGCAAACCGCTGGCGATTCTGCTCGATGGTCGTGTTGAATCAGCTCCGACCATTCAGTCGAAAATCCGCGACCAGGGTCAGATCACGCTTTCAGGCCAGGCGACCTTCTTTGATGCCAAGGATCTCGCGACAATCCTCCGTGCCGGTGCGCTTCCGGCTCCGGTGAGAGTAGTCGAGAGTTTTGTCATCGGTCCTACGCTGGGAAGAGACTCGATTGAAGCCGGCCAGCGCGGCCTGGTGGTTGCCCTTGTGCTGGTAATGCTCTTCATGGCAATTTACTATAAGTTGTCGGGGTTGGTCGCCGATTTCGTGTTGCTGCTGAACGTCTTCTTCCTGCTGGCAGTGATGGCCGCGCTCGGCGCGACACTCACCCTCCCCGGTATCGCAGGTATTATCCTGACTATGGGTATTACAGTGGACGCCAACGTGCTGGTGTTTGAACGTATTCGTGAGGAGTTGCGTTCCGGCAAAACGGTCCGGGCTGCCATCGACGCCGGATACGATCGCGCCACCATCTCAATCGTCGATAGCAACATCACCACCCTGATCGCCGCGGGAGTGCTCTACTACTTCGGCACCGGCCCGATCAAAGGATTCGCCGTAACACTTGGCACCGGTATTTTGATCTCGCTCTACACCGCGCTGATCGTGGGTAAGACGATTTTCCATTACCGTCGCAAGGCGGCGACGCTCAGTATCTAGGGTGAATAGGTTAGTCATTAGGGTAACATTACAGGAGCAGTGATCCGGAGCAGCATTCGCGACTGATTTGGAGGCTTTGGATCAGACCAAATTCGTATTCGAGCTTTTTTGAAATAGAGGAATAATCTGATGCAGATTGTCGGAAAGACAAACATAGACTTCTTTGCCAAACGTAAGATTGCCTGGCTATTCTCAGGAATCATGGCAATAATCGGAATCGTCTCCCTGGTCTGGATTATCGTGGGCCAGGCTGATCTCTCAATCGACTTCGCCGGTGGCACACTGGTGCAGGGAGCCTTCGAACAGGCAATCGACGTTGCGGATCTGCGCAGCGCGCTTGCAGCCGATGGCTACGCCGATGCCAGCATTCAGGCGGTGCTCGGAGGCACAGTTCCGAACACATTCAATATCAAGGTGAAAACCGCAGGTTCCGGCGGAGCCGAGGATCAATCAGTCGCTGAGCAACTGCTGGCGGCGATCAAGAAAGAGTTCCCCAACAACGCATTCAAAATGGACTCCGTGCAGGAAGTCGGTCCTACCGTTGGACAGGAGTTGCAGACACAGGCTCAGAAGGCGGTGTTGATCGCCCTGATCGGAATCTTGATTTACATCTGGATCAGGTTCGATTTCCGCTTCTCGGTGGCCGCTACCATCTGCACATTCCACGATGTTCTGGTGGTGCTTGGCTTCATGTTCATCCTGCACCGGGAGATTTCGCTGCTGGTTGTGTCGGCCTTGCTGACGCTGGCGGGTTACTCTCTTACGGACACCGTGGTCGTATTCGACCGAATTCGCGAGAACCTCAAGCAATTCCGTAAACGTGGCGACTTTGTTGGCGCTGTCAACGGTGCAATCAACGACATGTTGTCCCGCACCATCGTCACCTCCTTCACGACATTCCTTGCCGTTCTCGTGGTGCTGTTCCTCTGCGGTGCAGTCGTCCGTGATTTCGCCCTCGCGCTGTCGTTCGGAGTGCTGATCGGAACTTATTCGTCGATCTTTGTCGCGGCGCCGATCATCGTTGAGTGGGAAAACCGCAGCCCGAAACGATTTGCAGCCACCAGCAAGTAGTTGCTGTCTTTCATGAATCGAATATTAGCTGACAAAGCCCCGGTTTCGCCGGGGCTTTTTTTTGCCCAATCGCCCCGCAATTACGTAGTTTGGTGATATGAAGAGCTTGTGCAGATGATCCGGACGCTGATCAAATTCAACGCGTGGTACGCCTTTGCCTGTGGGGTGATGCTGCTGCTCGTCGCTCCAATGATTGTCAACGAGGCGCTCATTGCTCAGGGCGCATTGCCCAACCGCATTCTCTCCAGCCAGAGCTACATCACGGCGGTTACATTCGCGCGCTGTCTCGGAGTGGTGTTGTTTGTTTATGCGTTCCTGCTCCGCATGCTGCTCAAAGCTGAATTCGATCTCGACAACCTTCGAGCATTCTTCACCCTCTTCGCGGTCGGAGCACTGCTCTGGGGAGGTATGCTGCTCTTCATCGTCTCGACCAGAAGTGTCTGGCTGAATCTCGTAACTGGAATAGGGTTGCTTGAGTGGTTGATCGCCCCGGTCTGGCTCCTGTTCAACTACAAACAGCAGCAGGATTGGGAACCGGTTAAGCCGAAGAAGTAGACGAAGTGTCCTAGTAATCTATCCTTGCTCCTTTGCGTAGGTTATGCCGCGCACACAGAAGTTGGATGTTTTTGGCCGTAATGGACGTTCCGCCTTTTGAGAACGGTAGAATATGGTCGAAGTGGAGATTGTCTGTCGCCCCACATTCCACGCACTTTCCAGCGTCTCGTTTCCACACTTCAAGTTTGACTTCTGACGGAATTAATCGATCATGCCGCAGCTTTACATCTACACTTTCGCTAGTCTCTGCCTCATCTGCCAGCTCGAGCTTAAACTTGAACACTTTACGACCCTGCTTTGATTCCAGCCAAGAATCAGTTAACTTGAATACACCGTTGTATACCCAAATTCCGTTCTTAATCTTTTCATACACTCTGACAAGTTCTGCGGCAGTTCCCCTGTTCTTATGAGATTGTGCAGCTTGGTGGAAGAGCCCATTCTGAGTGAGCCGTCCACTCTCAGTGGTTTCCTGTTGATCCAGCGCCTTTGGGTTGACAACATCTTGGGTCCTAGGGACGTCATGACCCTCATAGATTATCGTACTACCCCCCTGTGTGAGCTGATCCTCATAGGGGGCGTCCTTGCGGCGGCTCATAAGAATCACACTTAGGCCGTTCTTCAATTTGAAATTCATGCCACGTTGCAGATTGACACCTTCGCGTTGACACATGTCCAAGTATGAAATAATGTCACCGGTTTGCATCTCTACTTAACCTCCGGCCAGTACCCGATGTTATACTTCAGTTCAAGTTGAGCCTGAAGCAACTCGAAATGATCTCTGAGTGCCTCCATCTCAATCTGTCGAATCTCCAATTCGGTGTCGAGGTATTCGCTGTTCGTTATCAGCCCCACGCCATACGATACCCGCGCAATTTCAAGTGCCTTGCGTGCAACTGCGAGTTTCTCTCCCGTCGCGGCCTGCTTCGACTCGATCTTCAACATCTCCTCGCGTGCGACCGCGATGGAACGCCTCGCCTCACTCACAACTCTCTCGTTCTCCAGTTGGAATCTCACCTGCCGGGCACGCTCTTCCGCCTGCTTATGCGTCGCAAGTCCACCATCAAAGAATCGATAGCTCACCTTGGCGCCTCCCGTGAAGTTAAACAGTAGTTCATCAGGATCAGGCATGACGTTGTTTTTCCAGCCGGCTGATGAGAAGAGTGTCACTTTCGGTCGTAACGATTCGAGTTTCTCAGTCAATCCCGATAACTCGATTTGTGCCTGATTCAACTGGACCTCCGGCTTGCGCACCAGCAGGCTGTCGAATTGTTGATCGGGAGGCACCTGCAACTCGATGGCCGACAACGGTTGGTCTGCCGAGAGCGTAGTATCGGAATCAGCACCGATCAGTTCACTCAAGCGCAGTTCAGCCTGACGCAACTCCGCCTGCGCAACCGCCAGTTCCTCTCCAAACACTTTGAGTTGAAGCTCACTCTTGAGCAGGTCGAATTCTGACACCAAACCATTGTCATACTTGCTCCGGGCATCAACGAGGTGGCTGTCGGCGTTGTCGACATATTTTTGCAGGAGCGAGGCGCGTTCACGAGCCAGCGCCGCGGCCGAATAGGCCTTGGTCGTCTGGTAGATCACCTGCTGAAGTACCGCCTCAATCTTCAACTCCTGCAACTGACGCGCAAGCGTTGCCTGTTGTACCCGGTCGCCGCGTTTTCCCCAATCAAACAGCACGTACCCGGCGGAGAGATTGAAATCAAGGAGATGGTGGCTGCCGAAATTTATCTGCGGCAGTTGGATCGGCAATTGGTCGCCGAGTTCTATCCTGGGGAGGCGAGAGACGTAGGTGTAGCCGCCGTTAAGTTCGAATTGCGGCAGGTAGGCAGACTCGGCCTGTGCCATGAGCGTGGCGGTCTCTACCAGCTCCTGGCGCAACACCGCGAGGGACCGGTTACGTTCGGCAGCCATCGCGATTGCGTCATCAAGTGTTATTGCCCGGACCGGCTCAGGCAGGGTGAGGAGCGTGGTTATGCCCAAAAGCATGATCAAGAAACTGGTCTGGATCATTCCGCATCGCCTGCCGAAGATACTGAATAGCCAACTTATTGGAGCGCAGCCGTTAAACCATATTGGTGAAATTGAATTGTGTGAATGGTTCATTGTCGTGAGCCTTCCACGAAATCAGGTGAACAAGACCGGATGAAATTCGTATATTGTTTACAGGCATCGGGCTACAGCCGCCGTAGCATTTTGGCTACAGCTGCCGGAGCCGTTTAACTGATGATATGTGCTGTCCGTTGTCGCAGACAATCACTCAGATTAATTTCACAATTCTAGGGAAACTTCATAGAGGAAAATAGATGTTTAGAAAAATCGCTCTTGTCATCTTTCTTGGAATGACCGCCCTCGCAGTGGTTGTCGCCCTCAAGAGTGATCGCAGAGTCACTACCAACTCGCAGGAAGCGTACGAACATTACCTGGCTGGAGTAGATTTCTACGAGAAATTCTATCTCCGCGACGCCGTCAACGAGTTCGAGAAAGCGGTGGCGCTCGACAGCAATTTCGCGATGGCTCAAGGTGAGTTGGCGATGGCCTACTATTCTCGCGGCTTCCACAAGAAGGGCAAGGAGATGCAGGAACTGGCGATCAAGAATCGCCCCAACGTTACTCCACGTGAACAGATGATCATCGATGTCTGGGAGCAACAGTGGAGCTCGAATTCTGACAGTGCATTCGTGCTCGCCAGGAAATTGGCGGAGGCGTACCCGAACGACCTCAAGGCCCTTGCGATTGTGGCAGGAATGGAATTCAGCCAGGACAACTGGGAGCAGGCACTGCAGTATTATCAGCAGGCACTGAGGATCCAGCCTGATTTTGCCCCCGCGTACAATATGCTTGGCTACCTCAATTTCTATCTGGGACGCTATGATGACGCGCTCGACATGCTCGACAAGTATCTCGAGTACGCCAGGGACCAGGCTAACCCGC
This sequence comes from Candidatus Zixiibacteriota bacterium, assembly GCA_040235515.1. Classification (GTDB taxonomy): domain Bacteria; phylum Zixibacteria; class MSB-5A5; order CAIYYT01; family CAIYYT01; genus JBECKX01. The sequence continues at coordinate 38,516 of JBECKX010000105.1, forward strand.
ATGACTCGCGTGGTGAAATTCTGCATGCCACAGGTCGCTATGAGGATGCGATCGCTGCGTTCCGGCAGGCATTCAACATCAACCCTGAGTTCGATTTCGCCGTGACGCACATGGCCGCGTCGTATCTTGAAATGGGACAGATGTCGCAGGTTGACTACTGCTATCAGATTCTATTGAAGGATTCGCCCAATGAACTCAAACGGCTCTCCTATCTGACCGACTACGCACAGTCGTTAACCTACCGCGACAACCTCGATTCAGCCATCAGCGTATGCCACTATGTCATCGAGAATGATCCGCAGCTCGATGAGGGCGGCGTGACCGCGGCTCCGGTAGTTCTTGGGTTAATTTACTACCGTCAGCGCGACGCGGCTGCAATGAACCAGGTCTGGGATAGTTGCCGGGTCTATATGGCGCGCTCGATCGGGAAGAATCCGGAACTGAAAGATGCGCCGACCTACGAGCGCTGGAACGCACTGATGGAAGCCACCTCGGCCGATCTGGCCGGTGACCTCGATAGGTCTGAAGCTCAATTTGCGGAATCGCTCGGCAAATTGAGTCGTCCGAACGACAAGATATACTACCGGCTTTACTACGCCGATGTACTTAACCGCAATAACAAATCGAACCTTGCGATCTCAGAATTGCAGAAGAATCTCTCGATCAATCCAAATCATGCTCCCACGCTGAGGCGACTGGCAGATATCTATGATGAGCAGGGAGATAAAGCTTCGGCACAGGCGTATCGAGAAAAAGCAGCCGAGGTGTGGAAGAATGCTGATCCAGATTTCAAACCGATGCTGGAACTGCGCGAGAAATTGAATCAGATGGTTACCGCGCAGAAGGGTAACCGCAAATCCCCCGGCCTGGCCTCAAACTGAGTTCGCTACATCCCGGCCGGTCTGACTTCCGTCCTCGAACCAGGAGCCGGACAATCTGACCTTCACTACTCGCCGATGATCTTAATCAAGGCGCGTTTCTTGCGTTTGCCGTCAAACTCGCCGTAGAAAATCTGTTCCCACGGCCCGAAATCGAGCCTTCCCTCGGTGATAGCCACCACCACCTCGCGGCCCATGATCGTGCGCTTGAGGTGCGCATCAGCATTGTCCTCAAAACCGTTGTGCTTGTACTGCGAGTACGGTTTTTCCGGAGCGAGCTTCTCCAACCAGACCTCATAATCCTGATGCAAACCCGGCTCGTCATCGTTGATGAATACCGATGCCGTAATGTGCATCGCGTTAACCAGCACCAATCCTTCGGTTACTCCACTCTCCCTGACGGCATCCTCTACCTCGGGAGTGATATTGACCAGTTGTCTGCGCTTATCGGTGTTGAACCAAAGTTCCTTGCGGTAACTCTTCATATCGTGATTCCTCGTTCATCCAGGTTCTGTCGTTATGATCTAGTGCTATCGCTGCGGCTGCAGGTTACTGTGTGCGGGGTGATGGGACTCGCCGGCGGTGCCGGAGCCGCTACTTGCCCGCCTGCTCGAACAGCTCCTTGAGGCGACGCAGGGTTGCGGGAGCGTGTCCGGCAAAGTGATTGTTAATGTAAACCAGGGTCGGAATCTGACGCTCGGTGAGTTTCAGCAAGAACTCCGACCAGCGCGTCAGTCGATCCATCTGGAACAGGACTTCCTTCTCCCAGGTCTTCGTAATCTTCTCAATCTCCTTGCGGTCACCGATCAGTCGGATATAGCAAAAATCGGTCGTGATCGGATCGAATTTCTTCTCGATTTCGTCCGCGTGCGGCATCCAGGCCTGGTCTACCAGCACGAGCGAGACATCATGCTTCCGCAGCATCTCCGCATACGCTTTACTCAGCCACGCCTTGTTTCTGATCTCAACGGCGTAGCGGAAAGTCGTTGGCAGCTCACCCAGGAAGGCATCCAGGCGGTCGATAAACTCGTTCTTGCCGGGGAATACGCTCTTGTTGAAATAGGGGAATTGGATCAACAGCTTGCCGCAACGATCACCCAGTCGTGACATAACGTTGAGAAACTTGTCGCGCTCTTTGAATGTTTCGTCCCCCTGCAGGATGACCTCACGATTCGGTGTGGCTTTCTCCCCCCCATGCACAATCGAGCGGGGAAACTTGGCGGAGATCAGGAAGCCAGCGGGCGTCTTATCCACCCAGCTATCGACCATCTCTCTCGAGGGGATACGGTAGTAGGTGGCATCCACCTCCACAGTATCAAACTGCGAGGCGTAGTAGGAGAGAAACTCCGCAGGTTGTGTACCCTCCGGATAGAACGGTCCCACCCAGTCACTGGAGGAGAAGGAGGATGTACCGAAGCGAATGAGAGGGGATACCGGCGTCATCGTCATCTTCGCTAAGATAAGCCAAACGGCTCAAATTGAAAACGAAAAGCACGCTCCGTATCTCAAGAGCGTGCTTTGATAGAACGTAGTAGTCTATCTCAACTGGGAAGCTACGGGCATGCTGCACAAGGAGCAGGTCCCCCAGCGAACAGGTAATTAACCAGGTAGACGCAATCACCGATATTCGTTTTGCCATCACAATTGACGTCGCCTATAGTGCCTTGGTTAAAGCTAGTGCAACCGAGGTTAAAAATCCAGTTAAGAAGGCAGACAATATCGCTAATGATCACTTGACCATCTCCATCGATGTCGCCGCAATCTCGGATGGATAGATTCACTGTAAACGTATCTCTGTTACAGGCATCAGCGACAACAAAGGTAATGGAATACGACTCAATCAGCGAGTCGCTCGAAGCGCCATAAAGGGAATCTCCCGATAAGTTAAGCCAACTTGGAATACTGAGGTATTGCACAGTGTGAGTCGCGTCATCCGCATCAGAGATTTGCGGCTCGTAGCTCCAGAATGTTGAGAGAGCAATTTGGAACGGCCCACTGTTTTGAAGGACCGGATGAAAGTTGATGCAGTTGTCGCAATCATCATCCACTCCATCCATGTCCGCGTCCACGCCACTGACGCAGTCATTGTCGACTGTCGGTCCTGTAAGATATATCTCTGGATTACCATCACGATTGTCTTGGAATACTACCCACCATTTTCCTGGTTCTGCTGATCTTGAGGCAATATCGGGATTGGTGGAGCTGCTCGGGTTGTTCGTGAGCCTCTCGTCGACGTAAGCATTGGAGCCATACGCTTTGGACAAGTAAATTTCTGAGTCCCCGTGACGACTATCCTGCCACACGATGTATCCGAATGACGGGTCGTTTGCGACGCGAGGTAGCGAAGCCGTGCCAACCACGTCATTCACGCGGGCAATACCATGGTCGCCATACAAGTTGTAGACATTCCCGGAGCCTTGACAGGCGAGCCAAGGAAACGAGCCGGAGAATCCAGCCGCGCAGGACTCGTAGTCGCCGTCGGCGTGTCGTCGATAGTCTGTCAGGCCGCAGCTCGGATAGGCGACTCCCGCAACATAGACACCATCCTGGAAGTTCTGCGCAAGGTCATACCAAGCTACAAATGCAGTTCCGTTTGCCAATAGAGTGACGGCAGGTTCTTTTTCAAAGCTCGGCAGCGTTCCGGCGTTAAGTCGTTGCACACAAACCTGTTCAAGATTACTGTTTCCATGTCGCATATAGACGTCCTGATCAGTCGGAGCGCGTCGATGGTAAACGATAGCATTGCTACCGGAAGGAAGAGCTGAAATCTCCGGATCCATACTTAAGTTCGAAGAGACCGCAAACGGCGCAACCAGGAGACTACCGTTCACATCAACTTTAGCGGCATAGATTGTCCCCCAGGGTGTATCTTCCTGCCAGACAATGTAGCTGTTTCCTAGGTCGTCGACTGCAACTCCCGGCGCCACAGAATGCGAGCTAGTATTGCTCACCCGTATCGGAAGCGTCTGCGGCACTCCGTTTCTATCGAATCTTTGCCAATACACTTCAAAGTCGGGGCCACCATCACGCTTGTCCTCCCAAACCAGATAGAGGTACTGTGAATCAACCACCGCCTTTGGATGGTCGGAGGCTGCAGCGTCGAATGTCAACCTGACTATTTGATACTCCTCGAGCTCAGAGGCGGCCGAGGGTTCCAGCGGTGTGGAGTGAGTTGTATTGGTTCGATCATGCTCCGACTGTGAGGCATCATCAACAACGATACCGACCTGCCCAATGGCATTCGTATTTAGCATAGACAAGAACGCAATAGACAATAGCGCAGTCACCAGATAAGTATATCCAGCGCTTCCTGACCCTTTCTTCATGTACCCTCCTAAGTTCTTGAATGTCCCCCAATCCAAACATAGTGATAGTTGTCAATGAAGTCAAGGAGGGAGATTTATTCTCGAACGACTCCCCTCTACCGCTTATGCTCCTGGATCATGCTCTCGACGTTGCGGATATGGCCCAGCTCAAACTGTGTCAGGTACTCGAACGTCTTCCGGACATCGGCATCATCAGCCTTCTCAGCGGCTTCGCTGTAAAGGTCGTAGGCTTCGCGCTCGAGCTCCAGAGCCAGATCGAGGATCTCCAGAATATCGGTCGCCTCTTTTACCCGCCCCAGTCGCTTAACATGCCGCTCTCCCATATCCTCGCCGATCTCCGGCAGGCCATCTTGATTCATGATGTCGCGGTAGGTGACCCACTTCTCAGAGCGAACATGCTGGTCATACTGATGCTCTAACGTGAGAAAATGCTTTCGCTCTTCGTCGGCGAAATGGTGCATGATATCGATCAGCTTCTCATCCTTCAGATTCTTAGCGCCGATTTTGTAGAACATATAGGCGGCGATTTCAGAAATGATGCCGCGCGACAGGTAATCGAGAGCTTCGGAACTTAATGTCATGATTCTTACCTCACTGTAGTCAAAATTCCTAACGATTGGGAATAAGAATAACAGAGAGCTTTTTGTCAAGCTAGTAGAGATTTGAATCGAATGTGACGCGCGCAACGACCGGCTAACTAACCCGCGCTTCCGAGTGGAGGTCAAACAGGTGCAATGCAGCTCTGGAGAAATCTATGCGGGTTGCCTCCGAGTCGAACGAATCGGCTCGATCGGACAGTCGAGCCAGCAGCGGTTCGCCATCGAGTGTGCCATGCAGATAGGTTGCTGCGCCATGGAATTCGCGCTGATCGACGTTCATCCGGACCTCTCCGTCAACCTCCCCGGCGTAGATATGATCAGGTCGAACACCCAACAAGTACTCGCCGTCAGCGATTGATGATTGACCGATTATGACGCGACTTTGCAGCGTGGCAAGCTCGCCGTTTCGGGCGCGAACCCGGAGGAAGTTCATTGGCGGCGAACCGATGAATCCCGCTACGAACGCGTGCGCAGGTTCATTGTAGATCTCAGTCGGCGTGCCGCGCTGCATGATCTTCCCCTTGCGCAGCACGACCAGGTGGTCAGCCATGGTCATCGCCTCGGTTTGGTCATGGGTCACGTAGATCATCGTCTTGCCCAGTCGTCGCTGCAACGCCTTGATCTCCCCCCGCATCTGGTTGCGCAGTTGAAAATCGAGGTTGGAGAGCGGCTCATCGAACAGGAAGACCTCCGGATCGCGCACGATCGCCCGACCCACCGCCGTCCTTTGACGTTCGCCGCCGGAGAGAGTGCGCGGGAGTCGCTCGAGCAGGGGGGTTAGGCCCAGCAGCGCGGCAGCTTCCTCTACTCTTGCTGAAATCTCCTGCTTCGGAATTTTGGCGATTTTGAGCGGAAAACTGAGGTTCTCCCTTACGGTCAGATGCGGATAGAGTGCGTAATTTTGAAACACCATCGCCACGTTGCGGTCACGCGGTTCGATCCGTGTGATCTCCCGCCCGGCCAGCCAGATTGCGCCGCTGTCAGGATACTCCAGACCGGCGATCAGCCGCAACAGCGTTGATTTCCCGCAGCCCGACGGCCCGAGGAATACGGTCAGCCCGCCACCCGGGATCTCCAAATCGAGATTCGGTATCACCTCGTTGCCGTCAAATGACTTAACAATCTGTTTCAGAGCGAGATTCGGCATCGGAATCAATCTATCAGCAGCGACTTCGGCGGCAACAACAATCGAAGATTTCCCGCCGATTGCCGATACTAGAATTCAAGAGAGCCGGGGACCTTCAGGAAGCGCGGCAGCGGATGTGTAACAACACTCGACTCAGTGACAAGTTTCTCAGCAGCTTCTTATCTGCCGAGAACAGGCCAACCGTTTAACAGAGCTTCATGCCGGGATGCGTAACGTTATGAGTAATGGTACGAGCGAATCTACTCCGAAAGTGCTGGTCGTCGACGACGATCCAAGTCTGACCGAACTGCTGGTCGACACACTTGATGTGATCGGCTACCAATCCTTCAAAGCCGAATCGGCCCGCGAGGCGCTGGCAATCCTGCGCCGGGAGTCGATCGATATGGTGATTTCTGACATCAATATGCCGGAGATGTCGGGGATCGAGCTGCTCGAAGAAATCAAAAAGACCCATGCCAGTATGCCGGTCATGTTGATCACCGGCATCGGGAGCGATTCGATCAAAGAACAAGCCTACTCCAAGGGAGCTGATGGTTTCCTGCCCAAACCATTCCGAATTCGGACCATTGAAGCCGAAATCGGAAAATTGCTCTCGGGCGTCAAACGTCGCCGCATCGCCGTTATCGACGACAACGAGGAGTTTCTGCTCAGTCTCTCGCATCGCCTGGAAGAGAAAGACAACATCGTCCACACTTTCCGCACGATCAAAGAGGCACAGGAATTCCTGGAAGCATCCTCGGTTGATCTGATCATCACCGATCTCAAGATGCCCGATGGTGATGGCGCCACCCTTTCGAGCGAACTCCATAAACTCCATCCCGAGATTCCCGTGGTCATGGTTACCGCCTTTGCCACGGCGAATATCGTCAAGCAGATCAAGGAAACCGGCGTAAAGAGGCTGCTCGCCAAGCCGGTCGATTTCAAACAGTTGGAATCGGTGGTCGAGGAACTGTCAAGTTAAGTGGAGTTATAGCTTCTGATTTCACAGTCGTTGCTTGACACTACAATTCGCCCCCACTATTTTATAGTCGCAACTGAATAGCATCATCATTGGAAAAGCTGCGGGTGTTTCGACTTAAGGGCTACAACTGTCTCGATTGGCTATTATGGTTGTCAGCCATCACGGGCCGAAACTAGCAGGGCTGCTTATCGGCTGGGGCGGGTGAGTCTCGGGTAGCAAACTCGGCTCAATAGTCCACACCATAACGCAGTGGGGCCGGGTGCAGAGTTTAGGGACAGCTTCGGCTGTACCGGCAAATATCTGTATCGTCGGCAATAGATTGAGGCGAAGGAAGCTCTGTCCATAGACTTCGTCCTGATATGCGCCGAATCTGGTAATAGGGGTTGCCTATGGTTACGATTCAGTTCGTAGGTTGCACAATCAGAAATCGGGCCCGCCTGATTCTGTCTCTAGCATCGCTGCTCGCAGTGGTGTGCGCGCCGACGGACCTCCTGCATGCTGCCGGGCGACACAGACATTTGAAATCGCTGGCAGTCGCGACCGATCAGGAGCAGGCGGACTACATCAGCCATAATTTGGCCTTGTTCCAAATCGTCGATCCCGGCTACTCGAAGATTGTGCTGGAGCAGGCGGTCGATTTCGACCATTTCCGCACAGGTGTCAATGAATGGATCGAAAACAATCGGGAGCGCTGGGAACAAGTTCAGACATTCCTTGAGTATTGCCGCAACGAGGAAGCGGCAGGGAGAATCGGCACCGATATCGATGCCGACAACGCGGATGTCCGCTGGCAACTTTTCCTGACTAACGGCCCGCCCCTCAACCGACTGACTCTTCCCTGTAAATGCGAAGGGGGACGCTCAGGTTGCACCGTCTGGACCTACGCCTGGCCTTCCGACTCGATCAACGTTAACGGCAAAGAGATATCCTGTCAGTCGCTTCGCGGTGAAGACTACCCCACCATGATAACTCGCAACGGCTCCGGGAGCTTTCCTGAAGCGCGTCCGCTCTGGCCGTTGGTCCAATGTTCACGTTTCCCCACCGATCAAGGCGACTGTGAATTGTGGTTCTCCATCTGGGTGTTGGGAAATGAGTTGACGCGTAATACGCTTGACCTCGCCGAGTTGCGAATCCAGGTTGATCTCTTCGACAGTACCCAGACAGCCCTGGTCGGCAAAGCTCAGTGCACCGCCAATCTGCAACTGTTGCGGGGTATCCTCGAAGCGACCGATTTCGACGACCGTAATCTGGTTAGGGCAATGGCGTACCTTGGGCTGGCCGGTGTCTCAGCGGGCACCTTCTACGCGCGTGTGACTGTCAATGGTGCTCCTTACAACGAAGGCGACAAGTTGATCAGGGTTGATATTCCCGAAGGCGGCAAGATCAGCGACTTGCTACTGCTTGAGCAAAGCGCAATGGAGAATGAAAACGCAGCGTCGGGAATCATTCGCGGTAAGAGGAATGATTTGTATGACAACCCCGAGGGAGTCTACCAGCCGGGCGCTAAATTGAATCTCTATGCCGAAGTGGCTCTGCCTTCCGAACGACAGGAAAGATATGAAGTCCAGGTGAGCCTGCTCAAGATTCCGGACGTTCGTCGGATGCAGCGTGAGAATGTCAGGCTGTCAGAAGCAGTGGTGGTATCAGATAGTCTCGACCAGCCATTTGATGATGGTGCGTTTGGTTCAACTACGGAAGGTGTGCTGGTGGACGGCGGCCAGGTCAGCGAGTCGCAAGGCCGCAGTCTCAATCTCGTGACCAAAACGTTTCGCAGCAATGGCCGGAGAAACGTTGTCAATATATCCTCGAGGTTAAGCAACAAGCTGGGTCATGGCCGCTACATGCTGACTCTGACTATCACCGACCCGAAGAGCCGCAGCTACTACATGACGGCGCGGCGCGTGATCCAGATAGCCTCACGAACGCCGAGTTTCTAGTTTATCGTCTTGGTGAGGGTAGATTCTCAGATAGGGTAGGGAATCAGTCGAAGGGGTTCCTACATCCACTTCTTCTTCCGCAGCACTGCCTGCATCTGCTGGTGGATATGCCCGTTCGATGCAATCAGGCGGTCGTTGTATATCGAGAATTCTCCCCCCTTAAAATCGCTCACCTTGCCCCCAGCCTGTTCAACTATCAGAATACCCGCCGCCGTGTCCCAGGCATGCAGCTTCAATTCCCAGAAGCCGTCAAATCTGCCCGCCGCGACATAGCAGAGATCAAGCGCCGCTGACCCCGCCCGACGCACCGCACGAGCTGACTTAACGAAGTTGGCAAAATTGCGCAGATTGTTGATGCTGCTGGTGCGGATGTCGTATGGAAATCCGGTCGCCAGCAAACAGTGACTCAACTCCTTGCGTTCGGTGACATGGATATTCTTGCCGTTCAGCCTGGAATGAACTCCACGCGCAGCCGTGAACATCTCATCACGGGTCGGATCAAAAACAACTCCCAGAACGATCTTGTCACGGTACTCGAGCGCAATCGAGACGCACCACACGGGGAACGTATGGGCATAGTTGGTCGTGCCATCGAGTGGGTCGATGATCCACTTCAACTCGGAGTCATGTTGTGCCACACTCTCCTCTTCGGTGAGAAATGTCGCTTCCGGCAGTAGCGCGCTCAGTTGCCTGACAATCAGCTTCTCGCTCTTGATATCCATTTCGGTAACTAGATCAATCTTCCCCTTGTAGCTGACCTTGCGCCGCGAATGAAAACTTTTCAGTAGTAACTGGCCGGCGGCGCGGGCAGTCCGTTCGGTCCCCTTTAACAGTTTCGTCAGCTGCGTGTTAATCAATTCCATACGAGATTCGTTCTCAGTCCAGCGTTTCCTGATCCTGGTACTGCAACTGGTACAAGCGCCAATAGACACCACCCTGTTTAAGCAACTCCTCGTGACGACCACGCTCCACGATGCGACCTTTGTGGAAGACCAGGATCATATCAGCTTCCTTGATTGTCGATAAGCGATGCGCCACCACCACCGAGGTCCTGCCCTCAAAGAGGTGATGCAGCGCCTCCTGAATGATATGCTCGGTTTCATTGTCGACCGAGGAGGTTGCCTCGTCCAGTATAAGCAATTTCGGATCATAGGCCAGCGCGCGCGCAAAGCTGACGAGCTGACGCTGCCCTACCGAAAGATTGCCCCCGCGCTCGCCGACATTGTGATCGAATCCCTTCTCAAGGCGATTGATGAACGGCATCAGGCCAACTCGCTCCGACGCCGCCTTCACCTTCTCGTCGGTGATTGCTTCATTCCCGAGCGTGATATTATCTTTAATCGAACCGGCGAAAAGGAAGACGTCCTGCAGCACCAGTCCGATCTGCTTGCGCAACTCCACCGGATCCACGTCGCGGATGTCGGTGTCATCGAACCTGATGGAGCCTTCCTGAATATCATAAAAACGGCAGAGCAGGCTGACGGTGGAGGTCTTGCCCGCCCCCGTTGCTCCTACCAGCGCCACCTTCTCGCCCGGCTTGATCTTGAAACTGATATCCCTCAGGACAGGTTCATCAGGGTTATAAGCGAAATGAACTTTGTCGAACGAGATGCTCCCCCTGTAGCCGTTCAAGCTCATGGGGACCGCGGGCGCCGTGATAGCGGCTTTGGTGTCGAGGATGTTGAATATTCGCTCAGATGATGCCATCGCGGCCTGCAGAATGTTGTACTTCTCGGCGAGGTCACGAATCGGTCGGTAAAATTTCTCTAGGTAACCGATAAACGCCGCGAGCGTACCGAGCGTGATCGCATTCTGGACCACCTGACCACCACCATACCAGATAATCAATGCCAGACTGATTGCACCAATCAACTCGACGACCGGGAAGAAGATGGCATAATACATGATAGAACGATGGTGTTCGTAGCGCAGGTTGTCGTTGAGCGAATCGAATCCGCGCATTGTCTTGCGCTGTTGCACGAAGTATTGCACCTCCGACATCCCGGCGAGGTGCTCCTGGGTGAAGGCGTTGAGTCGCGCCAGGATCAACCTGATATTGCGATACGAGTCGCGCACCTTCTTGCGGAAGAGGAAACTGGCTGTCGTGATCAGCGGCACGATCACGAAAGTGACCAGTGTCAGCTCCCACGAGAGGTACAGCATGATAGCGACGATACCGAAAACCTTGATCAGGCTGCCAAAGATATCGACGACTCCGGAGGCAAACAGCTCATTGAGGGCGTTGACATCCGACGTGATGCGAGTGAGCAGCCTGCCGGAAGGATTGCGGTCAAAGAAAGCCAGGTGCATCTTTTGCACATGCTCGAACAGGGTCTGGCGCAGATCGAACATGGCGCTCTGGCCGATCCATTCCATGATGTAGATCTGTGCTGTTCCGAAGAAGAACTCCGAAGTCATCACAGCTCCCATGAACCAGAGCACGTTGGTGAAGTCATCCGCTTTGCCGTTGACAACAGCGTCGATACCGAGCTTCGTCAGGTAGGGGACAAGCAACTCCAGGCCACTTGCGATCAGCAGCAGCAGGATAGAAAGAGCAACAAACCAGCGATACGGCTTGATGTACTTCAAAAGCCGCTTCATCAACTGGGCGTCGTACGCTTTGCCTAATTTGTCTTCTTCGTAGAATTCCTGCATTACTCTTCCGTCGTTGCTAGTCCAGCAGATTCAGTTCATCCGCCATCTCTTCGCGTCGGATCAACTCGTAGTAACGACCCTGCCGGGCGATCAACTCGTCATGCGTGCCCGCCTCAACCACCACACCATCATCGAGTACAACAATCTTGTCGGCCCGTTTGATCGTCGATGGACGATGACTGATAATGAAAGTCGTCGCACGTCCTTCGATGCTCTTCAGGTGCTCCAGGATCATCTCCTCGGTGCCGGTATCGACCGCCGAGAAGGCGTCATCGAACACGAGGATGCGTGGTTGTTTCAAAAGTGCGCGTGCGATCGCCGCGCGTTGCTTCTGTCCACCCGACAATGTTATCCCGCGCTCGCCCAATACCGTCTGATATTTCTTCGGGAATGAATCCACTTCCGAATCGAACGCCGCCATTACCGCCGCGCGCTTAACGGCATCGTCGTCGATCTCATCC
>JBECKX010000012.1:0-12817 GCA_040235515.1 Candidatus Zixiibacteriota bacterium
CCGTGGTTGGCGATCACGATGATCTCGATCGGAATCATCGACATCATCATGGGCATACGTCTGATCAGGCTGGTCGAGACCAGGAGCGACTCGTTGAATGGGATGCTCAAGGCACTCGCCTACATCACGCTGGCGGCGGGCATCCTGGAAGTGAGCATAGTCGGCAGTTTCTTTGCGTTGATCCTGATTCCGGTATCAAGCATCATCCTGGCGATTATCTTCTTCAAGGAGAAGGAAGCCGTAGACTTTGTCTAGAACCGGGGATACGGTGCAGCCGGCACGCAGACGTTTGTGCGTGGACGTTGAAGCCGGGACGTAATAATCCTGAGAATGGAACCGGTCGTTAGCTGGTGATCTCCACCAGTTTGATCGACTTGTCCACTACCTTATAGCGAAGGTGGTAACCCTTGTTGTCGACACGCAGGGTGATATGTGGATTGGGGTCGGCGCCGTGTACTCCCCCGCCGATGCCGCCGGAATGACCACCTGCGCGCACCTGCCATTCTTTGTTCTCCATGATACGCAGCAGCGCTTTGGCATCACGCTGTGTGCCTTTTTGTCCGATTTTGACGGCGGTATCGAGCAGGCCGACGACGTGACGGGCGTTTATATTGAAGTCGACGCCCTGATAGCGGCCGCTGACATTTTTGCAGTTACGGATAACTGTTGCTTTGTTGTATTGCATTGTCTTCCTCAGTAAAACGGGTCGGAAGTTGATCGTGAGTATAGTGGCGACAATAAGCATCATCAGGATCGATTACGCCAGTCTATTTTTGCTGTCAGGTTGGACGAACGCGAGGGATTGCCTGACTGGGTAGGTCGTTTGTGTTGTTAGGTTGAGGCAATTGTAGGAGCCCAACCTGCTGCGGCCAGCCAAGCCTCCTCCGGAGTGTTGCTCAAGCTTCATAGTATTCATCCATCTCCCACCTCAATGGATTTTCACGAATGTATCTCCGGCAATTGAAAAGGTCATCCTCACTGCGGATTACATGTTCGTAGTAGTTGCGTTGCCAGAGGATGAAATCGCTGTCACGCAAGAGACGCCGCACCGAGCGGGTAGTTGCAGATTTGAAAGAACGGACAATAGCGCCGATGCAGCCGGGTTTGACGGGAGGAATTGGAGTGAAGGGTGTTTCCGGGGTGGGCTCAGCATGCTGAGCCCCTACACGGTCATCGGACGCGGTGCCAGTATCAAGCGGATGTTTGTCAGTCAGGAAAACAATCAAGTGCACATGGTTTGGCATTACCACAAATTCGTCGAGAACCGCGTTTGCAAAATGGAAGGGGATATCCCGGATATGCTTATTGGCGTGACACCCCGCAGGCAACAAGACAACAGTCGAGTCTTCTACACGTCCGAGATAGAATCGCCCACCGCTCGTGCAAACGGTGACGAAGTAGGCTCCCTCTTGTGAGTAGTCATAATCCCTTAGTCGAATTGAACGTCGATTCGTGTTAAATTCCATCCCCATGATATTCTGAATCTGGTGCACGAGAGGTACAGAGTCAATCCCTTTTGTGAAAACTACCTCCGCGAGTGATGCCCGCCTTGTAGGGGCTTAGCACGCTAAGCCCAACAAGTACCCAAATCTCTCTCCGTAGGGGCTCAGCATGCTGAGCCCACTCCAGTTTCACCCCTGCAATCTGTAGCGGCGGAGCCTGCTGCGACCACTCTTGAGCCATCCCGATATTGGTTGCGATGGCGCCGTCACGTCACACGCCGAAGCGGCGCAAGACGTGACGGAACAGGTTCACGTGACGGTTTGGGCAGGAGGACAGACATTCTTGTCTGTCACCGCACCGGAGGTACGGGATGGGATGACGCAGTGCACGGGGACGTAGTCCGGGCACGATCTTCGTGGCCGCCAGCCGTCCTCGTCTGGCGGCTCCATTCGCGGCAGGCGAGGACGACTGCGGTGCACAGATGTTGTCGGAACCACGGGGGTTCCGACCTACTCAACTACTTCTTCTTGCGCCTCGTGGCTTTCTTCTTAGTAGCTTTTTTCTTTGCTGTCCGACGACCGGTTGCCGCCACACGGCCAGAAACACTCACGACTTTCGCCCTCTTCTCCTTGGACTTGCGCCCACTGGTAGTCTTTCGGAGACCGAGCGTTGCAGCCTTTGCTCTAACCGCATTGATTGTTCGGCCAAGGTGTTCAGCTATCTCGCGAGCAGTTCTCTTCTTGAAGTTTTTCTTTAAATAACTAACTTCACTTGCTTTCCATGCATTCGGGACAGCTGTCGACTTCTTCTTGGTGCCCAGCTTTTTCCATCCATTGGTCATACTGTCATTTCTCCGCCTTGAGAATTTCTGTGATCTTCTTGTAATGCTTGCTCAGTGCATCTCTCGCGCCCCAGAGAAGTACAATGCAGACTCCACTCACCCCGATAATATACCAAGTCTTCGCACAATCGCTCTTCGATATGAAGTTCAATAGGATTGCCGCTAGTATGGCAACAAGTGAATTTGAGTAGTACTGATAGTATCTATAGTGATTCTCAACGGCTCCCTGGAAGGCCTTGTATTTTTCTGGATCGGAGAGTGCGCTGTATAGTCCATCCTCAGGTGGTTTCAGTCCAATCAGCTTCAATAGACTGTCGATCAATGCACATCTGATAGCACTGACAATTAATCCAATGCATAGCGATGCCACGAAAACGAACAGGAATTTCGCGGCTGTTACGCTTTCTTGTTGTGCGTTTGCAAACCATGACGCGATCAAAGGCGATGACTGCGACACTATCCAGAGGAAAATGAAGCCAGGCAGTAAGAAGGCGATCAGAACCCCAAATTGTTTTCCGGTAAAATCCATAGATCTTGCCCCATTTCGTGCTTAGCACTAACGTCAGGTGAAATAGTAAACACATTACTGCTGGTTTGTCAATAGCTCAGATGCGGCAGGCCGGGATGACTACCGCGCACGGATGTTGTCGGAACCGCAGGGTTCCGACCTACTTAGCTTTGCCGGACTTCCACCCTCACTCCGACGATTGCCCTTGTTCGTATTCTTTGATGATTTCTTCTATTGTTGATTGAGAGTACATTGCGTTCTCATTTGATCCCGTTAGAAGACCATCATCTTTTGCCTTTGCCCAGTGCACCATAGCGAAGTCGTAGTCCTTGATCAGTAGTCGTCTGCAAAGCTCAGTCCATTCCTCCACGGATTTTACCCTCAGATTGTTCTCTTCACCCCCGCATTCAGTTGGCAGATGGAGTAGCCCGAGCAAGCTTGCGATTGCCGCAGGCTCTATAGTAAGGTAGCTTAGGTGATAACTTGAGGTGAATTTCTCACTAGAATAGCAGCCCGCGGTCCTTCCATCCTTCACTTTCTCCAAGGGAGACGCTGAAACATGATGGACTATGCGAAAGTTTTGATGGTGGTTGTTTTCGGTCTGCCATTCTACCCAACCATCCTCAGCTTTCTCAATCACCTTCCCACACTCGTCGCAAATCCACCTGTTCGGTTTCTCGGACATTACATCTCCTCCCATGCTTCTAATTCCATTTGAACTCTGATTGAACACACAAAACGGGCCACCCTTGCGGATGGCCCGTCGAAATGTACGTATCTATGTTGAAGTGCTAAGTTGCACTGCTATCCCCTTAGGTGATTAACCCACTTGTCGTGGATTAATACATATCACCATATCCGCCCGGAGGCATGCCAGGAGCAGCACCGGCGGCTTCCTTCTTCTCCGGCTTGTCGGTGATGACAGCTTCGGTGGTCAGCAGGAGACCGGAGATCGAAGCGGCGTTCTCCAGAGCGGAGCGCGTCACCTTGGTCGGGTCAATGACGCCGGCCTTGATCAGGTCTTCATACTTGCCATCCTGAGCGTTGAAACCGAAGGCATCTTTCTCGGCGCGAACCTTCTCGACCACAACCGAACCCTCGGCACCGGCGTTCTCGGCGATGCAGCGGATCGGGAACTCGAGAGCGCGACGGACGATGTTCATGCCGATCAGCTCGTCACCCTCAAGCTGCATCTTCTCGAGCACAGGGATCGAACGGAGCAGCGCAACGCCGCCACCCGGGATGATACCCTCTTCGACGGCAGCGCGGGTTGCATGGAGGGCGTCCTCGACACGCGCCTTCTTCTCTTTCATCTCGGTTTCGGTCGCGGCGCCGACATTGATGACAGCGACACCACCGGCGAGCTTGGCCAGGCGCTCCTGCAGCTTCTCGCGGTCGTAGTCGGAAGTGGTGTCCTCGATCTGCTTCTTGAGCTGATCGATACGGCCCTTGATCTCCTCTGTCTTGCCGGAACCCTCGACGATGGTGGTGTTCTCTTTGTCGACCACGATCTTCTTACAGGTACCGAGATCGGAGAGTACGGTGTTCTCGAGCTTGAAGCCGACCTCTTCCGAGATCACCTTACCGCCGGTGAGCACGGCGATATCTTCGAGCATAGCCTTGCGGCGATCACCGAAGCCCGGAGCCTTGACGGCGCAGACCTTGAGGGTACCGCGCAGCTTGTTGACGACGAGTGTGGCCAGGGCCTCACCCTCGATATCCTCGGCGATGATCAGGAGCGGACGGCTGGTCTGGGCGGTCTTCTCCAGAACCGGCAGCAGGTCCTTCATCGAGGAGATCTTCTTGTCGTGGATCAGGATATAGGGGTTCTCAAGCTCGGCTTCCATGTTGTCAGGATTGGTAACGAAATAGGGAGAGAGGTAGCCGCGATCGAACTGCATACCCTCGACCACTTCAAGGTTGGTCTCGGTGCCTTTGGCTTCCTCGACGGTGATCACGCCATCCTTACCGACCTTCTCCATGGCGTCGGCGATCAAGTCGCCGATCAGCTTATCGTCGTTGGCGGAGATACGGCCGACCTGGGCGATCTCGTTTTTACCGGAGATATCTTTCGACATGCTCTTGAGGTGATCGACGACGGCGGTCACGGCCTTCTCGATACCACGCTTGATACCCATCGGGTTGGCGCCGGCGGTGACGTTCTTGAGGCCTTCGGCGAAAATAGCCTGGGCAAGCACGGTCGCGGTGGTGGTACCGTCACCGGCGACATCGGAGGTCTTGCTGGCGACTTCGCGCACCATCTGGGCGCCCATGTTCTCGAAATGATCTTCGAGTTCGACTTCCTTGGCTACGGTCACGCCGTCCTTGGTAACGGTCGGTGAGCCGAACTTCTTGTCGATGATTACATTGCGGCCCTTGGGACCGAGCGTCACTTTGACCGCGTTGGCCAGTTTATCGACGCCTTTTTTAAGTTTGTCGCGCGCCTGTGAATTGAATTCTATTTGCTTAGCCATTTAGTTTCTCTCCTCTTGGAATCGTGTGTTGCTAAAATGCTTTTCGGGAAGCAACCGGGCGGTTGAAACGCCGGGATTACTTCAGGACCGCGAGGATATCAGACTCGCGCATGATCAGGAATTCGCCGCCATCGACGCTGACTTCGGTGCCGGAATATTTGCCATAGAGCACCTTGTCGCCGACTTTGATTCCCATTTCGATTTTCTTGCCTTCGTCAGAGATGCGACCCGGGCCGGCGGCCATGATTTCGCCCTCTTGCGGTTTCTCTTTGGCGGTATCCGGAATGATAATTCCGCCCTTTTTGACCTCTTGCTGTTCGAGAGGTTTAACCAGGACTCTGTCCTGCAACGGCTGGATGTTCATATGAGATTCTCCTCGTTCCATTGAGTTAAGTTACTGATTTATCGTGGGTTACTGAGCAACCCACTTGATTGAACACTGTTGTCACGGTCAAATCATTATTAGCACTCACCGCTGGCGAGTGCTAACATCTGTGATACGAGAAAATATCGGCGGAGTTGAAAAAATCAAGCGCTTTTTGGGAAAAAAAGAGTGAAAAAATATAGTCAACAGCCCGCTCCGCGGCTGGAGGTGCCGGACTTGATCGAAATTTTGGAAAATGGGAGCCTGTCTCAGCAGCGGTAGCGCCCGAACCATGGTACGTGCTGGTCGACAGTCTAACTGGCGGGCGAAATTGTGTAGAATTAAGGTCTAAATTGCGATATATTGGTCGTTAACAATCTTTGATAATCGAATCATGAATGCCAAAATCAAAGCAAGATCATAAAGTTCCGCTGGATGGTAAGGTGGAAGGCGGTACCGGCAAGCGCCACCAGGTAACCCTGATAGGAAACGAGACTCTCGCCTCCCCTGTTCTCCGCGACAGCACGTACCTGCATGAAGTGCTCAACGAGGGGCAGTTTCTGGCGGTCAATGTGAAGGCGCCGGAAGCGGTACGGATGGTCCAGCTCGGGTTGCGTGAACTCGATCCCGGGGTTGATCTCGGATCTGGTCCCGAACTGGGTATCGACGGCATCTTCGGCAACAAGACCAAGGGGGCGGTGAAGAAGTTCCAGCTGGCGCACGACCTTGGGGTTGATGGAATCGTCGGGCCGAATACGCTCCGTAAACTCGATGTGGAGTTGCTGTTTCATGCTCCCCTGGAGAGCTCACCGCCGGGGGATGCCACCGAAGTCAGCAAGATTCCGCGCGAGAGTCGGGAAAGCGAGGGGGCGGCTGCCGGAGGACCGGTCGCCGGGCTGGAGGGCGCACCGCCGGATGGTGGGCTTGATGCCGGTGGTCCTGAAGCCGGCGGCGGCGATGAGGACACGAAGACTTTCGTCTCCTACGAGGAGGTGGAAGAGGATGAGCTTAGACACGGAATCATCCGTACGCGGACGCAGATAGAGAAAGTGGCTGAAACCCCGCCAACAGAGAATGCGATGGGGGTTACCACTATTACCCTGAAGATTGAGTACGCCGAGGTGGGTGGGAAATTCAAGATCGGGGTCATCAACGTGAATACGGTGGTGAAGCTCTATACCTCTGAATTTCAGAGTATCGATGACTATGGCCCGGTCTATGATATCTACGTGGACAAGTACAAGCGCAACGTCAAGGAGTTCGCCAAGGATCTTGCCGCGCGCGCTTTTGCTACGGAGGAAGCGACAACACGCCACGAACTGCTTCATGTGGTTTCCTATGAGGTGGGGGTCCAGGATCAATACTATCAGTACGTCGACTTTTTGGAAACGGTATCGAATCGGATCAGCGACAAGGCGGATTTCAAACGTGAATCAGACTTCTTCTGGAGCCTGCTCGGCTCACACATAGAGGATAACATCATCTCCCATGAGAAGATTCATGAACTGGACACGCAGGTAACGATCGCTGAGTACGAGCGGCGGGTACTGAAGAAATAGCCGGGATAGCCCGATCGAGAGGCCGGGGCTGTTGCCGGAGGGGCATGCGGGCGGCCGGATGGGTACCCCGGGGTCTTCCGGTTCGGCTGCCGTTCTGGATTGCCCCGCCACGAAAATTTCGCGGATCGGCAAAGATTCAAATGGACTTACTTGACCTTCGAAGGTAACTTTAGATTACGATTCGGGCCGACCCACAAATCCGATCCAGAATCAATTCAGGTTAGAAAATTAAATCAACTTTTGCTCAAGACTGAGTAGGTAGTATGAAACACGTTCGTTTTGTATTGGTAGCTCTGGTATGCAGTGCGTTCCTTGAGTTTGTAGCCGGTTTTGCACCGCCTGCGAGTATTCAGGCACAGACGTGGGAGTGGGCGATCAAGCCGATCGGTTATAAGGGGACATCTTTCAAAGACAACGCTGTGTATGGAATCGACATCGACGACGCCGGCAGTATTTTTATCACCGGTCAGTTCAACGACAGCGCATCGTTCTCGGGAGAGGTTATGAAGTCGTACGATGTCGTGGACCCCTACCTCGCCAAGTTGACCTCGAGTGGCACGCTCGACTGGGTCACGACGATCGGTGGTTGGGGTGAGGAGGAGCGTGGGGTTGACATCACAATCGATCCGCTCGGCAATTCCTACATTATCACCAACGTCGTGGACTCGCTGGATTTCGACGGTACGATCGTGCGGCAGACCAACCAATCGCTGATGAGCATCGCCAAGTTTAACTCAACCGGTGGTGTGGTATGGGCTCGACCCGCCGCGGGTATTGTCAGTTCGTTCTGGGGAGGAATCGAGTATAGCCCGGAAGACTATCTCTATTTCGGAGCGGGACAAACCTTCGCGAAGTACACACTTGATGGTGACACGGTCTGGACACGGCAGCAGCCGCTCAACTCTAACTACTTCAGCATCAATGATATTGTCGTCGACAAGGATGGCAACTACATCTACCTGACCGGTCACTACGGGGGATTGGTGGATCTCGGAAACGGGGTACAGATCAATTCCGGCAGCCAATTCAATTATGACATATTCGTCGCGAAGTTCGACAAGGATGGGACGGCGATCTGGGCAAAGGGCGCGGGAGGAAGTTCCGCAGTTTACTACGACATCGGCCGTGGAGTGGATGTTGACACTTCGGGGAATGTCTATATCTGCGGGCAATTCAGTGAGACGGCGTACTTCGACGCCGACTCAATCAGTGCCGGCGCCGCCCTGTGGGAGATGTTTGTTGCCAAGTACAACAGCTCAGCTGAACTGGAGTGGGTGCTGGGTGGTTCGTCGGAGAGCAGCCTCAGCCAGGGGATTGCCTCGGATGTCAAGGTCACTGCAGCGCAGGATGCCGTGATTGTGGGAGCGAGTTTCAATTCGCCGGTGACGTTTGGTGGCACTGAGTTTGTTATGCCCGGCGGGGGGGGCGACGCGCTGCTGTGCAAGATTCGCTCCTCGGGCACGCTGATGTGGGGGCAGCAAAGCGGGTCGAACTCGGCGATCATCACTGTCCACGGGATGGAGATAAACAAGGAGACTTCCCTGGCGGTCGTAGTCGGGATGCACAAGAGCCTGCCTGCGACTTTCACACCATACATGTTCGCCACTCCACCGGTAGGAGCGGCTGACGGGTTTATCGTGAGCGCCGACACAGATTTCCTGACGCCGGTGCGCGAACTCGCCGCGCCGAGCTTGCCGACGAGTTTTACTCTGGGACAGAATTATCCGAATCCATTTAACCCATCGACAGTCATCAGTTTCGATCTTGCGGTGCCGGGGCAGGTGAACCTCGCCGTGTTCGACCTGCTGGGACGCAAGGTGAAGACGCTGGTTGACCAACAGATGGGAGTTGGCACGTTCCAGGTTGAGTGGAATGGCGAGGATTATAACGGCGACGCAGTAGCATCAGGTGTGTACTTTTACCGCCTCGCGGCGGGGAGTTTTTCTACTTCCAGGAAGATGCTGCTGCTTAAGTAAACAAAGACAATTCGACAAGGGGGGAGTGACCGGTCGACATGTTGCGGCTTGAACTTGTGATTCGTTCAGGCTTTTCAGGTAGTTTGTGTTAATTCAGGAGGTGCCTGTGAGCGGCAATTTTCGGCAATGGTTCCGGTCTGTGCGAGGTGCGCTGGTATCGGTCAGCGCAATTGTACTGCTGTGCTTCAGCTATGACCGATCATTCGCGGTCTGCGGTGACGTCGATGCATCCGGGGATGTGATCATCTCTGATGCTCTCTACCTGATCAACTACATATTCCAGATCGGTCCGCCGCCGCTCGATCCGGACGGCGGGGATGTCAACTGCAGCGGGCAGCTTGATATTGGCGATGCGGTTTACATCGTCAACTATCTATTTGCGGGCGGGCCGCAGGCGTGCTGCCTGAGTGAGGAGATCGGTGTTCTGCTGACCGGTGCACCAGACGAGAACGCGGTCACTGCGGCGCCCTCCTATGGGCCATTCGCGGTCGAGGAAAGTGACTACCTCGGTGACTTCATCACGACTCGGATGGAGGCACAGATACACCCATCTGCAACAGTCGCGGAGGTGAATGAGGCGCTGGAGGGGATTGGCGGCAAGATCAGTTGCGTCAGGCCGGGAATGCCCTTTGTCGAACTCATAGTTCCCCCTTTTCCTGATACGGCCACGGCGCGTGCTGCCTGTACCGAACTGGTTGAATCGGGGGCTTTCCTTTCAGCTTACCCCGCTTTCAATCCGATCGAGGCGTTCGACAGCCAATTGTTTCCTGGCTTTCCCGCCAACGGAATCCTGGGACACCTGGAGAATGCCAGATTTCCGGCGGCGTGGAACGCCCGGGACCTCATCATACCCAACCAGGCAGCGGCGCACGTTCTGGTGCCTGACAAGTATTTTTCCCTCGGCGCGCACCCAGAACTGCCCGACCACTATTTCCACAATGGTGCCGGCCGAGTGACGCCCACAGTGAATTCGAATGGAATCGCAGTGGGAAACCACGGATTTGAGGTCGCGGGGATCATCGGCGCAAGGTTTGACGACGTCGGTATCACCGGAGTCTATCCGGACCCATCAAATCTACTGAGTACGATCGGCGTTCCCCTCGGTCGCCTGGCGACATGGCAGGCCGTTCTCGCTGAGATTGCAGGAGCGTTTCCGCCGGACAACTTCATCGTCAATTTCAGCGTCGGCTACCCGGGCGATTTCTCGATCTATCCGAAGCTGCAGCGTATCGAACATGCATTTGCCTGGCGATACCACGCCGCGCTGCACAAGCATACTTTCCTTTTTGTTCAAGCAGCCGGGAATGAGGGATTCGCCTCGGCCGCCTTACCCAACGCTGACTACATCTCTCCCATGTCGCTTGCGGCGCGTTTTGACGGGCCGCTGGCGATGTTACAGGGGACGGCCGTGAGTCCGCAGGACAGCGCGAATTTATTGTTGATGTATCAGAATGCGATAGCGCTCAACCCATCCTTCGGCGAAAAGACTGATAACGTGATTATTGTCGGCTCATCGAACCAGGATGGATCGCTGTCAGCATCCTCGAATCTGCCATCCGATGTTCGCATGGTGGGCGAGGGGATCCATGGGCCCTGCATGTTCGACGACGCCGCATGCTACACAGGAGCCGATGGGTCTCTGATCGAATTTCTCTTCGGAACTTCTTTCGCAGCGCCTCAAGTGGCAGGGCTGGCCGCCTGGCTCTACTCGCTTTCACCCACCAGTAGTCCCGAGGAAGTGCAGAACATCATCAAGCTGGCTTACAACAACAAGTGGGTTGATGCTTACGAATCTGTGCTGATGCTCGACAAGTCGTTCACAAATGCACCTTTGAGAAGGGCGATCCTTGATGTGAGTGACTTCGATACGACATTCGGGAGTGATGGCAGATTCAACGAGCTTGACCTGATGATGTATCTCGATTCGATTCTGGCGTACGAGGCTGACCGCGTCTCAACCTCTCCGCCGTGGCCCCTCGATCACAGTCCGTTTGATCTGAATGGTGATGGTTATACCGGAGACACGCTTGGTACTCCCAGCACCGCACGTTTCAATCTTGACATCGATTTTCCGCCGTCATACACGGTCCTGCCATTTTCGCCGTGCAGTTTTTCTACCAAGCAGGACACCACGTTTGACGAGAGCCAGGTAACTGATCGCGACATCCTGAAGTACTATGCGTACTCGGATCTCTATCAGGGGGATACGGATGTGCGTGATTCGCTGTTCGGGATCATCTGCACGCCGTTCTGGTCCGGAACAGAGACTCCACTCCTCATAAATGCAGCCGCGGGAGCTGCAACCGGTGCCTTTTGCGGTACGAGTATGTCTGAGACGAATTCGTACTCATGTAACATTCAGGATCAGTCCGACTCTATCTCCGGTGTCTGCAACTCAGGGTACTCGTTCACTGCAGAGACTTCGGTTAGCAATCACCTAAGCGCATCTGGTGATAGCTTTGCGTTTCAAGTGGTAGGCAACGTCCACCTCATTGCCAGGGCAACAGCCCGGGCAAGTGCTCAGCCCGAGCCGTGTGAGTATGTTGCAGCAGGCTCAAACTTCGTAAGTAACTCAATTCGATTTGCCCCAATCGGAGGGCAGGCGCAGTTTCCGGTCACTTTTTCCGTCACAGGTTCAGTGTCGCATACTAATACTCTCTACCCAGATCCGGTCACGAGAGTCTCTGTATATGTCGTCGCAATTGATACTACATTCAAGTCTGATATCCATCCTTCTCAATCTCCGAATCTGCTGGGGTCATTTCATAGTGATCTGGACCCATTGCCCTACACGTTGCAGACAGTCTATACATCCCTGCCGGAAAACCATGTTTATTATGTCTACATGGAAGCCGGTTCGCAGGCGAGTGCGATCACGCAGAAGATTCCTACAGCCGAGGGGACCGTAGATATCACCTACTCCATTACGACCGGACCATAGAAGCTCCATGTTCGAATCGGACACAAAAAAGAGCGAGGCTATCTTCAGCCTCGCTCTTTCTCAACTATCAGTTACGACAGATTTAGCGTTTTACCAAATCGAAGCAAGCCGAGGGTGCTGACGGCTGACGCGAACTGGCGTTGGTTCTACCGTTGAACAGCGGCACATACTCGTTATGGCCGTCATTGAACTCCCACGAGCCACCCGGCGGGACATAGATATTGTCGATGCAGAATCCGCTCTTGGCCGGTTTTGCATTGGCCGGGATTTCGATCTGCATGCTGAAGACCACGCGCGGTTCGTCGCTCTTGGGAAAGCGCGGACCCGGATTCGATATGCCGCCGATCAGGAATTGATTGGGGAGAGACTGGTCGTTCAGGAGCACGCCGCCCATATTGAAGGCTTCAGCAGCTTTCACATGATCCTTGGCGATACCCTTCGCACCGTCGGCGGTACCGTTGATTTCACCATAACCTTCGACAATCTTGAAGCCCTTGGCTTCGGTGATAAACCCGAAACCAAGACTCATCGATTGCAGTTCAACCGGGTTGGCGATCAGGATCTCGAGAGTGTTTTTTTCCCCGATAAAGACCTTGTTGTTTTCGCCGCCGCCGTTGAACCGGACGATTACTTCACCGTCAGGGTTCGGCGTAGCCTTAGCCTTCTCTCCCGCGATCAGCGCCGTGTCGCCGACAAGCGACAGTGTGATTA
>JBECKX010000137.1:0-11922 GCA_040235515.1 Candidatus Zixiibacteriota bacterium
GTCGCCGACAAGCGACAGTGTGATTATCGATACCAGGATAACCAGAAATGACTTAGTAAGTATGGTAGCTATTTTCCGCATTACCGATCTGTTTCCTTTCCAATCACAGTTATCTTGATTTCAAGTAGTATACAAAAATCGTGTCGAATGGAACCCAACTATTCAGCGAATTTGCGATACTCCCGTTGCGGTGCGCAGACCCCGCTTTCCTCTCAAGGTCGTTTACAGACATTCGGAACAGGGTACCGGCCCACCGCCGAAAATATAATTAATGATATAGACTACATCCGTGACGGTAACGATGCCATCGCAATTGGTGTCGCCCGATGAGATCGGTTTCGGCGGAGAACCGCCGCCGAAAATGTAATTGATGATATAGACGGCATCCGTGATCGCTACCGAGCCGGAGGCATCCGCATCTCCACAGATAGGTGGTGGCAATTTGACCTTTATGCTGACGCTGATGATATCACTTTTCTGGTCCACGCCTGAATCGGTGCAACCGAAAGTAAAGTAGTAGGTTGCCGCGAAGTTACAGATACCGGTAATTGTCCCGACCCCGCCACCGTTGAATGTCATCCCGAAGGGCAAATCCCCGCCGAGGAAAGTCCAGGTGTACGGGGGCACACCCCCGACGGCCTCGAGCGTAGCGGAATAGTTTTGTCCCTGAATCGCATCAGCAAAGTAATAGTTCTGGATATGTAGTTCGCCATCGCAGGCATCCCCTACCCCATCACCATCTTCGTCATACTGCGTCGGGTTAGGTGTATTCACGCAGTTATCGCAAAGATCGCCGTACAGGTCGTTGTCAGCGTCTGCCTGGTCGGGATTGACCTTCAGGTCGCAATTATCGTCGACATCAGCGACACCGTCGTTATCGTCGTCAGGATCACAGGCATCACCGATATTGTCCAGATCGTAATCATTCTGATCGGGGTTTTCGACAGCGAGGCAATTGTCGCAGTCGTCGAAGATGCCATCATTGTCGGTGTCGACGGCGCCTGCGGCATAGCGGCAGACTTGAGCGGCGGCTTTCTTGAGGTCGATTGCCGGCCCGATCGAGCTTCCCCCTTCCGGCCAGTTTCCTGTATCAACCAACAACTCCCGCATTTCCAACGGTGTCAGCACGCGACCGATCGTCGCCAACGCATAGGATTGCAGAGCTGTCACGCACGCAGCGGAAATAGCGGAAGCAGAACTCGTACCGCTGAAGCCATCGGTGTATTTCTGATTAACATCGCCTCCGAGTTGAGAATGATCACCGTAGCCGGTGCTGAAGACCCGCTGCCCCCAGGCTTGAACATTGACGCGGCTACCATAGGTACTGAACGAGAGACGCGTATGCGCCAGCGTATTCGATCCGGCACCGATGATGATAGATTTGCTGTCGCCCCGGTTCATGTATGACTCGAGCGGTGGTGAATCGAGATCGACCGAGCCATTCCCGGCGGCGGCCACGACGATCACACCGGCATCGCCACCATTTTTCACGACCGTCCAGACGCTTGGATTATATTCGGCCGGTACATAGTTACCGGACGGCCCGCCGGTTTGCATCTCAAGCAACACGACATCACCCGGATCTGAATCTGCTATCGCATTTGCGATGCAGGTAACGCGACGGCTCCCCTCTTCGACCGAGATCTCCGGGTAGAAGTTGGCGGATTCGGCATCAACGGCGATACCGAGACAGCCATAGCCGTTATCTGGTGAACAGGCGATACCAAGTACCGAGGTGCCGTGATCATCCCCGAACGGAGAATCGGGCGTCTGTCCCGCTTCTATCACAATCGGAATGTCGACGAGGTCCTCGTGTGCCGTGTTGGTGGCATATTCGCAGTCGGAATAACGGATTCCGCTCCCCTTGCCGCCGCGCGCCCAGAGGTAGTCGACGCTGAACCCAGGATCGTAGTCGCGATAATCTTGTTCCACCTGATAATCTGGAGTCGGGGGTGAAATGTCGACAGGTGGAGGAGGGTACAACTCCTGGAGATAGACAAATTCAACTTCGTCGAGCGCGTCAAGCTGCCGGGCCAGTTGAATCAGTTCTTCCGTTGTTGCGGCGGGTGCATCGACGCGCATCAAACCGCGCAGGTCTGGTTGGGCAATGCCCGAACGCGCCGCGGCTCGCGTTTCGAGGTGTTCGATTTTTCCGTCGGGAAGCTGAAGCAGCTGTGTGAATGTAAACTGGCCGCGACCGAAGGCGACAGGCAGGTTGAGCTTCGTCCCCTGCTGAAGTGACATAACGCTGCCATCTGCAGTGGCGCGCGCCTTGATATCGTCTTTGAATTTGACCTGAAGCTGGTACTCTGTTCCAGGCTGCGCGAGAATAGGTGGCGATTTCACCGGTTCACGTGCCGTCAGAGGTTGACTGGAGGCGACCAATTGACCGGCCGGTGTCAGAGCAGGGACAATGGCAGTCAGGAGAGCAGTCGAGGCAGCAAGGAAGAGGATTCGCCGGGCTATGCCTTTCATTTGTACACCTGCTTCATTAGGATTGTGGCTAAGTTGGCAATAGCCAGCTCGGCAGAGACTGGTCGGTTGATGCCAAAACTAGTGCCGGAATTCCGGGATGTGGTACTGAATTCCTTAATAGGTCCAAGATACCGAGAGGGGTGGAATCTGTCAAGCAGAACGGCTGCGGCCAGATCGCTTCAAGCTGTTAACTGATTGAGAGTTATGAGTTAAGGCTATGAATCAACCGCAGGCCGTCGAGGGTGATGTTGGGTAGAATCTCATCAATGAGCCGGGAGGCGGACGCGATCGATTTGGCCAGTCCTCCGGTGGCGATGACGCGCGGACGACGGTCGAAGGCGGTGATGATTTTTGCGAGGATGTAATCGGTCTGGCCGACGGCGCCATGGAAGAACCCACTCTGGAGCGCTTCGGTGGTAGATTTCCCGATTACGGAATGTGGTGCGAGAAAGGGTACGTGGAACAATTGGGCGGCGCGTTGCGCCAGGGCGGCGTGGGCAGCTTCAATGCCCGGAGCGAGCACTCCACCGATGTAAGCGCCCTCGGCAGATACGATATCGAAGTTGGTGGCCGTGCCGAAGTCGACGACAATCGCCGGTCCTTTGACCAGATCAAAAGCGGCGGCGGCGTTACAGATTCTATCAGCGCCAACTTCGCTCGGTTTGGGGTAGTCGAAACTGATATTGAGCTTGAGTTCGTAATTGACGAGCAGCGGTTCAAGATTGAACGATTCCCTGCCCGCACGCACGAGCAGCGGCGTCAGTCGGGGGACGACACTGGCGATGATCAGACTGTCCGCGGTCGGGAGCTGTTTGAAAGTGGTAAACTGATGCACCGCGAGCGTGATTTCATCGGAAGTTCTGAGATTATCGGTTGCAACGCGGAGCGTGGCTTTCAGTTCGGAACCAGCATAGAAACCGAAGACTGTGTTGGTGTTTCCCGCATCGATTGCCAGGAGCATAAGCGTTCCTTTCGAGTCAGGCGAATCAGGAGAATCATAGTCGTCTGACCGATCTCTGTATCAGTCAGGGAGGAATAATATAGCAGCGGAGCGCGCAATCGCAACGGCTCTCTGCCAACTTTGAAATGACTTGGCATCATTCGGGCATTGTGTTACCATATCGCCATGTTTGGTAAGAAGCGGCACTTTGTTCAGCTGTTGGCACTGGCGTTTCTGGTGGCCCCGATAGTTTTCTTCCTCCTAAATTCATGCGGCGAAAAGAGTAAGCGTCCGTTCGACCCTGCCGGCGGGGAAGTGACCCGTAATCTGCAGCTTGAACAAAGTATGCTTGCGCCATTCGAGATCAAGGTGGACTCCGACTACAAATTCTACTACATGGAAGACCACCTAGTCTTCCTCAGCGGCAAGGATCAGCCAAACAGATTTGCATCGGTTCATCTGGGTCGGGGGTTGCAGGACAATAAGTATGTGCGCGCCGAGCGGGACTTCTCAGGTTTCTACTTCGATGGCTCCAGCATGGCTGGTCTGCCCTACACGAAAGAGAAGCATGACTCGACGAGCCTGGATTCAAGTTATCCCTACTATACTTTTGGTGGGTTGACCTGGAAGGAAGCTTACCGGTCGGGCCTTTTCAGCTACGACCGGCGCGGAGTGACATTTGAAATCGAGTTTTCAGGCCTGCGACCGGTGCAGTATCTCGCAGACGAGGATTGGCGACTGCGGGTCAACGCGATCGGGGAGGGCAAGCTGATAGCGACAAGCGATTCGGTCAGCGACACCGTAGCGGGATTCGTCTACTATGAGTTGATTCAGCTTGAGGGTTACAATCCGATCGCGGGCGTGAAGAGCGGTGTAGGGAATGTTAACTATGACTGGATTGCCCTGCTAACCGACTCTGAGGAGCAAGTGGTGGTTTCGACAGACTCGATGGCTGCGGGAAACATATTGATGAAAAACTTCTGTGCAGCCGAACGCGGTGATTCGATCTGGTTTGCCGAGGGGAGCGATAATGTCGACATGATTTCCAGCGATGTGTTCCGCGATCGCAAGATCCATGAGTGGTTGGCGAACAAAAAGCGCCTCGTGGTTGAAGGGCTGGACCTGAGTATCGACCTTGCTCTGACTGATACCAGGGTGTTCTATACCAATGGATATGCCATCTCATATATTGAGGGGAGCATGGTGGCCGGCGGTGACAGTGTTGGAGTTCGCGGTGTGCTGGAACACCGACAACAGCCGGGTACTACGTCGGAGGCGATCAAGTAACGGGTAACACCATTGATATGCTCCTGAGGATACGCGATAACAGACAGGTCACACGATTCACTTAACATAGCTGGAAGAAGAGTTTCTGATGGTAGAGATCGACGATACGACAGCGGCCCTGCTGGAGGACGCCGCGAAGCTGTGGTTGGCGCATGATGGCCTCTGGTTCCAGGCTGTCGAGAAGCGGTATGGAATGGAGAAGGCGATCGAACTCGACAAGGAGGCCTGGGAGACTTTCACGGTTCTCGAGGCCAAGCGGATCATGGCGCGACACGGGATTGCAGTCGGGGGTGGCCTGGATGCGCTGAAGCAGGCGTTGCAGCACCGACTCTATGCACACATTAATGAGCAGGAGATAATTGACGAAACTGCGACCAGCTTCGTCTTTCGGATGACAGATTGTCGTGTGCAGTCGGCGCGCGAGCGGAAGGGGCTGGATCCCTTCCCCTGTAAGGAGGTTGGCATCGTGGAGTACTCGCTGTTTGCGAAGACGATCGATGCTCGCATCAAGACCACCTGTATGGGATGTCCACCCGATCGAAAACAGCCGGGCTTCTGGTGTTCGTGGAAGTTCGAGATTGGCCAGTAGGGAAGAAATTGCCGGATCTGCAGGAGGATGCACAAAGAGGTATATGATAACTGACTTTCTTAGATACGATTCTCGTTCGCTGTGCCGGATTGGAGTTGTGCTGCTGCTCCCGGCCCTGTTAAGTCTCGTGGCGGTATTGCAGCTTGGTTGTTCCGGCGCGGTCGAGGGTGACCTGCTGGAACGACCTGACATTTTTGCAGAAACGCTGAGGAAGATACCAGACCAGCAACAACGAGATTTTTTCCTGAAATGGTACACGGTAATGAAGATTGTGGAACCGCAGGATAATCCTCTCTTCGCGACTATCAGCCAGATCGATGCCACCGAACATGCCGCAAAGGCGGACAGCCTGTTCCGGTTCTGGTGGCGGCAAAAGGATTTGCAGTACCGGCCAGACACCCCCGACTCGAACGAATGGTTGGCGACGATGCGCGAACGCATGGAGTACTGTGATTCCGAGTACCGCACCGGTGACCGATATCGCTACTGGAATGATATGCGCGCCCAGGCAGTGATACTTCACGGCCCACCGGAACAGATTACAACATCGGAGAATGAGTGCTGGGACCGATTCCAGGGTTTTTATCCGGGTAATTGCGAGATTTACTACCTGGAATGGGATAAGGGTACGGTGCGCCTCGGATTCCTGGACAACGATGGTGATGGCTACACCGACCGTTTGGTACCGACGCCGGAGGATATACCACTCACCGGAGCCCGCAGTGATCCATACAGCACGGCGCAACAACGTCTGATCCAGCTTGAGATGGAGGTTTACCATAACCCGGATGAAAAG
Organism: Candidatus Zixiibacteriota bacterium; assembly: GCA_040235515.1. Taxonomy (GTDB): domain Bacteria; phylum Zixibacteria; class MSB-5A5; order CAIYYT01; family CAIYYT01; genus JBECKX01. The sequence goes on from JBECKX010000137.1 coordinate 6,088, forward strand.
GTGAATCTCTTCAAGGGGGTCACGCGCGAGTTGAAACCGACGCTGACGCTGGCGACATTCCCTGATCATGATGGCAAGTACTCGGTGTGGGCATCGGCAGGTATCTCCTCCGATCAACTGGAGAACGGTGGGAGCAGCCATGTACAGTTCTGGTCACGCGAAGTTGTGTATCGCAATCCCGATTACAATCCGGAAGTGGCGTGGCTGGACAGCACGATTGCAGTATTCGAGAGTACAGATATCGGCGGTGGAGCGCTCTATCCCTACTATCGCGGTTGCCGACTGCCGCAGGGAAACTACCAGTACATCCTGAGTATCTATACGAACGACGGCGCACTGGGGATCATTACTCATGATTTCAGGCTACCCCCGGAGACAGCCTCCGATGGCGCTAGTGATGTGTTGCTGCTGCTGTCTCCGCCGCAGGTAACCGATGACCACTATGGACGCATTGCCCGCGACACGTTATCACTGCGGGGCAACAGCTATCCGGTGTATCATCCGGACGACACGCTGCAGTTTTATGTTGAGTTGAACTTCGATCAACAGAAGTTCGTGCGTGACGCCAATGGCAAACTTCAGTATCGCGTCTATGCCACCCTGCTCCCGGTTGCCAGGAGCCGCGTGCGGGAGCTGGTCCGCCAGCAGCAGCCGTATGTACTGAGTGACTCGACTAATTCAGAAGAGATTCAGAGATTGATCAGGGAGAGGCGTGATCCTACCGAGGATGGAACTTTGATTTACAGCAATGCCCGATCAAGCGAGCGAGGGTCGCTGGACCTCTATGACCGTGCGGTGATCCCCAACCTGCTGCATGGTCGCTACTATGTCGTGTTGCGAGTAGACGATGTATTGAGTCCGGCATCGATCATTGCGATTCGCGAGATATATATCAGAACTTAACTCGGATCGCCTGAGCTCTTCAGCAACCGGCGCATGGCGCCGGTCCCCCACCGAAAATGTAGTTGATCAGGTAGACGGCATCTCCAATCGAAACAGTGCCGCTGCAGTCGACATCCGCGGTCCCGCCGGCGGGAGCGGGTCCACCCGCAAAGATGTAGTTAATGATAAAGACGGCGTCGGAGATGCTGGTTTGACCGCTGCCATCGGCGTCACCACACTGGTCCTGCGGCTCAAGAACGGTAATGGCGACACTTCTATCGGTAATGTTCGGCGGAACGCTCGAGTCGACGACGCGGATGCTGAGATAGTAGGTTGCGGCATAGGTTGGAGTTCCGCTCAGGATGAAACTTTCACCGGCTGAATAGGTCATTCCGTATGGAACATCGCCACCCAGCAATGTCCAGGTGTGTGGCGCGGTACCACCGAACACCGGAATCTCATAGTAGTACTCCTCTCCCAGAACCGCATCGGGGCAGATATTGGGGACATAGGTACCCATTGGAACGGGGTTCGCCACGCGCAGAATCCATTCGTCAGGATCAAACGCGACACTGATCACGGAGTCGGCAAAGTGGAGCTGGTAGAACTGATCGCTGACATTGTTCCAGAGGGTTGTATCGACCTGCCCGCCGGTGGTGACAAACTCCATGCGAACCGGCATTTTGTAAGGCTTATAGTGAGTCTGTGTCTGCTCGACGCGAAGGAAGAGGTGATAGCCGCTCGCCAGGGTATCGGGCTGACAGATCCAGGAGTAGTCATAGATGGGGCAGGAGTATTGGAATATCCACTGCTGGAAGAACCAATCCATGTCTTTGCCGGTCCAGTCGCTGCAGAACTGTGAGAGATCGGCGGTGGTGGCGGAACCGTAGCGGAAGCTTGAAGCACCCCAGTCCTTGATGAACTGGAAGAAGTCTTCATTGCCCAGGACACCGCGGAGCATATGTACGATCCAGGCGCCCTTATCGTAGCTGGTTTCGGGGTCGAAGATCACATCGACTTCCGGGTTTTCCACATAGACGGTTCCGGAGTATGGCACCCACTTCAGGAGTTGCATATAGTCGAGGTAGACTTGCTCCGAGTTAAACTCGCTTTCGTAGAAGATCGCTTCAGAGTAGGTCCCGAATCCCTCGTTGAGCCAGACATCATGGAAAGTCTTGCAGGTGATCATATCACCCCACCACTGATGCGCGTTCTCATGGATCACCAGGTATTCCTTGCTATAGCCGGAGAAGGGGTCGTGGAAGGAGCAGGTTTGGTGCTCCATCGTGCCCCAGGTGCCGCAGTCGGCATTGCCGAGCTTCTCGTTGACGAAGGGGTAGACACCGTAGGCATCGCTGAAGTGATTCAGGACCGGGATTGTCAAGGTATCGTAGCAGGTAATGGTCGACCAGGCATTGGGAAGATTGTAAGCGAATACCGGCATGGAGTAGCCGTTCCAGTTCCAGGTCTTGCTGTTTACGTTGAAACTCGCGACAGACAAAGCGACGAGGTAGGTGGTGATGGGGTACCTGTGCTTCCAGTGGTAGATTTCTCTTCCGGGTGCGGCCGGCACGACCTCGACCAGTGTCCCGTTCGAGGCGGCGTACATATTGTCGGGGCATTCGATCCAGAGGTCAAGCGAGTCGGCTTTATCGCTGGGAGTATCTTTACAAGGCCACCAGTTTCGGGCATTGAAGGGTTCTACCGACGTCCAGCAAATCTGATAGCCGTTGTGGAGGGCGAAATCCATTCCTCCGCTGGCATACCCCCCGAGGTGGAGCGGCGGACCATGGTAGAAGACGGTCATGGTGGCTTCCTGGCCTCCCGGTAATGCCGCAGGCAAGCTGATTGCGAGCAGATCGAACGCGTGCGAAAACGCAGCCGGAGTGCCGCCGACGAATACCGAGTCGACGGTGAGCTGGTCAACCAGATTCAGGTCGAGGCTGGAGAGGCTGGGAACGAGCGAAGCAAATTGGTAGTCGATCGCTCCCTCGATCGTCTCCGTAGCAAAGTCGAGAGAGACATGCACACCGTAGTACTTGATATCGTAGTCCGACTGGTTACCATTGAGCTTGAGAGCCGAGTTCAGGAGGAATCGCTTCGCTGCGGCTTCCTTGCGCGCGCTTTCATCCTGCATAAACTGTCTGTGATTTTCAGCCAGTTTGTCCATTTCAGGAAGAGTATTGGCCGAGTTCGACTGAGGATTGAGCATCAAGAGTAGAAGTGTCGCGGTGAGTGTCAGCGTCAGGAGCGAAAGACAGGACGGAATGGCGCGTGGGGTTGCCATTTTCATTGGTACCTCCGGATCAACAGCCCTAAAATACACTAATGACTCCGGTTTCGCAAGGCGCATCTGCGCAGTCGCGGTGAGGCGGGCTGGAGATTGGGCAGATGTGGACCTTACACGTATATTATCTGGGTGTGAGATTGGGGAGAAGTAAGGGTAGGTTACTATCGGTCGTGTGATAACTACAGTGGTGCTGGCGCTGGCAGTGATGCTTGCCTGCGCCGGTCAACGTGAGATCAGCCGGTTCGAGATCGACTATCTGATCTCGGATGCAAACCGATTGGTCGTTCTGGATGATGTTGATTCCGCGGCGATCGTCATAAACGAAGCTGCGCGGCAGGCACCTCGAGATACGGCGGTGTTGCGCCAGCAAGGGATCATCAATCGCAAACTGGGGACGGTTGAGGGACGGCGAAAATCGGCGGCTGCCCTCCGGCAACTGGTGGAAGCGGACCGTCGCAATCCCGACTATCGTGTTGAACTGGCCAGAACGCTGATCGCACAGACGTTTGACTTAGAGGCTCGTTATCATCTCTCACTGGCGATCGACCTTGATTCGACGCTTGAAGAAGCGTATCTGATGCTCGGTAACAGTTACCGCCAACCCTACTTCGAGGATGGCTGGGCGCCGGACGCAGATTCGGCTCAGGAGGTGCTCTCGATCCTGACGCGGAAGGTGCCGGAGTCGATTCGCGGGTTGGTGATGCTTGCCGAGCTGCTGGTGATCCGGGGTGAAACCGATTCTGCCGCGGCGCTGGCCGAAAAGGCGGTCGAACTCGACTCGAATGTTGCCGAGGCGAATCTGGTGGCAGGCTACTCCTGTTATCGCCAACAACGCTTCGCGCGAGCGAAGCTCTTCTTCGAGAGGGCAATCTCTCAGCTTGACACGTTTGCCACCACACCGTACACCTACATTCGAAATCTGTTGCGCCCGCAGGATCAGGCTGAGTACGACAGGCTATCACCGACCGCCCGGGATAGCTTTGCGGTGATCTACTGGCGAAGTGTCGATTTCGACCCGACAACGGAGATCAATGAACGGCAGATAGAACACTGGGCGCGCGTATGGAAAGCCAACCTGCTCTTCTCCAATCAACGCTATGAGCACGAGGGTTGGCTCACGGATATGGGCACGACCATGATCCGGCTGGGTGATCCGGATGAAAGAGAACGAGGCAGCATCCATTCGGGCCATACTTCAGGTACGCCGGCATGGTATTGGCGATATCAGACAACCGCCCTGCCCTGCACACTGGTATTCGTGGATCAGATGCTATCGGGGACCTACAATTTCCCCTTTCCCGGATCGGATCATACCGGCAGCTTGCGCCTGAACGCCAGCAAGGAGATAGCGTATCTCAATTCCCGGATTCGTCCGCAGGAGTCGCAGGTTATCCGCAGTCGCGCCAGGATTCCTTTTGAAGCAAAGGCGTATCGATTCCTGGATGAGGCCGGACAGGCGCAGCTCTTGATTGCAGCGGAGTATGCCCCGACCGCGATGGGCGACACTGCCCCAGGCCTCGACGAGTTGCGGATAAGGGCTTCCACGCAGGATGGCGGCTTCAAGATTCTTCAAACGTTCGAGGCAGCCGGGGGGCAGGTCATGCAGCCGGCGGTTGGCGGGGATCCTGAAGCCAGCGCACTCACATACCTTGCGTGTCTGGAGCTACCTGCCCGCAGCGGTTATCTTGGCTGGAACGTGGTGCTGGAGGCGCGGGACAAGAGTGCTTTCGGGCGGGTGAGCGATACGATCCGATTTCAGAAAGATGTAACCGATTCGCTCGTCCTGTCCGACATCATGCTGTCGAGTGGCATCGAGCGAGCGGAGGGCGGGGGAGCGGTCGGGTTCAGGAGAGGCGATCTGGTTGTGGTGCCGCATCTGAACGATACCGCTTCGCTGGCTGAACCGCTGCTGATCTACTTCGAGATCGCAAACCTGCCGATAGATATCCGTTCGGTAACCCGCTACGAGATGACCTACCAACTCAGCTATGTCAAGAGTGCAGCAGGCGGACTGAAGGGGTTGCTGGGTGAGCTCTGGCCCGGCAGGCGTGAGAGCGTCAGCAACACGTATCGGGAAGGCGGCAAGGAGACACGGCAGCGACGGCAGCTTGCTCTGGATGTGAGCGAACTGCGCCCGGGTCACTATGAGCTGACGATCGAGATCAATGATCTGATCTTCGGCAAGCGAGCAACGCGGACGACGAATCTCACGCTGCTGCCATAATCCCCTTCGCAAAGTTCCCCACGCAAAAACCGCTTGGCGAATCGAACCGCAATTGATTTAATTGGATGGTTCACGTTTGAGCAGCATAAGAACCTGATTGAAATGTGATGTGATGAGGCATTAACACACATTCTAATGGAAAGAGTGGAATGATCAATTTTGTACCGAGGAAGATGTTTCTCACGAAGGGCGTGGGAAACCACAAGGAACACCTGGCGTCGTTCGAGTTGGCGCTCCGGGATGCCGGCATTGCGAATCTGAATCTCGTGAATGTTTCTTCGATATTTCCCCCATTCTGCAAGCTGATTTCCAGGGCGCGCGGCCAGCATTACTTCAAGCCGGGACAGGTTGCGTTTTGTGTCATGAGCCGCAACGCTACGAACGAGCCAAACAGGTTGATTTCCGCATCGATTGGCCTGGCCATGCCACAGGACAAGTC
>JBECKX010000161.1:0-7188 GCA_040235515.1 Candidatus Zixiibacteriota bacterium
GTTCAACTCCGATGCCTGGCTCGGCGTAACGGACAACGCTTTTGTTCATGTGCGAGCGCGTTTCGAGAATCGGGGTGAGCTTCTGCCGCAGTTTGATGGTCGCCGCTGGAAGGAGAAATTCACCGGCTGGTTTGACAATGCTGCGCTCTACTGGAATAATAACGGCTTCTTCGGTTCGATTGGGCGATCATACATCTTGTGGGGGCCGGAACAGCGGGATGCGTTGCTTTTCTCGGCGAACTCTCCCGCTTTCAATCGCATCTGGCTGGGTTATCAGCGGGAGCACTGGCGCTTTGATTATATCATCAGCCGCCTCGATGATGTCGAGCGTCCCGATTCGCTCCTTGAACGCTACTTCTCAGCGCACCGGTTGTCGTTTCGCAAACCGGGATGGTTTGAGTTCGGGGTATCGGAGGTAGCGCTTTATGGTGGAGTCGATCGTCCGCTGGAGTGGCACTATCTGAATCCATTTTTGCCCTACTACTGGGAGCAGTGGAACCGCAGCACGGATGATAATATTTTCTTCGGGCTCGACTTCGTGATCTACTGGCCGGAGCGCAGCCGGATTTTCGGTGAGTTGATGGTTGATGATTTCCAGATCGATTTCGAGTCGGAGCCGCACCAGGTTGGATACAAACTCGGACTTGATGCCTTAGAGCCGTTCGGATTGAGCCGGCTGTTCACCAAGTTCAGCTATACGCGCGTCAACACTACAGTGTATGGGCAGAACCAGCCGCAGAATCTCTGGCTCCATTTCGGTGAACCGATCGGCTACGCCGGTGGCAATGATCAGGATCGGTTGCTGGCGTTATTCAGGTACCATCTCAGCCGGGTTGTCGATCTCGAAATGGAGTTGCAGTACAACCGCCGTGGTGAGGGACGCATCGAGCAACACCAGAGAACCGGAGTACCGTTCGAGGAGAAGTTCCCGATCGGAGTGGTGGAGAAGGCGCCCTCGATCAGGCTTGCCGCACGGCTATTCGGACCCGACCTCTTTGATGCCATACTTGAAGGCTCTTACACCAGCTACGACAACTTCCGGCATATCGAAGGCGCAACCGATGAGAGGATAGACTTGAATCTGCTCATCACCTATTATCTCCCCATACTTATCCACTAGGTTCATGGTTGGATCATGAGTGATCAACTCACCATACCGGCACCGGCCAAGATCAATCTTTTCCTGAAGGTTATGGGCAAGCGTGCCGACGGCTACCATGATATCTATTCCTTGATGCAGGCAATCGACCTCCGTGACGAACTGACAATCTCGCGAATCAACGCGGGTGTAGAGATTGAGTGTGACACTCCCGGTGTACCTACCGATGACTCGAATCTCGTCGCCAGGGCGTGGCATCTGATGCAGTCGCGCTATCGGCTGCCTGGTGGGGTGCGAATCAAACTGCAGAAGAGGATTCCATCGGGAGCCGGCCTTGGTGGTGGGAGCAGCGATGCAGCCGCGGCGATCAAAGCGTTCGATCAGCTCTTTGGTTTGAGTCTTGCGAGGCCGGAGTTAGAGGGGTTAGGAGCGGAGTTGGGGAGTGATGTCCCGTTCTTCTTTTCATCGGGGTCGGCAGTGGTGGAGGGTCGAGGGGAGCAGATAACAGATGTAACGTATCCTCTTAATTATCAAATAGTTCTGATCCTGCCCGACTTCAGGGTTGAGACGAAGCGAGCCTACGATGGTCTGAGAAATTCCTTGACAAAGTACTCTACGAAATCTAGGTTACCAGTGGCGATTTCAGGCGCAAGCTTTTATGCTATGCTCACTAGCATCGGCAACGACTTTCAGGCTTTGGTGTGCAGTTGGTATCCCGGCCTTGAGAGTGCCATTAAAGAGCTTTGTAACGCGGGGGCGCCGTACGTCGCATTATCGGGAAGCGGATCTGCTTTCTTTGCGCTGTTCGAGAGCTTGCCCGATTCGAGCATGAGAAAAGAGTTAGCCGGTCGGATCGGCTGGCCTTTGGTATATTGCAAGCCTGTCCGTTTGTGATCACTAGGCCCCGGAGCTGAGGGGGAACTTGAAACGGCGGAGTTGGCGAACCGTATCCATTGGACGTCTTTTGCTTTGAGGCCGATTTTCGGGGAACGCAACAGCACTGGGAGGTAGGACAGAATGGAGATCACGGATATTCGCGTCACGTTGCGAAATGAGGACAAGCTCAAGGCCTTCGTTAACATCACCTTTGACAATCAGTTCGTGATTCGTGGACTGAAAGTCATCAATGGCAAGACGGGTTACTTCGTCAGTATGCCATCGCGCAAGCGTCCCGACGGGACCCATCAAGACATTGCGCATCCGGTCAACAACGAATCGCGCAGGTTCATTGAGGAAGCGGTTCTGGCGGCTTACCAGAAGGAATTGGAAGCCACGGAGTCGAGTACAAGTATCTCGTAGCGGAGAGCGGCGCTTTTTTGTCCTGACTATTGTCAGCCTGGCTGTCGGCAAATCTGGCAGAATGACCGCCAGCGCAGCCGTCAGGCAGATCAAGCCCGTATCTAATTAATCTTTCTCTCTTTCTCTTTTTCTTCCTCCTGTAATTCTCAACCGATTGCTTTCCGCAGACAACAGAACCCGACAAGAAATTTCATGACCGGAGGCGTTGACTCCGAGGGCTTAGATACGTATAATCTCTCCCCACAGGGGCGTAGACAAGCGGTCTAAGTCAGCAGATTTTGGTTCTGCCATTCCCAGGTTCGAATCCTGGCGCCCCTGCATATGATCTGCGCATCCCCCATTTGACTGTCGATTAGCATCTCCGCTGAAGCGAGTTGTCACTCTGATTTGCCTCCTGCAATAGCTGCAGGCGAGTCATTGGTGCATAGTGTCTGTTGGAGGATGAAACTGCGGCCGGCACGGAGAGGGGCAGGTTAAGTTTCTGTTCAAATCTCGCAAGTCTATCGAACACTCCACTTTTGGCTTGACTCTCCCGCCCGGAGCTGATAAACTAAGTAATCCAAACACCAGTTAACCACAGGCCCATCATAAACATCAAATAAGGGAGCTAAACCGACAGGCCCACGAGTCAACGTGTGAGCGATGCGGAAGAGGGATTCCGCCGCAGCACGGCAACGGAATTTGTGGATCCTGCGGCGCGATTGTCTGAGCAGGCACCTGCCCGGGGCACCTGTAGCAGTTAACCATCACCGAGTCGATTCACAATTGCGATCCAACAGAAGCGGGAAAGGGGGAAACAAAGCAAGGGCGGCTAAATGTCCGCGCACCAACAATCATTTGTTATGTGCAAGGAGGCACGAAATGCACAAAGCGCAAAAATGGTATGGGCTCGTTTTCTTTCTGATGCTGATGATGCTATTCAGTACCGCGATGGGTCTGCCAAAAGTCGGGGATCGAGACCTGGCAGCAAGCAGCGGCGAATTCCTCGGATTTCATCCGAGTCGACTTGTCATCAAATTTACCCCCCAGTTTATTCCCCAGTTAACCATAGACACCGGCACCAAAGCTTTGAGATCGGCCAGATTGGATGAGATCGAGACGGTCCTGGGCAAGTGTGAGTTTACGCAGTTGTTCAAGACAAGAGCCCTGCGATCGGAGCTGGGGGCCTACTGCGTGATTGAGTTGAAGGGTGATGTTGATCTCGAACACGCCATCGACTATCTCTCACGACTTGACTTCATCGAATCGGTCGAACCTGATCCTGTCCTGCGGGCCAGTTACACGCCGAACGATTCGAGTTTCGGCCTGCAGTGGCATCACGTTCAGTCCGCCGATCACGATCTTGACACACCGGATGAATGGAATGACGGATCCGGTGATTCGACGGTGCTGATCGGCATCATCGACACCGGGGTGCTGTATGACCATCCCGACCTGGCGAACAACATCTGGACCAACATCGTTGAGGCAAGTGGTACAACCGGTGTGGATGATGACAGCAACGGCTATATCGATGATGTTCATGGTTGGGACTTCGTAACATCGCTCTACAATGCTTGGCCGGAAGAGGACGCGTCCGTGGCGGATAACGATCCGACCGATTTCAACGGGCACGGCACTCACGTTGCCGGTATCGTCGGCGCCGTGACCAACAATGGTCTGGGGGTAGCCGGTATCGCGGGTGGCAACGGCTCGACGCGCGGTGTTTCGATCGTACCATTGCGGATCGGGGGCTCGTGGAGCAACCCGGTAACACACGTGGAGGAACCGCTGGTATCGATGTCGTTTGCCGCAGAGGCGATCGATTATGCGATCACGATGGGGATCGATGTGATCAACTGCAGCTGGGGCAGCTACCCATCGCCGTCAGCATTCGTGGAGGCGGTTGACAGCGCGCTGGCAGCGGGGATCACGCTTTGCGTCGCGGCCGGCAATAACAATACTAAACCTGACGTAAGTTTCTTCGCTCAATATCTCGCTACGCTTGATGCTCCATTCGTGGTTGCAGCCCTCGATAGCAACGACGCGAAGGCAAGTTTCTCGAACTTCGGTCCGACAATCGACATCTCTGCACCCGGCGTGGATATCTACAGTACCCTTTCCGATCATGGTACGGCGACCTATGGGTACAAGAGTGGCACTTCGATGGCTGCGCCAATGGTTGCGGGAGTTGTGGGTCTGCTCAAGTCCGCTTATCCGTCGTACAGTGCAGCGGCGATCGATTCGATTATCAGGAATTCGGCGGACGACATTACCGCCGCCAATCCGGATTTTACGACGACGCTGGGAGCCGGCAGACTCAATGCCAAGAAGGTGGTCGACTACCTTCATTTCGTCGTCTCACCAAGATCGGATGTTTACGAGGATGAGGCTAAGTTTGCGGGGCCTGACCAGGGCTACCTGGTGAGTACTAAGGTCATCACTGCCGATACGTTGATCCCGAGTTTCCTCGGGGACAAGGTAACTCTTCTCTACAACGCCGGCGGGCTCTGGGCGTTTGTGAGCACGACCTACAGTAACGGATTCTATCGAGGTTACATTCCGCATCAGAGTCCGGGAACGACGATCCAGTTCAAGTTCACTGCACAGAACAGTTACGGTACGCGCCAGTCTGCCACTCACACCTTCGAGGTGTTGTCATTGCCGGACCTGTCATATTCACCGAGTGCGTTCGTGGACTATCTGGAACCGGGAGAGGTCAAGTACGACACCCTGCTGATCTCGAATGCCGGCTATGGTACGTTGAACTACACGCTGTCGACCACGCACGATTCACCGGTTTTCTCCAAGCTCCGACAATTCGATTACGAAGCTCTGGCGGCGGGGTTAAACGATCGGGTCGATCCTGCGGCTGTTCCGCTGACGAATCGCACGGTTTCAGGAGAGATTGTCTACTCGACTCCGCGCGACGGAGCACGCGCTGCATGGACCAAGTTCAGTCCGAGGAGTGCGGCTGACCTCAATGTCGCCGTACTGGCATCCGAGGATTATTACGAACCGGAGCCGCTGGAGGATATCCAGGATCAGCTCCTCTCAACCGGTGAGTTCAACTCGGTCACTGCAATCAATACGGCCGTGACACCGCTCACCGGCGACGACTTGATCCCATACGATGCGGTGATAGTCAACTTCAACTACCCGTTCTATGATTCACAGGGGTTCGGCGATGCCCTCGCCGACTATTGTGATGCGGGTGGTGGAGTCGTGCTTGCGGGTAACGCTTTCATGTACCTGACGCTGCAAAATCCGGAGAGCCCATACGGCATCAGCGGGCGCTGGATCGAGGATGACTATCGTGTGATCAAGTTCGGTAACCTCTTAGACCATTGTGCCGGTGACCTTTCCTGCCACGATGAGTACCTCGGCACCAGGTATTATCCGAATCATCCTTTATTCGCGAACGTTGATGACTTCTACGGCGGATATTACAGTGATCACTTTTTCATCGAACCGGCGGATTTGCAGCCGGGGTCGGTTCGCCTGGCAAACTGGACCAGTGGTTACGTTTTCGCCGCTGCGAGGCGGTTGTCGGAGAATGGCTTCAATCGGATCGACCTCAACTTCTATCCAGTCTCCGACAATGCATTTGCAGGTCAGTGGCCCGACACCACAGATGGCGCATTGTTAATGGCCAACGCACTGACGTTTGTGGCCAACTCGTGGATCGCGCTTTCGCAGAACTAGGGTTCACTCGACGCAGGCGAGACAGACACTATAACGGTGACGCTACTGGCGCCCGATACGCTGGGTCAGTATGTATCGACGATCCTGCTCGATACGGACTCGCCGTATGATGCGCATTCTGAGATTGAGGTGGACTACACGGTGCAAGGGGTTGAGATATTGTCGCCGGACCCGGGAGAGCAGTGGTGCAATGCTCACACCGAAACCATTTCATGGAAGTTCTTCCCCACCGACATCGATTCGGTGCGGCTTTACCTTTCAGACGATGACGGCTCCAACTACAGTCACTTCCACACCTCCATGGGGGCCGCCACGAGCTACAACTGGTTTTTGCCGTCGTACTGGACTGACAGTGCCAGAGTGAAGGTTGAAGCGTACGATGACGGCTATCCGCTCACCGGAGAGTCGGGTCGTATCGTTATGCGCGGCAATGGTGATGTCAACTGCAGTCATGGGATTGATATTACCGACATTTCATATCTGGTCAATTACCTGTTCAACAGCGGGCCGGCGCCATGTATTGCCGGGGCGGGCGATGTTGACGGCGACTCCGATTGTGATTCGTTGGATCTTGAATATCTGATCGACTATGCGTTTTACGGTGGTCCGCCGCCGGTCTGCTTTGTGACCAAGGCGGTGAGGGATGTGACAACGAAGTAGGTGACCGGGAACTGTTGCAGGCCACATTCAGTTGAGGTCACGTTCGGTGAAGCGCGGAGGCGATCGGCTTTCGCGCTTCTTTCTTTGAGTTTATTCCGTCGTGCAGCGCCAGTTTTTTGTTCCCAGCGGTGTCAATGATATGTAATGTTGAACGCACCGGTGCGAAACGACGACGACACAGATGCCAACAAGGCGGAACAGGAGTTGCTTGCCAGGGTTGCCGAGGGTGACCGCGCGGCGTTCAAGCAACTTTATGATTCCCATTCAGATTACATCTACAACCTATCCATACGAATGCTCGGGAACGCCGATGACGCCCATGAGATTGCGCAGGATGTTTTCGTTACGCTGTGGCGGAAAGCATCCTCGGTGAGGGGTGAGAGCAAGCTGCGGACCTGGCTTCATCGAGTAACCGTCAATAAGTCGATAAACTACCGCAAACGGGG
>JBECKX010000202.1:0-2962 GCA_040235515.1 Candidatus Zixiibacteriota bacterium
GGAACCAGCGACAGCAAGACGCGTCGTTGCGATCAACCATTGACGGAATGTAGGATGACTGAAAATCTGAGGAAACGAGCGCTGGTGATTCTGGCGGACGGATATGAGGATATCGAGGCGGTCGCACCGATCGATGTGCTGACTCGCAGCGGTGTAGAGGTGACGATTGCAGCGACACAGGATGGTCCGGTGGTTGGTGCCTATGGCACGACGATTGTGCCGGAGATGTCGCTGGGGCAGGTCAGCGGTGAGTATGATGCGATCATCCTGCCGGGTGGCCTGAGGAATGCCAGGGCGCTGGCGGCGGACTCACGGGTCACGAGGCTGATTCTGGATCAGCAGGAGCGGGGAGGCATCATCGCGGCGATTTGTGCTTCGCCGAGCCATGTGCTGGCCGAGGCTGCGGGGATCCTGCGGGGTCGTAGCGCATCCGGCGATCCGGGGTTTAATGACAAGCTGGAGGCGGCAGGCGCCCGAGTTACACGAAAACCTGTGACGGTGGATGGCAATATAATCACCGCCACCGGCCCCGGCTCGGCATTGTTGTTTGCATTACAGATAGCAGAAGCACTCGCGGGCAAGTCGAAGGCCGACGAATTTGCGGGCCGCTGGGGAATCGAGCGTAACGTCTGAGCGAGCCGGGTCAAGACTCAGTCAGGCGTGACTTGCTAGATCGTGACTTATAGATGAAGTAAGCTGAAGCTCGGACGATTGCGAATATCGGCAGCATGATCATGAGAAAGTAGGGGATCTCCCCGTGCAGCAGCTTGTAGAGGGTGAGTCCGAGCCAGCAGAGTCCCACAACGATCAATGTCAGACGATTCGCCAGCAACCAGCAGAGACGCTGGCGTTCATCCATCTTCAGGATTTCCATCTCATTCTTCATCTTCTGCATGCTCCTGGAGTTCGAATAACTGATCCACCGACATGCCGAGGCGTCGCGCGATCTTGAAGGCCAGCAGGGTAGAGGGAACATATTGTCCCTTCTCGACGAAGAGGATTGTCTGGCGACTTACGCCAACAGCATCGGCCAGTTGCTGTTGTGTGAGGTTACAGCGGGCGCGATGTTGCTTTATGTTGTTGAGCAATTGCATGATACTGATGTCGGCTATGTTTAACATTAAGTTAAGGAAAATGTATATTTTGTCAAGTAAACTTAACAACCACCTTACCGTTTGTCATGCAAGGCAGAATTATTGCAGAGTTGAATGAAATAAATCCAGCTTGTACACTGTATAAGAACCGAATAAAGATTCGCGGATATTCTACCGATGCTGGAATGACATCGATGCTCCCAGCGCGGGGCAATAACGGATTCGCAGGATCTAACAATGAGATAGACCACTCAAGCCCAGGAGGCTCGTAATGAGACAGTTACGCTTATTCATAACCATTCTCGCTGTCGTCGGATTGCTTTCCGCCTGCTCACAGCAGTCGGCCGAGGAATCGTCGACACCGAAGAATGACCAGGATGGCGAGATGATGACCGATGATGTCTCCACCGAGACGCAGGAAGATGCGTACGTGGAGACCCAGGAAGAGGTCAAGCCGCCGGTAGAAAAGAAGGAAGAGAAGAAGGTAGCGGAAAGCAAGCAGAAGCCGAAGCAGGAGAAGCCTGAGGTATACAATCCTCCGACCAAGACGGTGAGTTTGCCGGAAAGCACATTGATTGCGATTACGCTGGTTGATTCGATCGACACCGATCTGCACCAGACCGGGCAGACATTCATGGCTGAACTGAAGGAGCCTGTGGTCGCGGATGGCGAGATCGTGTTCGAGCGTGGCAACAAGGTGCGCGGCGTGCTCAACAAGGTAGTGGAGTCGGGCAGGATGAAGACGCCGGCGGAGTTGTCATTCAGTATCGTCAGCATCACCAACAGCAAGGGTGAGGAAGTTGCGATTGACACCTATCCGATCGAGGAGAAGAAGGACTCACACACCAAGAAGCAGGTGGGGCTGATTGGTGGCGGCGCACTGGTTGGTGGCGTGATCGGTAAGATCACCGGCAAGAAGGGTGGTACCGAGATTGGTGCCGCGGCCGGCGCTGCTGCCGGTACTGCCGCTGCGGCTGCGACCGGAAAGCAGGATATCGTGCACAGCGCGGGAACGGATGTGGTATTCGCGTTGCGGTCTCCGCTCAAGGTAACTCTGACGACCGGTGGACCTTTCACCAAGAACTAGCCTGTTGCATTACACAGCTTTATAGTCAGCGCAAGCGGCGATCAGCGATGGTCGCCGCTTCTTTTTTGGCTATTGGGAGGCAGAGATTGTCGGGAACATGAGAACGTAGAGCTATGTTCAAAATGTTAAGCTCAATTCGAGCGAAGCAAGAAAACCGCTTGGTCGAACCCAGTGTCGGTTGCTACTCATGGAGCAGGTTGTGATCGGCGAAGTGATGGAGGAATGCTGATGTTATCGTTAATTGGAGCCATTGTCAACACTTCGATGATTCAGGGAACGGTAGCCAATCTTGGAATCCTGTTTGCGCGGGTATCGATCGGCTTAATGATGTTGCTGGCGCATGGTTATGGAAAACTAGCAAACTATAGTGTCTACGCGGAGAAGTTCGGCGACCCGATTGGCCTCGGCTCGACCACCAGCCTGGTGCTCGCGATCTTCGCAGAGTTCTTCTGTTCGATTGCGGTGATTTTCGGTTTTATGACGAGGCTTGCCGCAATTCCGTTGCTCACCACCATGCTGGTGGCGTCTCTGATAGTGCACGCGTCCGACCCCTGGCAACGCCAGGAGTTCGCGCTGCTCTATGCGTTCATGTACGTGACGTTGATCCTCGTCGGCTCGGGCAAGTACTCGATCGACGCGCTGATCTCCCGCAAGATCGAAGAGCAGCCAACCTCATCTGCCGCGAAGATCTGATAAGAATCTGCGAGTTGGTGACTAACCACCGTTTGCGAAGCGCTTGCGGAACACATTGATCAACCCGCCATCAAGAACGATTCTGATC
>JBECKX010000080.1:0-7373 GCA_040235515.1 Candidatus Zixiibacteriota bacterium
CCGGAATGTCGGCGATAGCAGCAAAGTCATCTATTACCTCTGCCTGCGCGACATCAAACGCTTTCGTCCCGGCGCAACCACGATCGACACCTCGGTCAAACGTGACTGCCAGTGCATCGTGGATACCGCGGATGCCAACGTGCGCGTGATTGATTCCGACTCGGTGATCGTCGCGGAGCTCGTCGACTCGACCCAGACCATCCGCGTCGGACCACGCAAAGGCTACCTCTCGATCTTCCAGCCCCAGGGAATGCACTTCCGCGTAACCGGTTACGCCAATCGCTACTACCGGGCGAAACTGACCGAGGACCTCGATTGCTGGTTGCCGGATTCTTCCTTGAAGCTCCTGCCGTATGGCACCCGTCTGCCGCATGGCGAATTCGCACTGATCAGGACTTTTCGCACCGATCAGGGAAGCAGGGTGGTCTTCAATCCCGGTGCCAAGGTCCCATACCAGGTCGAGTATGACACCCGCAATCAGGAAGTGCACCTGCAGATCTTCAACTGCCGCTCCAACATCGATTGGATCAGGTACGACACCTCGGACAGCCTGGTAGAACAGATCTACTTCACCCAGAACCGTAACGACATCGTCGACCTGACGATTCAACTCAACCGCACGCTCTGGGGTTACGATGCCCACTATGACGGCACCGAATTCGTATTGGAACTCAAACAACGCCCCAAACTGGAAGGGCACCTCAAGGGGCTGCGCATCGTTGTCGATCCGGGACATTCCCCCGATCCCGGCTCGATCGGGCCAACCGGATTCATGGAGAAAGATGCCAACCTGCAAATCGCGCAGCATCTCCGCGACGAACTGATCGACCGCGGCGCAACTGTGGTAATGACACGCTTCGATGATTCATCGCTGCCCCTCTACGACCGGCCAAAGATTGCCGCCGGAGCGGATGCCGACATCTTCGTCTCCGTCCACAACAACGCGCTCCCCGACGGTATCAATCCGCGCTACAATAACGGTACATCCACCTTCTACTATCACTCCCACTCATTCGAACTGGCCCGGGCCGTACAAACCCGTCTGGTGGAAGCAAGCGGCTATCCCGACTACGGACTCTATCACGGTAACTTCGCCGTCATCAGGCCCACGAGCTACCTCTCCATTCTGGTCGAGTGCGCGTTCATGATTGTTCCGGAACATGAGATGGCGCTGAAAGAACAAGATTTTCAAAAACGCCTGGCAGAAGGGATCGCGGACGGCATCGAGGATTTCATCAAGGTAGAGCGGGAACGGAGCAAACACGGCGGCTAGCGGACCCGGCCACCGCCAGACGGCTAGCCCTTCAGCGCACCTGCGATTATCCCCTCAGTAATCCGACGCGAGAATATCATGAACAGAATCGCAGTCGGCAGCGCCGAAATCAAACTCGCAGCGAACAACTGCGGAATATTGATGCTCTGGTAGCCCTGCAACAGCGCCAGCGCCACCGGCAGGGTTCGCATCGATTCCGCTGAAGTCAGTATGAACGGGTAGAGGAACGAATTCCAGTTGATCAAGAAAACCTGAACCGCCAGCACCGCGAGCGCCGGCTTACAAAGGGGCAGAATCACGCGCATGATGATTGTCAGCTCGCTCGCGCCCTCGAGACGTGCCGCTTCCTCCATGTCGGTCGGGATTCCCGATATATATTGCCGCATCAGAAATATCCCCAACGGCGTAACAGCGAAGGGAAGAATCAGCGCCAGGTAGGTGTCGTAAATCCCGAACCACTTGGTCAGAACATACATCGGGATAATCACCACATGCGCCGGGATCATCAAGACCAGCACCACGCTCATCATGATCGGCCCGCGCAACTTGAAATCCCTCCTCGCCAGCGCATAACCGCAGATCGTGCAAAGCAGCAGGTTTGAAGCCGTCACGATTATCGCGATGATGCTCGAATTGATGATCGGGATGTAAAGCTGTGATGCAGTGAATAACTCCGCGAAGTTTCTCAGCGTGAAGCTGTAACTGGTGAGGTCGATTCTGCCGGTCAGCGGAAAACTCTCCGCGAAGGCGGCCAGAACCATATAGATGAATGGGGCGATGAAGAACAGCCCGATCACGGCAGCGATCGACAACCGTAGCAAACCGCGCACGGAATGACGCTCCATCTCACGCACTCCTCTCGCGAATCAGCCGCAACTCAAGGAATGAAATGACCGCAATGATCAGAAACAGTATGTTCGCCGCCGCCGCACCATAGCCGACATTGAACTTGTGTAATCCTTCTTCGTACACGAAGTAAACCATCGTCATCGTCGAGTTAAGCGGTCCACCCTTCGTCATAACGAACACCTCGACAAATACCTGAAATGACTTGATCGTGTTCAGGATCACGACAAACAGCAGCATCGGCTTCAGGTGGGGAAGTGTGATGACCCTCAGCTTCTGCCACCAGTTTGCCCCCTCGATCTCCGCAGCCTCATACAGCTCAGCCGGAATCGACTGCAGCGCGGCCAGGAACAACAGCATGTAATACCCGGTCGCCATCCAGACATCCATCGCCATGATCGCCGGTAGCGCCGTCAGTTCCGAGAACAGCCAGCCATTCGCGGGTGGAGTAACTCCAACGAGGTCCGCCAGCAACTGGATATATCCCCCGCGGGCATAGAGGGTCGTGAACACCAGCGCGATCACCACCATCGAGACCACCGATGGAAAAAAGTAGACCGACTGAAACAGTCGCCGCAGGGGGAGCCGCTGATTCAGAAATACCGCCAGCAGGATCGCGAATATCGTGGTGAATGGCAGCGTGCCGACAGTGAAAATCGTGGTGTTCAACAGGCTGCGCAGAAACACACCATCCTTGAACAATTCGAAATAGTTTCTCAACCCCACGACGTTGTAGCTGCTGGAGAGCAATCGAAAATCGGTGAACGAGAGCAGGAGTGAGGCGATGATCGGGAATACCCAGAACAACAGCAGGGTCAGAATCCAGGGAGAGAGAAAGAAAAGGTCGGCGCGGCGGAACTGCCGGGAACTAGCGCTCTGCATCGCGGGCAAGTACCTTGGCGCACTCTGTGTCGATCGACTGAAGCGCCTCCGCTGCGGTCAGTTTGCCGTATAGCGCCTGCTCAATGCCATGTTCCAGTATCTCCTCGATCTGGACCCACTGCGGGTGGACCGGCGTAGATTTCGCATGCGCAAGTTGTAACTGGAACACCGCCGCAACCGCTGCCAGCTCCTCGGTAACCCGTGGCGCTGTTCCGGCGTTTACCGGCGTGAAACTGCCGGTCGCTGCGGCAAAATCAAGATCTGAGTCGGTTCTGACGAGGTGGTTGATCAGGTCAAACGCCGGCCCCGGATTCTCCGAGTCGGCATTGATCACCAGGTACTCACCGCCGGCGAACGATAAGCCAACCTCGCCCTCAGTCAGCCCCGGCATCGTCGTCACAGAATAATCGATTTCTCCCGCGTTGGCCTGAAGCTTCCGCACCAGCCATTCGCCCGAAATCACGAACGCAACCTGTCCTGCGGCGAAGTACTCCTCAAGACGAGCCTGTGTCTCGATGATCCCCGCTCCCGAAAGCGCAAGGTAATACTCCAGCGCTTGCAACCCTGCAGGTGAGTTGAACCGTGTAGCACCACCATCTTCCGCGAAAACCTCGCCACCAGCAGTCCAGAAGAAGGGGAGAAATTTCTTGTACAGCCTGTGTCGCTCGGCGGAGTTCGAACCGAATCCGAAGCGCTCATCGCCCAGATTGTTGACCTTCTTCGCGGCCTCCAGCAGTTGATCCCAGCTCTGTGGCACGAATGTCGAGTCATATCCCGCCGCCGTCAGCAAAGCACGATTGCAGAACAGCACGCGCGTGCCGAGCATCCACGGCACGGCGTAAACCTGTCCCTCGTACATCGCCGGTTCCCACATCTGCAAACGCGATCGCAGTGCAGTACTCTTTTCCGTCAGATTAAGAAGCCGTCCTTCGGCGGCGAATTCTGCCACCCAGTCAGACCCAAGCTCGATCACATCAGGACCTTCACCGCTCGCCAGCGCAATCGCTATCTTCTCGTGGCCATCCGACCAGGTCAGCTCACCGATGTCAATCTTGACTTCCGGGTTCGCGTGCTCGAAGTCAGAAACGAGCTTAATGATAGTCGGCTTCACATCCGGGCTGGTCCAGAACTGCCACCACGAGAGAGTCGTCTCATGAGAGTTCCCCCCGCAGGCAGCGAGCATCAGCGCCGCGCCAACAACGACTGAGAGCAGTTTCTTCATGCTGACACCATGCCGCTCCGGAGCTGATAAATCAACAAAAACTGGGGTCAATCATATTTAAAGTTTTAGTTGACGTCCTTATCGCACTATTCAATCATATAGATGCTTTTGGCTTGAATGGCTGGACAAGATGACTGGGGGCGAGCCCCCGCATCGTCGCATCTTCGAATTGCAACATCGTAACACCAGTCCAAGAAAACGTCACAATGGATAACTCAACAGCCGCATTGCTGGGCTGGGTACTGCTCAGCACGGCGTTAATACTCTTCTATACACTGCGCTCCAGGCGTGAGGGAAGAAACCTTCGAGTTATCCCCGGCTTGAAAGCGATCGAAGAGGCAGTCGGTCGCTCGACAGAACTGGGGAAACCGGTTGTATTCACGACAGGATGGGGCGGCGATATCCAGCGCCCTACCACAATCGCCGCCCTTAACCTGCTACGCTTCGTCGCAGCCCGGGCAGCATCGTACGGCACCCGCATCCTCTTTCCAACTCACGACCCGGTGATCGCCGAAGCCGCACGCGAAATCATCAAAACGGCCTACGCCGAACAGGGGCACCCCGATCTCTTTCGTGACGATGACATCATCTTCGTCTCTCCCTCGCAATTCGGCTACGCCGCCGGAGTCGACGGAATCGTCTCGCGTACGAAACCGGGGGCGATGTTCCTGCTTGGCACCTTCGAAGGAGAGGCTCTGATCCTCGCGGAGACCGGCAATATGAATGGCGCGCTCCAGATATCTGGCACCGACTCGACTATCCAGTTGAGCTTCTTCATCGTCGCTTGCGACTATACCCTGATTGGTGAAGAACTCTACACGGCCTCAGCCTACCTCACTGACGATCGCCGCATCAAGGCATCGATGTACGCCCAGGACTTCATCCGCCTGCTCCTGATTATCGGCTTGCTGATCCTGCCGCTGCTCGCCTTGCTCGGCCTCGATCTCCACCGGAGTATCCTGCCATGATCAACCGGATAGCAGTAGCAGTCGCATTTGTGGTCGGCATCTTCATGGTGGCGCAATACTTCATCTCGTCTGAAATCAGCGGCAGACTCTACAATCTGTTGCTCGACTATTACCAGATTATTTTCGCCGTCACAATGATAGTAGGGGGGATCAGTCTCGTGCGCTACCACGGCGCGCAGATTCGTCGTGATGCCGACAGCCGCGTCTACAGCATCGTCACCATCCTCGCAGTCGCCTTTATGGTCGTCAGCGCATCGATCGCCGGCACCGGTCCGACTTCACCATACCAGTGGGCCTTCAACAATCTGCAGGCCCCCATGCAGGCCACAACTTTCTCGCTGCTCGCATTCTTCGTAGCCTCAGCAGCCTACCGCGGCTTTAGGGTACGCTCCACGCCCGCGCTCGTGCTCGCGCTCGCGGCTGTGATCGTGCTGGTTGGTCGAAGCGCCTTCGGCGATATGATCTCCGACAAGCTCCCGGAACTGGCAGGGTGGGTGCTCAATAATCCATCCGCCACCGCCAAACGAGGCATCCTCGTTGGAATCGGTCTCGGCTCTGTCGCTACCGCGCTCCGCGTCATCCTCGGAATCGAAAGGAGCTACCTCTAAGATGCCGGCCGCCTCCCGCTTCTCAGCCAGACATATCGTCTTCCTCGTTGTCCTCGCCGCAGTGACATTGCCACTCATCTTCAATCTCTCGCTCACGCACACCGTCACCCCGGAAACGCAACAGGTGTACGCCAACATCGATTCGCTGGCTGCAGGGGAGTTGCTGCTTCTCTCGTTCGACTTCGAAGCCTCTTCACTCCCCGAAGTGCGACCTCTTGCGATGGCGTTGATCCGGCATGCCTTCTCGCGTGACCTGAAAATTATGGGGATGTCACTCTTCGCCGAAGGTACCGCCCTGGGCGAACAAACGATCCGGCAGGTGGCAAAAGAATACAACAAGCAGTATGGTGTCGACTGGGTTTATCTCGGCTTTCGACCACAGCGGGAGTCCGCCATCCTTTCACTGGGGGAGTCTGTTTCCGCCGAGTTTCCACGCGATTATTTCGGAACTCCAACGACCGGCATGCCTATCTTTGCCGCTGCCGACAGCTATGCCCAAATCGCTACCGTAATCTCGATCGCCGATGGTGATATGCCAAGTTACTGGATCGAATACGCCGTCAGCCCGCACGCCGTCAACCTGCAGGCGGCCGTCACAGCCTCGATGGCAACCTCTTTCTATCCCTATCTGCAGTCGCATCAGCTCAAAGGCTTGCTTGCGGGCCTCAAAGGTGCCGCCGAGTACGAGAACCTGATCGAGCGCAAGGGTGGTGGCGCAAGGGGACTTTATGCACTCTCGGTGTCACAATTCGTGATCGTACTCGTGATCATTGCAGGAAATGTTGTCGAGCGGGTACGCCGGAGGAGAAACTAGTGGACCTCGGTACGATCATCGCTGCGATCGCCACGCTGGCAATCTTCTCATTCCTTTACAAAGACAATCCCTTTTACCGGATGGCCGAGCATATCCTGATCGGTCTTTCAGTCGGTTTTACGCTCGTGCTGCTCTGGAACTCCGTCCTCACCCCCAAGCTCTTCGTTCCACTCTTTTCGAAGGGCGATCTCTGGAGTCTGATCCCCTTCGCGATGAGCATCCTCATGCTGATGCGGCTGCGCGGATCATGGTCGAAGTTCAGCAAACCGGTTATGGCACTGATAATCGGGGCAGGGGCGGGCCTCTCGATCCCGGCACGCATGGACGCCCGCATCCTCAAGCAGCTCTCTGCCACTATTGAGCCGTTCAGCGCGATGGGGCTGGGTCAGCTTTCAGCGGGCGATATCTTCAACGCAATCCTCGGACTAATCGCCGTGCTCACGGTGATGGTTTATTTCTTCTACACGCGCCCAGACAACAAACCTGTTCGCGCCATCAGTCAGGTTGGGATTTACTTCCTGATGATCTTCTTCGGCGCAACCTTCGGCTACACGGTGACCTCTCGCCTCACTCTGCTGATTGGCCGGATAGAATTCCTGCTAAGCGATTTCCTTCATCTCATCTGATATCCTGCCATGATCTGCCGCCGCTGTAAAATCAAAATGAAGGAGGAGAAGCGCAGCTTCCACAAGCAGCGCAAATGGATCTGTCCCAAGTGCGGCGCAGTCCGTTTTCAGCAGGTGAAAAAGGATCGGTAGGG
>JBECKX010000147.1:0-11419 GCA_040235515.1 Candidatus Zixiibacteriota bacterium
ATCTCGTCGCAGGGCAACCACATGAAGATCAATTTCACCCACAATCTGCTTGATGACCTCGGTGTGAAATTCCCGATTATGACATCGCACCCCAGCGTGCGCGTTCTGCTGCATCGCGGCGAGAAAAACGATAAGACAGGCGTCCTTTATCTTCTCAATTCGACCCCGACCCAGCATTTCCGCCAGCAACAGTCCGCTCCGACCAAAGTCGTGGTTCAGGTTGATCTCAAGGCACTTGGCATGAAGGGCTCCAAGCTGCGGATGAAGGATCTATTCACCTCTGAGGAGATCCTCACAACCGTCGATGAACTCAAGGAAGGCCTCTACTTCACCCTCTCGAGCATCGACTCGCGCGCCTATCATTTCAAGGTCGGCTAGCCTGACCGGCCCCGGTCGCTGTTAGAAATCGCTGCAGCGCAAGCTTCCCCTTGACTTTTCTCTTGACAAGATTCTCCATGAACTTACTTTGTATTAGTAACTCAGAGGCAATCATTTTCTACCTGCTGCAAGGAAGATACCCCGCGCGCCTTTCGCTATAGCATTACTGCTAACGAATAGACCGAAAACATCGCCAATCAAGTGCCTGCACAATTAGCACGGGAGGTTGTATGCGTGCGTGTATCCTCACTACGCTCAAGCACGTTTCAGTGGTCTTGCTGTTCGTTTGCGGTTCTCTTCTGATTCTACATCACAGCGAAGCTGTTGCACAGGGGGATGCTCCCCTGAAAGTTACGATATCAGCTCTCCAGAACGTCCCACTCGAGAGCCAGCAGGTGAGCGTCCCGGTAATGTTCAAAGGTGATCCGGATCACGCTCTCGGCGCAATGGTCTTCGCCATCAAGTTTGACACCAGCCGCCTGGCTTTTGACTATGCCGAGCCGGCCAAGCTCCTTAATGATTGCGACTGGGCACACTTCAGCTCAGCGGAATCCTCCCCCGGGCTGATCAGAATGCTGGCGACCGCCGACAACCTGAGTGGTACGAGCTTTCCTTCCTGTTATCTCACCGACTCGACCGAAGATACACTGCTCTTGCTGCACTTCACTGTTCCGACGGATACATCCTTCAACTGTGAGTTCACCCGGCTCGACTTCTTCTGGGATATCTGCACGGTAAATGAATTCTCGGACAATCTCGGATTGACCACATACGTCGAAAGCTCCGTCTTCGATATCGTTTCCTCCCAGTATAGGACCAGGTCTGACTCGCTCGGGACGATCGATGGACTGCCGAACATTTGTATGGGAGGAAGTCTCTTCCGGGATGTGGATTTCGTCACGGGAGGTATCGAGTTCGGCTGCATCGCACCACCATACCTGATCGGAGATATCAATCTTAACGGTGTTCCGTATGAAATCGCCGATCTGGTGCTTTTCACCAACTACCTCATATATGGGATAGACGTATTCACCGTCAATCCAGAGTACCAGATCGCCGCGACCGATATGAATCTGGATGGGGAAGTCCTGACGATTCGCGACTATGCCTATCTCTGGCGTGTGATTACCGGCGAGACACTTCCGCTCGGAAAGGCAAGCGCGGCACCGCTGGAAAACAGCTCGATCTATGTCGAGCTTGATACCCTCCAGCAGCAGTTATCATTTAGCTACTCCGAACCGTTGTGTGTGATGTCGATCGACTTCGACGGCGAAATCACCCCAACTTCGCTGCAGATCGATGACATGATACTGGAGTGGAACTTCGATAATGGCCATACGCGCATGATTATCCGGGGCGAATATCTTGCGGGGATTCAGGGAATCAACCCGGGCCCGGTATTCAGCTATACGGGATCAGCAAGCATCGTTTCGATCGAGGTCGCCGACTGGAAAGATCGGAACATCACCGTCGAGATGGGCGCGCCGCCGCAGTGCGGTGACACGAACGCGAACGGCTTTGTCTCAGTGGCCGACCTGGTCGCAATAATCAACTACATCTTCGATGGTGGCGCAGTCGCTAGTCCTACTGCAGCGGATACCGACTGCAGCGGCGCCATCAGCATCGCGGATGCCGTCCTGCTGATTAACTACATCTTCGGTGGCGGCCCGGCTCCCTGTGCCGGATGCCTGTAGGAGGGCAACCATGAATTGCGCATCACCACAATTCAAGAAAACGGGAGGACTGATGGCGGCACCACTCAACTTCGGCATTTCGCGCCTTGCTATGGCCGCATTACTCACCGGGCTAATACTCGCGCTGGTGTCGCCGAGCCCTACAGCGGCACAGGGCGACGCTCCGCTCAGCATCCGCCTCGAAACTCCGATGAATGTTCCGCTGGAGGGTCAGCTCGTTAAGGTAGCGGTGCTGTACCGGGGGGACGAGGCGTATCCGATTGGTGGGTTTGACCTCAGCCTCATGATCGATCCTCAGCTGGCAACCTTCGACCATGCGGTGCCGGGCGACCTCTTCGCGCAGTGCGGCTGGGAGATTTTCCAGTCGAGTCTCGATTCAAACAACGTTATCCGCCTGGTTGGGGTGGCTGATAAGGGCTCAACTCCTTACCTGCCCAACTGCTATATGACATCGGGCGTAGAAGACACGCTCGCCTTCATCTTCTTCAGGGCGGTTGACGACGTTGCGTTTGCCTGTCTATTCGCGCACCTGCAATACTTCTGGACTGATTGCGGCGATAACTCCCTCTCAAGTGCTACGGGCGATTCGCTGTTCGTGGAGTCATCCCTTTACAGCCTTGACAGCTATCAGTACATTCCATTTCCGGAATCGCTCGGAACGGTCGAAGGGTTACCGGAATCGTGTGTGGGCTCATCCCTGAATACCCTCCGCCTGATCGACTTCACGACCGGCGGTTTCGACTACACCTGTCTCGATAGTATCAACGACCGTGGCGATATCAATCTCAATGGCATCGCCTATGAAGTCGCCGACTGGGTACTGTTCGCCAACTACTTCCTGTATGGACTGCAGGTCTTTGACCCGAATCCGAACTTCCAGAGCGTCCAGATCAACGCAACCGACATCAACAATGATGGGGAAGTCCTTTCCATCCGTGATTTGGCCTATCTGCTGCGAATCATCGTCGGCGATGCTGTGCCGTACCCCAAACCACTTCCCGGCGATTATCCAACCGAGGTGGCGTTCTTCCAGGTCGACACGGTTAACCAGGAAATCACCTTCAGTTACCCGGAGAATCTCTGTATCATCTTCTTCGAGTTCGATGGTGTCGTGAGTGTCACTTCCACAGACCCCGCTCTCACGGTCTCCTATGTTGAGACTGATGGTCACACGTGGGTAATCGCTTATTCGCTTGATCTGCCGTCCCCCGATGTCATTCAACCGGGGACGGTGTTCAATTATAGCGGCGCCGGGGGCCTGATCGAGGTGCAGGCAGCCGATTGGGAGGATCGCATCGTAAACGTGCTGGTTGCCGCTCCACCCGCCTGCGCCGACGCCGATGGTGACGGTATCATCTCGATTTCCGATCCCCTGGCCGTCATCAACTACATTTTTGCCGGCGGGACTCTGGCAAACCCGGCGGCAGGCGATTTTAATTGCAGCGGAACAGTTAACATCACCGACGCGGTTGCGATGATCCACTTCATGTTCAGCGGCGGACCGCCCTGCAGTGAATGTCCATAGAAAAGGAGACACTAAAATGAAAAAGCAACAGAATCAGCATGAGGTCTTCATGTGCACGCACATGCCCGGAACCACGCATTTGAAGTTCAGCTTCCCTGTAAGACCACTGATCTTATTGGTGACGCTGATGCTCGTAATTGGAGCACCCACCCTGGTAGCACAGATCTTCGAAGCTCCACTCCGTATCGAACTGGTGGGACCACCGCAGGACGAATTTCCTGTGGGACAGGTTCTTGAGGTTCCAATCCTGTTCTACGGTGAGTCTGTCCACTCGATAGCAGGGTTCGATTTCTTGATCAATTTCAGACCGGAGATGGCGACGTTTGATTCTGCCAGTGCCGGCCCCTTGCTCGACTACTGCGGCTGGGAGTTCTTCGAGGCCCGCAGCGACACCCCCGGATTTGTTCGCGTGGTGGGGGTGGCTGATCTCGCAAGCGTAGCCGGGTCAAATACCTGTTACTTCTATCAATCTGACGGAGACACGATAGCGTACTTGTATTTCTCGGCAACAACTGATCCCGACTACGAATGCTTGAATTCCCTCCTGGGCTTCCACTGGCTCGATTGCGCCGATAACGCTCTTGCCAGCGTAACCGGCGATTCGCTCTTCGTCGAAAAATCTGTTTGGAACCCAATCGAGCAATGGTTTTACTCAGATCCCGATACACTCAATTCCCCGCTCGGACTTCCCGATTCTTGTGTGAACCTGGAGCCGCTGACCATCCTGCGGACGGTTGACTTTGTATCATCTTCCATCGAGTTTGCCTGTAATGATACCATCGATCCTCGCGGCGATATCAATCTCAATGGCATCGCCAACGAGGTGGCAGACTGGGTGCTCTTTCAGAATTACTTCCTCTTCGGATTCGACGCCTGGAATCCCGACCCACAGTTTCGGCAAGCCCAGATTGCAGCATCAGACATCAATGCCGATGGCATTCCTCTCTCGATTCGCGACCTGGCCTACATCTACAGGATCGTGATCGGGGATGCGCTCCCATTCCCGAAGCCACTCGCGGGCGAGGACGTTGGGCTGGTCTATGTGGACTACGACACTCTCCAGCAGCAGATTTCTTTCAGCTACCCGGAGAAACTTTGCTTCATCTATCTCATATTTGACGGCTCAGTTTCGGTCAGTTCGTCTGATCCCGACGTCGCCCTCAGCTCAAATGAGCGAGATGGAAGGACACATGTCATTGCCTATCCCGGTGATCTCAATGGAGAGATTGCAGGCAACATCGCTCCAGAGACCGTTTTCTCCTATACCGGGGATGGTCAACTCGATAGCCTGGTTGTAACGGACTGGAATGATCGTCCGATCTACAACTTCTTCGGCTCGCCGGGTGATTGCGGCGACGTGGATGGCGATGGCCTGCTCACAATTGGCGACGTAGTAGCGGTCGTCAATTACATATTCGCAAATGGTTCGTTGAACAATCCAGCCGCCGCCGATTTCAACTGCAGCGGAACGGTTAACATCACCGACGCGGTTGCGATGATCTACTTCATGTTCAGCGGCGGTCCGCCCTGCGAGCAGTGTCGATAGCGCGAAGCGATTTTCTGATTCAGATAGTTGAACGACCGGCCGCTGCCCGCTTCCCCCGGACAGCGGCCTTCTTTTTTGGGGGTGGCAGCTACCCGCCATCCGGCAGTGCTAAGATTTGTTAAGAAACCGGGTTTGGAAGCGGTTTCAGGGCTGTCTTCCGCACAAAAGTTGCAACGGCTAACCCTTCGCGACGTACAAGTTTATGATTCTTCGGCGGTGAAATCGAGCCGCCAGGTTGTACGTTTGCGGTCGAATCCGGCCGGAAATGCCTTGACTTCCAAGGAATTCAAGCTATTATACTGGTCTGTCTATTAGGAGGTCGGTGTGAAGGGTACGCGATTTTCCACCTCTACTCGGCGCATTGGCACGTTCGTCTCGTTTGCGCTTTTCGGGCTGATAGTAGGGTTTATCATATCGAGCAATCTGGGGATCGAGAATATTGCCGTGACGCAGCCGCGTGACGGTAATAATACTATTAACGCCCAGTTTGCGCGTTCTACTGCAGCCGCGCAATCAATATATCCCCTCAATCACGAGGGAAAATCACCTTTTGTCAACGTAGTCCAAAAAGTTCGCGACGCCGTGGTTAACATCCGGGCCGAACGAATTGAGGAAATGACTCCATACCAGCAACGATGGCTTCGTTTCTGGGGATACCCGGATGACGAGCGTCAGGAAGTCTCGATGGGTACCGGATTCTTTTTCCGGACCGACGGCTATATCCTGACCAACCATCACGTGATCGCCGGCGCGAGAAAAATTACCGTCACACTTGCTGATTACTCACGAGTGGATGCCAGAATCGTTGGCGAGGATCCGGCGACCGATCTGGCCGTGATCCGAATCAACGGCGACGGCTATCCCTGGATCGAACTTGGTGATTCCGACTCGATTCAGGTGGGTGAGTGGGTCATGGCGATCGGCAACCCGTTTCCGTCGCAAGGTCTCGACCGCACGGTAACCGTCGGTGTCGTATCCGCCAAGGGCCGCCGCGGACTCAACTTCGGTGAGGATTCCCCCGAGTTTCAGGACTATATCCAGACCGATGCCGCGATCAATCCGGGCAATTCGGGTGGACCGCTGGTCAGCCTGGAGGGTTATGTCGTCGGCATCAACTCGGCGATCGCTTCATCCTCCGGTCAATCTGCCGGTATCGGCTTTGCGATTCCGGCCAACCTGGTCAGATCAATCCTGCCCGATCTGATCACCGGCGGGCGGGTCGAACGCGGCTGGCTCGGTGTGACGATGAGCGATCTGGACCCGGTGCAGGCGGAGGCCAACGGCCTCAACGCGGCGCGCGGCGTCCTGATTCGAGAGGTTCAGCCCGACTCACCGGCGGATCAAGGTGGCCTGGAGCGCGGCGATATCATTGTCAAGTTCGACGGAACCAAGGTCGACGATATGAATCACTTCCGCTACCTGGTGGCAGGAGCACGCTCCGGCTCGCATGTCAACATGGAGTTGTATCGCCGGGGCAAGCCGATGAATGTCAGCGTGACGCTCGGCGATCGCGATCTGGGGCTCTCGCAGCTTTCTCCGCAGGAATTCGCCCAGGAGCAGGATCGCTACACCAAGCCAACGAAGGCCACGGAGATGTGGTTCGGGATGGCGGTTGAGACGGCCACAGAGGAACTGGCGGAGCGCTACGGCGTTGAGTATCGCGATGGTGTGATCGTCACCTATGTCGAGCCGGGGAGCCTGGCCGACATCGAGGGTATCAATCCCGGTACGATTCTGATCGAAATCGATCACAAGGATGTCCATTCGGCGAGCGAATTCTTCACTTTGAAGAAAGAGCTGGATGGCAGGGAACGCGCGATCGCTTTGATCGGTTACGATATTCGTGGAAATATTCGTTACTACGCGATCAAACCGCAGAGCTGAAAGTAGCGTTATACACTGAGTCTGTGAAGTTTGATCGTTTTGCTTCCAGCGTGGCCAGGGAGCATAGATGGGAGTTTGCTCCGGGGCGGCCCGGCGGATTGATTGACCGCGTAGTACGAAACATGGAAGCTAGAAGTAAGAGTCTTAATTAAACAAAGCTGTCAGGCATTCTTATTAGACTAACTCGTTAACTCCGACTCGGATCGTCAGCATGAATTGTGGTGACCGGATGGATCATCGTCATGCCGACGATTCTCAGGCGTTTTATTGTGCAAGTTAATCTGCTGTATCTACACGGAAAACCTATAACCAAATACCATACAACCTTTAACCAAATAGGACGGGTTCATCTTGGCTAGACAGTCCAGGAAGTATCGTGATGAAGACAGATCTCTTGATCTCTATCTGAAGGAGATTGGCGAGACTCCATTGATTAGCGCTGAAGAGGAAGTGCGACTGGCGAAGAAGATTCATGAAGGCGACCAGCGTGCACTTGAGGCCTTGACCAAGGCAAACCTGCGCTTCGTGGTGAGTGTTGCCAAGCAGTATCAGAATCAGGGTCTGTCACTCGCTGATTTGATCAATGAGGGGAACATCGGACTGATCAAGGCCGCGAAACGGTTCGATTGGACGCGTGGGTTCAAGTTCATATCCTACGCTGTCTGGTGGATTCGTCAAGCGATCCTGCAGGCGTTGGCAGAGCAGTCACGCATCGTGCGTCTCCCGCTCAACCGCGTGGGTACCTTGCACAAGATCGGCAAGGTGTCATCCTCGCTCGAGCAGGAGTATGGCCGCGAGCCGTCGCCGGAGGAGATCGCGCATGAGTTGGAGTTGTCGGAGACGGAAGTGTCCGATACGCTCAAGATCTCCAATTCGCATCTGTCGCTTGATGCACCGTTCTCGGTCTCTGAGGACAACAGTCTGATCGATGTCCTAGAGGATGAATTTCAACCCGCTCCTGACGAAGCCCTGCTTGATCAGTCATTACGGCTGGAAATCGAGAAGGCTCTCGACACCCTGACTCCGCGCGAGGCTGAGGTGATCAATCTTTATTTTGGCCTTAATCATGAGAAGGCATTAACACTTGAAGAGATTGGCGCCCGGTTTAATCTCACGCGCGAGCGTGTTCGTCAGATCAAAGAGAAAGCGATAAGGAGGCTACGGCACGCATCCCGCTCACGCAGCCTGCGTGCGTATCTGACTTAGAGTACAGTTAAAGAGAATTGAAGTGTATCGCGCGGTGAAAGCCGAGTTGATGCACACCCTAAGGAGACGTAACACCACAACGTCTCCTTTTTGTTTTGAGGGGACGGGGGAATGTCCCCGCCCGGGCCGAGTCATTCCAGGCTTGACCCGGAACCCATCTCCTTCCGTGGGCGGTGTACGTCCTCGTGCACCGCGAACACACCCCTGCCCGGGCCGAGTCATTCCGGCTTTGACCCGGAATCCATCTCCTTCCGTGCGCGGTGTACGTCCTCGTGCACCGCGAACACACCCCCGCCGCATACTTGACGCTGCGCGTCAACTTCGCGGCGACCCCTCTCGAGAGGGGTTGGGCTACGTCGGGCTCGCTGCAGTTGTCGGGCGCAGCGTGCTGCGCCTGGACATCTACACCCTCACCCACGACCCCTCTCCCTCAAGAGGGAGAGGGGAGCAGATCAGGAGTGGGAACATCGTTCAGGTTATTGACGGTGCGCGGTGTACGTCCTCGTGCACCGCGAACACACCCCCGCCGCAAACTTGACGCTGTGCGTCAACCTCGCGGCGACCCCTCTCAAGAGGGGTTGGGCTACGTCGTACTGGCCACGGATATGGCTGTAGGGGCACGTCGCACGTGCCGCAGAGGGCATGCGTAGCATGCCCCTACGGAGAATCCACTCTATTGTGCCAACATAAGTTGGTAGTCCACAGCTTGCTGTGGGATCGGTTGGAGGTTTCGCTGTTGTCGGCAGGCTTCCCACGGCCCCTCTCCCTCTGGATGGAGAAGAGAGATAGCGAGAAATGGCGAAGCCATTCCGTCATTCCCGCGCAGGTGGGAATCCATTCAAACTCCCCAAAACCGATTGACAACTCCATGCTTCCGCAGTTATTTGAGTCGGTCCCCATAAGAAAGGCGGAAGGCATTGAGATATCTGTTAATTCTGACAACGCTATTTCTTCTGGCAGGGGTATGTCCGGCAGCGACGATCCATGTACCGGCAGATCAACTGACGATCCAGGCGGGGATTGATGCGGCAGTGGATGGTGATACGGTGCTGGTAGCGGCGGGGGTCTACTCAGGATTTGTAAGCATCAATGCAAAGTCGATTAGTTTACTGTCGGAATTAGGTCCAGATGAAACTTATCTGAGCTCAATTGATAGCATTTTGCAGATCATAGACGTGCCAACCAGCGTTTTGATCAAAGGATTCCGATTTGGTGGCGCTCAGCTTGGAACCGTTGTTCGAAATGATAGCGATGTCGTTATCAGCGATTGTGAGTTTGACAGTCTGCTGGATAGATCGGTGTTGGCAGCTTCCTCTAATGTTGCCATAGAGCGATGCATTGTGCGACCAACATCAGTCACCAACGCCCCTGTTTTTGCAACCAGCAATTCCTTTGCGAGGATAAGCTACAACCTATTTGTCGGCGGTGGACCCAATGCCGCGATTCTGATTCACGGTGGATCGGCAGGTAGCATCGTCAACAATACCTTCTACAGCTGTCGCGGAGGTGTGGCAACCGAAAACGGTGGCACATCAGATATTCGCAACAATATTTTCTCAAGTTTAACACACTATGGGATATTCTCAGATGTCTCTTCCTCAGAGCAGATTGACTACAATCTCTTTTATGCAAACTCACCCGATTTAATAGGTGCCTCATTTGGAATAGGGAATGTGTCTGGCGACCCACTGTTTGTAGGCGCTGGAGTACAGGATTTTGGCTTGCAGCAAACGTCTCCGTGCATCGACACTGGCGATCCAGACCCAGCATATGACGACCCGGATGGCACACGGAACGACATGGGCGCGTTTTTCTTCAACCAATGTCGCGGATTAGTTCTCGATGTTCCCAATGAGTACTCAACGATTCAATCAGCGATCGATGATGCCGTTGAATGCGACACGATTATAGTGCAGCCTGGTGTGTACTACGAGCGAATTTCCTACCTCGGAAAGAATATCGTAGTTGCCAGCAACTACATCCTGTCTGGTGACACTGCAGACATTTCAAACACAATCATTGATGGTGATACAATGGTTCTTGGAGTCGCGGACACGGGTAGCGTGGTGCGGTTCGTGAATGAGGAAGATTCGACGGCGCAGCTGGTCGGGTTTACGATTCGAAACGGTACCGGCATTGGAGGCAAGGGAGGTGGCATCTTTGTGTCGAATTCCAACTATGGCGAACCCCTCTCTAACGCCAGAATAAGACACTGCTATGTAGTTGATAACTTAAACTCGGGTGTTAGAGGAAGTTCATCAACGGTCCTGGATAGCTGTCGGATTTTCAGAAACAATCCATTTGGCTACGAAGGCCCCGGTTCATTGGAGTATTGTGACCTTGATTCGAATGTCATTGCTGGTGTGAGTCTGACTGGCGGTGGCGTAAGTCTGCGTTACTGTAGCCTGACAAAACAAAGCTATGGCATAAAACCCGATGGTCGCGATCGCAGTGCAACAGTATATGGCTGTACTTTTGAGAACAATGGAACTGCGTGGGCGCAGGACAATCCGGCATTCGCAAGGCGGTGCACGTTTGTCGGCAATGATATCGGGTTGTACACAGGTTTAGGGGCAGACAAATCGCCGGATTACCTTAGTCGCAGTGTCACTCCAATTTGGATAGTGGATAGCTGCCAATTTAGCAACAATACCTATGCACTGCGAATTGATGATTTCTCAGCGTTCGGGTCAGCTGGATTGCGGTATTCAACATTTGACAGCAATTATATTGCGATTACTGTCCAAGTAGATAACCAGCCTGAGTTCTACGACTGCCTATTCTTAGGAAATGACTACGCGATTCACTGCACAGAGTCCAATTTTGGTCCAGCGACTATTAGGAACTGCAGATTTGTGGAGAATTCAGCAGGTACCTTGCACAATCTAGGCCGAGTAACTTGCGACAGCTCCTATTTTCAGGGAAACACTGGGGAATCAATCACACCAGCCAGCTGCTGTAGCGGTAACGGCAACTACACATTCTCACATTCGACATTTGTTAATAATCAGATCGATTCAGGGCCACTGTTTCAGGCGCTTATGGGAATTCTGCAACTAGATAACTGTCTGATCGTCGGGAACACTTGTGAGGAGATAGCGACAAGTTGGCTGGATGACGTGGATACCGACTCCGGCACAGTCACAGCAACCTGCACCGACATCTATGGTAACTCAGGGGTTGAAT
>JBECKX010000165.1:0-16647 GCA_040235515.1 Candidatus Zixiibacteriota bacterium
CTTGAGTCTCATGACTTCTTACCTCGTGTTTCTCTGTTCAAATTCATTTGCCGTGTCTTTGTATGATCGTTTGGTATTTGAGATTTCAATCGAACATGATCGGAGACTCCGATAGCCGCACCCATGATCGCCATAACGCGCGCGCACCCTTTGCACATGATGTCAAACAGTATCGAAAGCAAACTCGCAGGTAGCTCGGCGGACGTTCTTCAAGCCGCATTGCAAATCGGGCCTGAATAGATTTCTGCCGCGCAATCATCCCAGGTTCCTTTAGTGCGAGAGCGTTTGGATTGCTTTACAATTTGATTGTTCAGTTGTCCTTGAGCCTGTATTAATATTTACGGCATCACTCCCGTTTTTGTCAAGAAAAAAACACACACAAAAGCTGACCTAATACATTGTCTGCCAACCACTCTGATCGACTATCGCTTGGGCGGCCGCAAAATTGTCAGTGTGATGGATACTCCATGATTTTCTCGAATGCGCGGCCCACGCCGCAAAATCACAGGTTCAATGGCGGCGGCTGAGAAACTGAAAACCCTGCGAGCGCCTTGAATAACGGCGAAACTGTCAGTGGCGATTCCTGCGTTTGCGCCCTCCCGGTTGAACGTCCCCCCGCGACGTCGGCCCACTTTTCTGCGACCCGTTCCACCACGAAACAGCTTCCGCTAAAGCCCGTTCAATTTGGCTCTTAACCGCTTCACCTATATTACAACCTGCCGATACTTAATGGAGATGAAAAGGACAACTTTAAAGCGGGGGAGCACCCGGGTGCAGCGGCTGACCTTACTCCTCGCAATCTCACTTATCTTCACTACCCCCCTCGCAGCCACGACCTACTACGTCTCCCCTGGCGGCAACGACGGCAACTCAGGCCTCTCTTCCGGCGAAGCCTGGGCAGCGATCGACAATGGGGATCGGCTGGGTGTGCTTCAGCCGGGAGACTCGGTCCTGGTGCTGCCCGGTTCCTATGTGGCTGCTGCCAGCTATGAGTTGACTTCCTCCGGGACATCGCTCCAACCGATCGTCTACTGTAAGTATGGTAGCGGCGCCGTGCTGATCGACGGGGGCACTCTGCCCACTGGCGTCGTGCGGCTGACGGGGGATTACCTTATTGTCGACGGGCTTGAGGTCACAGGCGGCAATACGGTAGGCGTCGATATCCTTTCGGATCACTGCGTGGTGAAGTATTGCCACGTGCATGATTCGGGGGCCAGGGGGATCAGAGTCACGGGTACTTACAACACACTGCTTCGCAACACCATCTCCAACACCGGCGTTGCCGGCATAGAAGTGGGCAGTGAATACAACTACAGCTACAACAATACCCTTTACGGCTGCGGCACGCGCGGTATTCACTATAGTGCTGGTGTCACCGAGGGACGCATCTTTAACAATATCTGCGCTGGTAACAGCGAAGGCATTCGCGCCAAGGCAACTGTAATCTGTGGATTCAACTGCCTCTGGAGCAATACCCTCAACTACACCAATACAGTGGTTGACTCCGCGGGTGGGATTGCCGCCGATCCACGATTCGTCAATGCGGCGGCGCAGAACTTCGATCTCCAGAGCAATTCCCCTTGCATCGACGCCGGACTTGATCTCGGCTACCCATACGCTGCAAGCGCACCTGACATGGGCGCCTACGAGCTGATTGAAGGAGCCGATCTGGAGCTAAGCAACCTGGTCGTAGAACCTTCCACGATCGGCGGGTCGCGCTCGTTCTCGGTATGCAGTTTTACGCTCAGCAATAACGGGCCGGAAAACATCCTCGCAGCGGTCGTGGCGTTTGATTTCTATCTCTCTGAGAACGGCAGCTACGGTGACGACGAAGTCAAGATTGGCACTTACTCAACCATTATCTCGCTCGGACCCGGCGGCATCCAGAATTTCTACTTAAGTGGACTCGCCCTGATAGGCGCAACTTCGACCTGGCCGGCCGATCAGCCCTGCGGTGACTACTATGTGTACGGTAATATCAGGATCGTTACGGCGCTGACGAACGACAACTACCTCTTCAACAACTATGCCCGCACGAACAACTCAATCAGTTACACCGGCTGTCCGGTCGTGAATGTTGACCTTGAAGTAACGAAGTCAGCCGATACGGATACCTCATTTGTCGGCAGCGAAGTTTACTATAAAATCACAGTCCAGAATCATGGACCGAGTACGGCAACCGGTGTGGAGGTCACAGATATTCTCCCGGCCGGTCTTACCTTCGAGCGCGATTCGGCGCTGGCGGGATCGTATACCGAAGCTACCGGCGTATGGGATATCGGTACCATTGCGGCAGGTTCAGGTACCGGACTCTATCTCTTCGCAACCGTCGACCCCGGCACGAAGGGCACCAAGATACTCAACACCGCGAGCATCACCGACTACAATCAGACAGATACGGATGCCGGCAACAATACAGCGGACTATTCGATCAGTATCATCAATCGTGCACCGCAACTGGCCGCGATCGACGACCAGACGATGTTTGAAGGCAACCACCTGGCGTTCACTGTCAGCGCCACCGATGCGGACGGCGATGCCATCACTCTCGCAGCGACAGGCCTGCCGCAACACGCAACGCTTGTCGACAACGGCGACGGCACGGGCGAATTCGAGTTCCAGGCCGACGCCACCCAGGCAGGTGTCTACACTGTAAAATTCATCGCCAGCGATGGCGATCTGGCGGACACCCTGTCGGTAACCATCACCGTCAATGCCAAGAACTTCGCTCCCCAACTGAATACAATCGGTCCGAAGACGGTCGAGGTCGGAAACAGCCTCGCGTTCAGCGCGACCGCAAGTGACCCGGACGGCACTATTCCCACATTGAGTGCCGAAGATCTGCCGGCCAACGCCGGTTTTACCGACAACGGCGACGGCACAGGCGGTTTCTCATTCGTACCACAATTCGGCCAGGCAGGGATCTACACAGTCCGCTTTATCGCCAGCGACGGCATCCTCGCCGACAGCGAAATAGTGCAGATCACCGTGGTGGAAGACAACGTGCCCCCGGTGCTTGATCCGATCGGCGATCAAACGGTAGTGGAAGGTGACTTGCTTGCATTTACCGTTACTGCCTCCGACGCCAATACTTCCACTCCCTCGATCTCAGCAGAAAACCTGCCGGCTGGCGCAACATTGACCGACAACAACGACGGGACCGCTGATTTCAGCTTCAGCCCATCCTATTCACAGGCGGGCTC
This sequence comes from Candidatus Zixiibacteriota bacterium, assembly GCA_040235515.1. Lineage (GTDB taxonomy): Bacteria > Zixibacteria > MSB-5A5 > CAIYYT01 > CAIYYT01 > JBECKX01. The sequence continues at coordinate 3,204 of JBECKX010000165.1, forward strand.
ATACGCGGTGCTGTTCATCGCGGATGACGGGCTTGTCGCAGACAGCGAAGCGATCACCATCGTGGTTTACCCCGCACCGGTCGTGCGCATTGCGGTAACACCCGACTCGGCCACGATCACCGCCGATTCAACACTGCAATACAGTGTGCGCGGCTATGACGCGGGCAACGTCGAGGATGATCCCGGCGACATCACCTGGTCACTCACCGCGGCAGTCGGGACAATCGATCCAACCGGATTGTTCACCCCTGCCAGCGCCGGAAACGCTCGGGTCGTCGCCCGCTCAGACTTGGGACTGGTGGACACCACAGCGCTTCTGGCCGTGATTCCCGGCGCCATCGCCCGCCTGAAGGTCACGCCCGATTCCGTACAGATAACGATCGCAAAGACCGGCCAGTTCACCGCAATTGCTTTCGATGCAGACTCGAACCTTGTGGCCGATGTCACCGCCACCGCTGACTGGAGTACCACCGATCCCCAGGGCAGCGTCGTGCAAGGGCTTTACACCGCCGGGCTCGCCGCCTCGCCGCCGGGTTACTTCGTAAGGGCCGAGAGCGCCGGAGTGGCTGATTCAGCTTATGTGGAAGTGCTTTCCGGAGTGACGTTTGATAAAATCGTCGTCACGCCAGATACAGCAACTCTTCAAATCAGTGATGCCCTCCTCTTCCATGCAATCGGCATCGATGACTTTGGGCAGCCGACCGAAATCAGCAACGTGAGCTGGGAAGTCCTCGGTGGAATTGGAGAGATCGACGCTGATGGCCACTTCACCGCCACGACGCGTGGGTACGGCAGGGTCCGGGCCACCACCAGCGACAGTCTCGCCAGCGATCTCAGTAACCTGATTCTGGTGGAGGTACCCGCGGTTTCTGCAACCCCGCTTGGTAATCAATTCGCCTTGCCGGCCGGCTCAGGCACCCCGGTTCTGGCCTTTGATATCACGAATCAATTCGCAATCTCCAGCGGCTTCAGTGGCCTTACCATCCGGCAGAAAGCAACAGGAACGACCAACGCCAACGCGGTCGCAGCGGATTTAGACTCCCTAGTCCTCTGGCGTGATCTTGACTTGAGTGCAACCGTGAGCAGTGGCGATCAACGAATTGCCGCAGCGCCGGTCGGCTCAGCAATAACGAGCTTCAGCTTCAGCGCAGTTCCGATTTTGCCTTATACCCAGAGTCGCTATCTGATTGCGGCCGGCGTCTCATTATTCCCGCGTGATAACGACACCCTCGATTTCTTCTTCCTCCCGGCGACTGACGTTACCACCAGCGATGCGACTCCGATCGCGGGTCAAGACACCCTCAATTCACTCGGACGCGTGATCGTCGACGGCATGATTGCGCAGCAGGTTGCCGTCGGCGGAATCGGCAACCGCAATGTCGAATCGGATGGAACGCTGCATCAGGTGATGACGATTGATATACCGCGTAACGGCTATGAGCAGGACACCCTGCGGCAACTTTCGGTGGTCAATCAGGGATCGGGCGGGGAGACAGATGTTGACTCCCTCATACTCTTCCGCGATAACGGCGACCTCGTCTGGAGTGGTTCGGCGCTCGATCAGCAGGTTGGGGCGATATCGTATACCGGCGAGCTGTGGAGCACGACAGGACTTGCGGTCCCGCTCACCGCTCAGTCGAATCGCTTTTTCATACTACTCAAACTGGCTGAGTTCCCGACGGATGGTTCGACCTTCGCTCTTGCCGTGCCGGAACGTGGCATTGAAGTTGCCTCACGCAACGATGGCCCCATCGACCAGATGATTGAAAGCGTGGATACCGTCACTGTACTCTCAAACAAGTCAGTATCCATTCAAGCGCTGAATATCGCGCCAAGAACCTTGATCCCCGGATCGGCGACCGGTCCGTTGGTGAAGTTCCGGGTCACGAATGGAACACCAAACTCTCTTACACTCAACCGCCTCGATATCCGGGCTTACCTGTCCGATCCTCGTTCCGCGACCCAGGCACAACTGGAGAGCCAGGTCGACAGCGCAGTACTCTACATCAAGGTTGATGGGAACGATGCCGCTTTCGGGGGGGACGACCAATACTTGAAGGCGGGTGTGATGAGTGGAGGCGCGATAAACTTCGACGGCCTGGGCCTGATATTGCCTCAGAACGGCGGCTCTCTTACTCTTGCGGCAGGATTGTATCTCGATCCGCTCAATTGCCGTGATGGCAATACCGTAAACCTCGGAATCGAGGGATCTACGGCAATCGAGTTCGCTACCGCCACCACCCTCGAGGGTGACTTCCCGATAAAGAACAACGAGGGCTTCACGCTCAACGCGTTTCCCGCTTCCGCTATCAAGATCAATCCTGTTGCGGGCAAGACCCTCTATCCCGGGCAACGCAACGTCCTGGTGCTCGACTTCGAGCTGCCGCGTAACGGCTATGCGAGCGATCGCCTCCGCGCACTTACGCTGCAACAACTGGGAACTCAATCGTCCTTCGATGCCCTTGCTGCAGTAAAGCTGTACGCCGATGCCGGAGCGGCCGGTTTCAGCGGTGACGATACATACCTCGGCAGCTTCACACGCAATGGCGGCACACTGCGCCTGACAAACCTGAATCAATTGGTGGCGCAGCAATCCAATCGCTTCCTGGTGACAGTTGACATCAGTGATGGACAGTTTTCCGGAGGCAACTTCGATCTGCAGATTACAGCGGCCGGTGCAACCTACTCTTCAGGCATGACTGGACCCGATGACAGCCCGGTAAGTAATCCCGATTATCACCTGTTGCTGCCTTCAGAGCGCATTACGGCGGTCGCGATTCCGGTAGAGTCAAAACTGCTCTATCCGGGCTCAACCAATAACGTGCTGCTCTCGTTCGCGCTCTATAACGGCTATGCGGAACTGGACCAAACACTCGAGTCGATTCGCTTCACCAACCTGACCGAGTCGGCGGCAGGCGAGGATTTTGGCGACGAAGAGATCGGATTGCTTTCGCTTTACCTCGATCAGAGCTCCGACGGCAAAACTACAGATGACCCGCTCCTTGCGACCGGTAGTTTCGGCGATGGCAGGCTGCAGATGTCCGGACTCGACATCAACCTGTCAGCCAACGCGCTCCTTTACTTCGTGGTGGTCGCCGACATCTCCGAATCAGCAATCGATTCCGATCAGCTGCAGATTTCGGTGGAGAGTGGCTCGGATCTAACCTTTACTGATGCCGTAAACATCAATGGAGATCTCCCCCTTACCACCGTACTGCCATTTACGATCGACGGATCGATTGCAAGTCAGTACGAGATTCGCGCGCTCAACCCGCGCACCCTCGTGACCGGACAGGACACGGTATCATTATTCGCGCTCTCCGCAGCAACCAACGGAATACTCCCTGATGTGCTCACTTCATTTACCATTGAGAACATGGGCACCGCCACGCAGGTCGACTTCGAATCTCTTTCACTCTGGCACGACGATAACAACAATGGCTTGCGGGAGGCATCCGATACCCGATTGGGCGACCTCCAGTACAACAATGGCCGCTGGAGCATCTCCGGAATCGCACCGGTAATTTCGCAAGCATCAGCCAACCTGTTCGTGGTTGGCAACATCGCCGACAACGCGGTTTCGGGGCACACAATTCGATTCAGGCTCCCGGTAGGCGGCGCCCAGTATGTCTCGAACAACGATGGCCCGCTCGACAAGGCATTGCCGGCGAACTACTCATTCACCATCTCAGACTCGCCGCTGCAAATCTCATACTCACTGGCCCGGCGCAACTATACGGTCGGCCAGGAGATAGGTCTGACCGCTACAGTCAAGAACACTTCCAGTTCAGCGCTCGACGCTGTCTTCGTCGACCTGCTGACTACCTCAAATCCGGAGCTGGTTTCTACCGAGGTCACCCACGCCGGGCCATTCACTTTCGCGGCCAGTGAATCGCGCGATGTCGCATTTCCCCATCTGACCCTCGCACCAGGTAGCGTCGACTGGACGCTGCAAGCGTATTCCGCGATCGGTTCAGACAGCTCGATTGTTCTTACCACCGACCCCGTAGATATCTTTTCAGTCTCACCGCCGGTGGCGGTTAGAATGATAAACTCGATTCCGAATGCGGTAACTGTCGGCCAAACGCACGTGTTTCCTTTCAGTATCCGCTATGCCCTAACCGAGCCGACAGCGAGTGCCGCCCCTGCGCGACTCGACAGTATCACGATCTCGGTGACGAAACCGGACGGTACACCGCTGGCGGCGAATGAATGTTTCGCCCGCGTGGTTCTGTCAAATGGTTACGAGCCCCTCAGCGTGGTCGAGCAGGTGCCGGCGACTTCAGAACTTACGCTCCGCTTCACTCGATCACTGCTGCTCTCAGGGACGGCCGAAGGCCTGCTGGCGCTCAGGGTCGATATCGGTGAGGAAGCTACCGCCAGCGCATTCAAGCTTGCGCTCGCCGATGCATCCGCGATCTACTTCGCCGACGACAACTCGGACGTCGCCATCAGTATCGTCGCAGAGGGTGGATTCCCTCTGGTTACGCCATCGTGTGAAATCGACACTCCGTCCGATGCTATGGCGGTTTCAGCAGCTCCGCTTCTGAATCAATACGTCAATTTTGGTCAGCAGTCGGTCAAACTAATCTCGCTCGATCTCAGGCACCCCGGAGAAGTGGGTGAGTCCAGAGTTCAGCTCACTGGCCTGCGAATTCGCGTGGAGGATCAAGCCGGTGATCCCTTGAACATCTCCAGCATCATGGATGAAGTCGCACTCGTCTCTGACAATCAGGTCATCGGCAAGATCAACACGTCAACGATCGATACAGAGAGCCTCACCCTGAATCCATTCGCTCCACCGGTTATCTTCCCCGGTTCGACTCGGGAAGTTATCCTCTGCGCAACGATTTCCGAATCGCCTTTCGGGGGCGGCTTCAAAGTGATCATCGACGACAGCACCGCCTTTGAGTTCAGAGACCTCAGCTCCGGTTCATTGGTGGAAGCCACCGCCGACACACTCGTACTCTCCACCGGACTGCTTTTCCCGATCTCATCGGGAACCGCTGAATTCAAGTGTCCCGCTTCCGACCCGGAGGTATGTGTGAACGCTCCCCGGTCGGCATCCGTGATCGCCGGAGCTACCGCCGTTGATCTGGTGACGATTGAAGTCGGCTATCCGGCAGCCGGTGACTGTTCTCAGTCAAGCCTTTCGCAGGTCAACGTTTCGTTCTTTGACCGCGAAGGTCGCGCGCTCGACCCAAGCAAGTTGTTTGACCAGATCGGCTGCCGCAAAAATGATGGCAATGTCGCATACCAGTCGTTCGTCGAACTCTCGGGCGGTGACGCGGTGTTCCGGACCGATAACCTTGATCTCGCCCTGAACCCGGGAGAAAGCTACACGCTTACACTCGTTGCTGATCTCGAGGCGAACATCCCATACGACCACTTCAAGATCGGCTTCGAACAGTCCGCGTTCAGATTCGCCGACGTGACCGATCCTTCAAACCAGTTGGGCGTCTCATCGCCGCTCGGATGTGCGGCCGAATTCCCGGTCGCCAGTGATGAGATAGCAATTCTGCTTCCGGCCGGAAAACCGGTCCTCTCGTGGGCTTCAAAGGCACGGGTGAGCTTCGCCGGCGAGCAGACGGTGACAGCGTTCGCCGGAACCTTACTCTACAACGGCCCAACCCCGCTGGGTGATCTGCTTCTGCAATCGCTGCACGGCAGTCTCATGCTGCGTACTTCAGATGGCTACGCGCCGACAAATCTCGCGGAGGTCTTCCAAACCCTGACACTGCAGATAGGCGGCACGACAGCGCTGCAACTGACAGAGTTTTCAGGTTCCGACTTCAGCTTTGCGTTGACTGCTCCCTATGAATTGAACTTCGGCGGCGAGACCGCGATCGCGTTGCTGGCGGACCTGCAGCCCGCCGCGGCATCAGGAAGCTATGCGATACAATTCGAGGATTCGACCTTTGTCTCAATAATCGACAAACAGCTGGGTGGCCCGGTCTATCCGCTGTTGTCCGCTACCGATTACCCGCTCCGCGGATCGGAGTTATCACTCACCTCTGCGGGACTGGCGGAGTCCTTCACCAACTACCCGAACCCATTCTATCCGGATCGTGGTGATAACACGACCATCGCCTTTGTGCTGCCCCAGCCGGGAATAGTGCACTTGAGGGTCTACACCATCACCGGTGAGTTGGTTGAGACTCTTATCGATGGACAACACCGCGCTGCCGGCGCATACCAGATTGACTCATGGGATGGTGCTAATAGCCGGAGAAATTCGGTTATCCCGGGGACCTACTTCTGCCGGCTCAATGTTCAGTATGATTCCGGTGCTTCGGAGACGGTCACCAGAAAGGTAGCGGTGATCCGATGAGAAAGCTCCTGCTTGCACTGATGCTACTTATCTTGATCCCATCGATCCTCGGCGCTACCGGATCACAGGGTACGGAGTCACCATTCTCTTTCGGCGCCGGGGCGCGCGAGATTGCGCTGGGCTCCGCCTCGATCGCGAGGCCAACCCCTGCCATGGCGCCTTACTGGAATCCCGCCTATCTGGCACGGGCGCAGCATCTCTCGATCCTGCTGTTTCATTCCCAGCTATACGAGAGTGATGTCGCCTATCAGTATGCCGGCCTGGTATTCCCGACCCTCGATTACGGCACCTTTGGCGTCGGGCTTTTCCGATTGGGCGTGGATGGTATCGAACTGCGCGATGACAACAACTTCTTCCTGGGCGAAACCAGCGAGAGCCGCCTTGCACTCTACCTCGCATACGGCAAGAGTGTATCCGGCTTCGACCTTGGCCTCTCCCTTCACATGGAACAACAGAATCTCGCGGAGTTGAAAGCGACATCATCTCCCGCCCTGAATCTCTCCCTCTCGCGGGGCATCGCCTCCGGTATCCCCTGGATGCCTGAAGTAACCGCCGTCCTCAGCGGCCGCAACCTGGTGGGGGAGAAACTGCGTCTCGACGAACAGAATATCGACCACCCTGTCTCGCTCGATGCAGCATTCTCCTCAAAACTGCTCTTCAGCGAAGACCAGAATAACACGGTAGATCTGTCAGTCAGGGCCGCGAAGGTGGATAAGGTTGATCCGATCCTGTGTGCCGGAATCGAATATGGGCTATACAACACTCTCTTCCTGCGGGCTGGAGTGCGTGATTCCAGGTACTCCTTTGGAACCGGTCTTCGCATCCGCAATTTCCAGTTCGACTATTCATTGACCGATCGGGACCTCGGCAGTCTTCACCTCTTCAATCTGAGCTTCGATATTGGCGCCTCCCGTTCGGATCGCCTGCTCGCCAGAAAAGAACGCGAAGCCAACCGCTTCAATGAACTGATGCGCGCGAGGTTGAGCGCTGAGAGTCAGGCGGTAATCGACTCCCTCGTCGGTAGCGGAGAGACCATGATGCAGGAAGAAGAATATGACCAGGCGAAACTGCTCTTTGACCGAGCGCTGTTCCTCGCCCGCAGTTCCGGCGGCGACACAACGACCGTGGCTCATCTGGCACAGCACTCTGCCGCCCTCGTCGCCGAGTTGACAGATAAGCGTCAATTCGAAGCGATGCTCGATTCTGCGCGCACGCGCCTGGAGGGGGGCGACCTGATCGGGGCCAGATACTTCGCCTCGCAGGCGACCACGATCAGGCCCGATGACACAGACGCTCTGCAACTGCAGCATAAAATCGATGAGCAACTGATCGAAACTGAGAATACGCAGAAGCTGATCAATGCCCAACTGGACCTCGCTGATTCACTCCTCGCGTTCGGTAATGCCGCAGCCGCCATCGAGCAACTTGAACCGGTCAAGCAGATTCCCGAACACGACTCGCGTGTCGATCGCCTTCTGGCCCGTGCGCACTTCGAGCAATGGAAGCAGCGGGCGCAGATAGCGCTGGTTAAACGCGATTATCGCTATGCCGCGATCGCGGTGGATTCCGCCGGCGTCTACTATCCGAACCATCCCTGGTGCAAGGAATTCAGGTCAGAGATCACTGCCGCACGCCGAAAGAACGCTGATCTGGCAACGACGAAACCCACCGTGCAACAACCCATGGCGCAACGCGCGCCACTGAGTGACGCTGTCCGGACCGAGGTCGAGGAGAAATTCAAGGACGGCAAGCGCCGCTTCGAAGCCGGAAAGCTGGAGGACGCGATCCAGACCTGGGAATATGTCGAGCGGCTGGCGCCCGATTTCGAGGGTGTACGGAACTACCTGACGCGCGCTTACAAATTCGTGGGGGTCAAGCTCTACGGTCAGGATAAGCTGACTGAGGCGCTCGATGCCTGGCGCCGCGCGATGGAGTTGAACCCAAACGATGCCGAGTTAAGAGACTACATCGACCGTACCGAGAGAGAACTCACCAACCTCAGGGAATTGACCTATGGCAACCAGTAAGCAGCCTGACCATGAGCTAAACGGCGCTGCCGAAGCTGAGGCTAGTGCCTGGCCCGATCCGCGCGGATTCAAGCGCTCGATCAGAACTCAGTTCGCGGTTGTGATCTCCCTGCTGACAGTACTGCTGGTGCTGGTCTCTGGATATGGTTTTTCGAATCTCTACATTTCAACTGTGACCAACGCCGAAATCGACAAGCTGCTCGTGGCCGCTCGCTCGTTCTCCGCACCTACCGGCAAATTGATGATTACCGGTCATGGCGCCGACGAGCTGCTGCTGCAGAACGTCTGCAAGCGACTCAAGTCAGAAGGCGACGACATCTACTGGGTAGGCGTCGCCAATGCCGAGGGCCACTTCAAGGCGCATACCGACATAGCGCAGGTGATCGACGGTGCGCGCACGCGAGAGTTCTACTCGTCAGACTTCAGCGAGCTGCTGCGGGAAAATGAGCATATCCAGCTCTCGCACGACACGCTCTTTGTCTCCGTACCGATCAGCGAAAATAACGCCCAGCTCGGAACCCTCAGTCTGGCAGCATCCGGTAAGGCGATTTCCGAGGCACGCAACACCTCTCTACTGACTGTGCTGGCTCTCTTCCTCGTCATGTTACCGCTGAGCGCATTGGTCCCGACGCTGGTGCTGCGGCGGCAATTGAAGCCGATCAAGGTGATTGCCGATGGATTGAAGTCGATCAGCTACGAAAATGCCAGGGTGCAGATCCCTTACTCCTCCCGGAATGAATTCGGATTCCTCGCCGAGACATTGCGTTCGATGGGGGACCGACTCGAATCGACCAGACAACAACTTGCCGAACAGGAACGCATGGCGCGTGAACTCGAAATCGCCCGTGAGGTGCAGATGAGTATTCTCCCGCGCGTCTATCCCGGCTCCGACGACTTCTCGACCGCTGCCGCCTACAGGAGCGCAAAGGAAGTTGGTGGTGATTACTACGATTTTATCAATCTGGGTGATGGCCGCCACGCGATCATCGTGGCCGACGTGTCCGGCAAGTCGCTTCCCGGCATGTTGATGATGCTGATGACCCGTGATCTGGTGAAAAGCCACGCGCTCTCGATCGATGATCCGAAAGCGCTGCTGTGCCACGTCAACAGTGAACTGAAAGCGTCGATCCGCGAGGGGATGTTCGTCACGATGATCTACGGTATCCTCGACTCACGCCACGCCACTTTCAACTTCGCTTCCGCAGGTCACAATCCACTCGCGATTCAAACACCCGGCGATGAGGTTCCACGGCTGATCAAGACTAAGGGTTTTCCGCTGGCGATGTTCGATGGCGAACTCTTCAACAATCGCATCGAAACCCACAAGCTGACTCTGCAGCCGGGCGAAGCGCTGCTGCTCTATACGGATGTCATCACCGAAGCACAGAACAACTCCAGCGAAGAATTTGGTGTCGGGCGATTGACCGACGTGTTGCGGCGCAGACATACACTCGACTCGGTCGGGATCGTCCGGTCCGTTATCTCAGAAGTCGATGCTTTCGTTGGAAACGCTGAGCAATACGATGACATCACGCTCGTTGCCATCAAATGGGAAGCCGCCCGCCTGCTGGCTGATTCCCGGAAGTCGCAGAGGAACAGCTATGCATGTTGATGCGAAATCCCGGCAGCGGGTGACCATTCCATTCGACCTGACACCCGATAAAGTCGCCAGCCTCGACCAGTTTATCGGCAGCGTGATTAAGTGCGGTGTTGCCGAACTGGTGCTGGAGTGCGCACAGCTGACAAAAGCAACTTCGGTGCATATCGGAATCTTGTGGCGCGCCTACCTGAAGGCGGTGTCCACCGGCGCAAGGGTGAAACTGGTCTCGGTCGGCCCGTCGCTCTACCGCATACTGAGAGTGCTGGAGTTCGATCGCCAGATGGATATTGATCAACTCCTGCCCGCCGCCGAGCTTGAGGATACCGGCAGGTTTTTCCGCAGTTCGACGCCACGTTCATTCAATTCTCGCTGCTCGCGTGAACTCGAAAGCAGCCGAATGATGGTGCGTGCCTTCAGGCGCTTCATCCGAACCCTGAACCTCTCCAGTCATGATGCGATAGATCTGGAAACCGTTTTCTACGAAGTCCTCACTAACATCCGTAACTACGCGCAGCTCAAGTCGGGCGATCTGATTGAAGTTTCCGCGGAACTCAACCGCGACGAGATTCATATCGTGTTTGCCGATCCCGGTATAGAATTTGACCCAACCAGGCCGCGCGCCGAGTTCCAGATCACTAAGGCGCTCAAGGCGGGACAGAATCACGGATTTGGGCTAATCATGATTGCAAAAATGACCGATAATATGGAATACTACAGGTACGAGGACGGCTACAACGTTCTCAAGCTGACCAAGAAGATATCCGAGGAAACACCGGGTGCTTGATAAAAAAGACTATGGACAGGAAGCGGTTATCGTGCTGCCGGGACAGGTGCTCGATAACAATAACGCCCACGAAGTGATGCAGATCGTGGATGATTCCCTCAAGGCGAACAAGCGGATCGTCTTGTTCGATATGTCCACGGTCGAGTTCCTCTCCTCCGCCGGCGTGGGCTCTCTGATAAGCTCCCTCTCGACACTCAACAACGGCGGCGGCACGATGTGCCTGTTCGGGCTCTCAGACAAGATATTGCACGTACTCCAGGTGCTCGACCTAGGCGACTACATGCCGATAGAAGCTGACCTGGAGTCTGCGTACGCTTGCTGTCGCTCTGTGTCTCAAATTGAAAAGTCTACTGATTAGGTTCGGTGCAACAATACCATGTCCGCAATTCGCTCACCATTGATCCCGGCAAGTTCACTTCACTTCCCGCAATTACTTCATCCCGAGGTTCAGCCCGTAAATCGACGCTGAATGCAGCTTGCTAAGCCCTGGTTAGCTTCAGGTGCGCGCGAAATTGCCGAAAACTAGAATACAGGCGGCTCTCCATCAGGGGCAATTCTTGGGAGCAATCAAAAACGACTCAACTGGTCCAAAATGAAACTATGACAGACCCATCACCTGCAAGCAACCTACCCCACTCACTCGAAGGAGTCGATGATTCCGAGTACACGAATCCCACGCATTGGCTGAGTGTACTCAACAGCATTGTTGATGCCGTGATCACGACCGATCGCTTCGGTGTGGTAGATTTCCTCAATCCGGGTGCTGAGCGGATGATTGGCGTCACGAGTAGCGACTGCCTCGGCAAGGGAATCAACGAAATCCTCGAGCTGCGCGACGAATACAGCGGCGACCCCATGCCGTGCTACAGGCACGCTGATCAGGAGGATGGCTCATCCGAGGATATGTCGTTCCGTGCATTCCTGGTACGTCCCGATGGCGATAAGGTGCTCGTTGACGGCACATTCGCGATGATCGGTCCCCGGTCGGAAAACGACCAAAGCAGAAAATCTGTCTGGGTACTGCGAGACCGCTCCAAACGCCAGTTTTCGGAAGCCTACCTGCGTGAATCGGAGGAAGGCTTTACACGACTCGCCGATACCACCGCGGATGTGATCATCCTTGTCAATGCCGAGAAACTGATCACCTTCTGGAACCATGCCGCCGCGGCATTGAGCGGCTTCCCGCCGAAAGATGTAATCGGCAAGGAGCTCTCGGAGTTCGTACGATTCGGAAAGGCTACTAAGGAGGCGAGCGAGACGACTCAAACGGATTCGCAGATCGGCTACTTCAATTATCTCGAGTCGATCTCGCAACTCGAAATCGTCACGACCTACGGGGAACTGATTCCGGTAGAGGCTTCCCTCTCCTCGATTCAGTTGCGTGGAAGCTGGTTCACCGTCCTGATTTGCCGAGATGTTCGCGAGCGCAAGCGTGCCGAGATCGAAATCAACCGCTACCGGCTTCAACTCGAAGACCTCGTGCAGGAACGTACGCGTGAGCTGGTGAAAACCAACGAACAACTGAAGAACGAAATCGCGCAGCGCATCCACGAAGAAGAACAGCGCCGCAAACTGGAGGAACGGGTTCGTCGTGCCGAGAAGATGGAGTCGCTCGGAATCCTCGCCGGTGGCGTGGCACATGATCTCAACAACCTGCTCAGCCCGTTGCTCGGCTATCCACAGATACTGCGCACCTTGGTGCCGGCGGACAGGAAAATCCAGCACATGATCGAACAGATCGAAACCGCAGCCGAGGACGCCGTGGCGATAGTGGATGATCTCCACACATTCTCCCGCAGAAGCCGCTGCAACCTGAAACCGATCAGCCTGAATGACGTGGTCGATCGCTTCCTGAAATCATCGATCTATGACCGCTTGCGTAGACGTAAGCCGGGCGTGGAAGTGACGCTCCAACTCGACGAGAAGCTGCCACCGGTCAACGGCTCATCACCCCACCTCATGAAGGTGGTCATGAACCTGGTTGTGAACGCTTACGACGCGATGGGTGAAGAGGGATCTCTCGTCATCGAGACGGCGGCAACCGATCGCGCCAGGCTTATGAATGGATACGAGAGCATGATCCCCGGCAAGTATGTTTTCCTGCGCGTCACCGACAGCGGTGAAGGCATCCCGGAGGATAAGCTGGAACGAATCTTCGAGCCCTACTTCTCGACCAAACAGATGAACGAAAGCGGCACCGGCCTGGGGCTGGCAATCGTATATGGTGTCGTTAAGGACCATCATGGTTACTATGATGTCATCTCCCGGGTGGGAGAGGGCACAACCTTCCTGATCTACCTGCCGGAAGCACTCACCGAGGATCGATCCACAGATTCGTAACCGTCAGCTACGAACTCCGCCGGCTGACTGCATCTACTTTTTTGTTGTAACTTCCGCACGCATTCGATAGTTTCGAGCTGCGGCCAAAGCCGTTTTGGATATGCCCCCGTAGCTCATCCGGATAGAGCATCTGCCTTCTAAGCAGAGGGTAGCAGGTTCGAGTCCTGCCGGGGGTATAAAATCTTAGCCCCCAGAGAGACAACTAGCGGCTACCTGGATCACATTCACGGCAGGACTTGTATAGAATACGGCGTTTGTATACCGGGGGCCAGTCAATCAGGTGAGAAGTCGCTGGGGGCTCAAATCAATGGGGTCACTACAAGCATTATCAAGACGCCAAACTGCTGTGGTGTCTCCAGGGG
>JBECKX010000203.1:0-45302 GCA_040235515.1 Candidatus Zixiibacteriota bacterium
GTCCTGTCGCGTCCGATTGCCTATCTCTTCTTTTTGATCTACCTGATCCAGTCATCGGTGCTGGTTTATTTCGTCTACGAGTATTACGAGAACCAGGAGTTGATTGCGTTCCAGCAGAAGCGGATCACCGAACTGGAGGAGCGCCTTCAGATTCTCGACATCATCGAGGATTTCCAGGTTGGTTTCAACGACAAAGAGGTGGGGCAGCTCGCCAACACGATTTATGATGAGAGCAAGAAGTATGGCTACGATCCGCGTCTGATTATGGCGGTTATCCTGACCGAGAGTTCCTTCCGCAAGGGACAGATGTCTCATGTGGGGGCGCAAGGTTTGATGCAGATCAAGGCACGAACAGGGGCCGACGTGGCGACGCGGCGCGGGCTGGGCTGGCAGGGGGAGAGGCCACTTTTTGACCCGGCGTTCAATGTCAAGGTTGGGAGCCTTTATCTGTTTGAGCTGATTCTGAAATTTGGTGATGTAAAGAAAGCGCTTGTTGCCTATAATCTGGGTGAAACAGAATTGCGACACCGTCTGATCACGGGGCAGAAGATTCCGTCGCAGTATCTCAAGAAAGTTTTAGTACGCTACCGAGAGTTAGTGGAAAATTACCCGGATGTTTAGCTGCGCTGACAAGCGTCGATTTTTCCAGATTACGAATTCCCCCCTTGAGCACTTCCTGGTTGCTCTGCTGTTTGCGATCCTGGTTGTGGGTTTGCCGCAATCGAGTGATGCGCAGACTGCCTCACGCAATCGTCCACCTGACAATGCAAAATTCGTCGTAGCGGGTCTTGAATCATTCGCCGATACGCTGCTAACGCGCGGCGAGGCATTTCTGGGTATGTCCCGCGTCTCGCTTACGGTTGAGGCGGGCAGGTATGCGGAGCAGCTTCTCAATGCGCTGACGGCTGAGCTGACATCGGTTCGCGAGATGGAGGTTTACCTGCAGCCGCCAGATTCGTTGCGGTTACCGAGATTGGAAACGAGACTGGATGCGATCGAGCTGTCATACGTCGGAATAGGCAGGGGGGTATTGAAGTTTCCGGCAATAGACCGGAGGTTGTTGCTGAGCGGGTTCGGGAGGGTGATCGACTCTGATGGCAAGCTGCTGAGCACAATATCGGTTGCGGATTTGGTTTTTTCCGATACGTTGAGCTACGCTGATGCGGAAGCTGCGAGGGGTTATGAGCCGTTTCTGGCGCCGTCGCTGCCGGCATCACCATATCGGCGCCTGGTCGAACCGGGATTGGTATTGACGATAACCGGCGCACTGGTCTACGTGTTTTTTGCGTCGCGGTAGTTTGTCTTTGTATAAGGATTGTATGAAAAAGAGATCAACATCGGATAGAGTGACTGTTTCGGGCATGATCCGCGTCGGCATGCTGCTCGCGATTGCGGCGGTGTCTTTCACGCTGCTGAGCATCATCGGTTGTGCAGCGGGTGGTTCTTCGGGATTCATTGCCGATCCACGCGCGCAGTATGATCTGGCGATGCGCCTGTTTGAGGAAGGAAACTACTCTGAGGCTACGAAGCAGTTTCAGCGTTTGTTGTTAGGGTTCCCCGGGCTGAGTTATATCGACAGTGCGCAATATTTTTATTCGCGGTCTTACCATGAGGATGGCGAATATCATCTGGCGGTCGCTGAGTATCGCCGTGTCATAAACAATTTCCCGAGTTCAGACCTGGTCGATGATGCGCAATACCTGATCGGTAAGGCTTACTTTGATGCATCGCCGGAGAATCCGGGGCTGGATCAGACAGACACCGAGGATGCAATCCGCTGGCTTCGGACATTCCTTGAGGATTACCCCTATTCGCCGCGCAAGGTAGAAGCAGAGCAGACTTTGTCGCAGGCGATCGAACGCCTGGTCTCGAAGCAGTTTAAGAATGGGAAGCAGTACTACAAACTTGGGTATCTTTCGGCGGCACGGATCTACTTCGAGGATCTGGTAACGTCGTATCCCGAGTCGGGTCGTGCCCCTGAGGCGCTCTATCTGCTGGCGCGTATCGATGAGCGGCAGGAGAAGTATGGCGACGCCCGCGACAAGTTGAACAACCTAATCCATGCCTTCCCAGATTCGGAGTTCGCCGGAAAGGCGAAGGAGCGCCTGCCGGAAGTTGAGCGGAAGGTTGCGGAGGCAGGGGCGAATCAGGAATCGTCGTCGGTCACTGAACCTGTGCAAGCAGCCGGAGAATAGCGCTGGTGCATGGCGTGGCTGAACGGCTGGGAATCCTCGGGGGAGCCTTCGATCCGCTGCATATCGGACACCTGATCCTTGCCGAGCAAGCGCGCTGGCAGCTTGGACTTGAGCGCGTCCTTTTCATCCCGTCGTTTGACCCGCCGAAAAATCACAAATCAATCGTTACATCATTTGCGCATCGTTGTGAGATGCTCACGCTGGCGCTTGAGGGGATCGACTACTTCGAGGTTTCGCGCATCGAGGAGGAGCTGGAGCCGCCAACATTTTCGGTTCGGATGCTTGAAGCTTTGAGTCGAAAGCTACCCGGAGCTGAGTTCTATTTCCTGATGGGCGCCGATTCGCTGGAGCAGCTTGACTCCTGGTACGAACCGGAGCAACTGCGGAAGCTCTGCAGGCTTGCGGTTGCGCGGCGGGTGGGACATCGGGAAGAGGATGAGCACGAAGTGACGTGGCTTGAGATGCCGTTGATCGCAATTTCGGCGTCCGAGTTGCGCCGACGGGTGGAAAAAGGGATTTCGCTTCGCTTCCTTGTCCCTGATCGTGTCATCGAGTATATTGCCGAGCACAATTTGTACAAATCGGATCGGGACTGACTCGGTCGTAATCGACTACCCGCAACTTCAATCGATAGGTAACCTGGGCAGATGGCTTCAAAGAGTAACTCGCTGTATCTGGTTGATGGAAGCGCGCTGGCATATCGCTCCTATTTCGCTTTCGCACAAAATCCGCTTCGCACGAAACGCGGGGAGCATACTTCGGTCGTCTATGGATTCGCCACGACGTTGCTGCGCCTCCTGAACAAAGAGCAGCCGACTCATATTGCCGTCGCGCGCGACACCAAGCATAAGAATTTCCGCCATGAGCTTTACTCGGAGTACAAAGCCACCCGCGAACGGATGCCGGAGGAAATGGTGGATCAGCTGCCACGGCTGGATGAATTGCTCGAGACGATGGGGATTGCGAACCTGGAAGTGAAGGGATACGAGGCTGATGATATTATCGCGACGCTTACGCGGCAGGCTACGGAGGCAGGTTGGGAAGTCGTGATCGTTACGGGGGACAAGGATCTGTTTCAGCTGGTCAATGACAAGGTCAGGGTATTCAATCTGCGCAAGGTATCTGAAGCGGGCGAGTGGTTTGATCCGGCTGCCGTGAAAGAGAAGATGGGTGTGCCGCCGGAATTGATCCGCGACTTATTGGCGTTGATGGGGGATACTTCGGACAATATCCCGGGTGCCAAGGGTGTGGGCCCCAAGACAGCGGTGAAGCTGCTCGAGGAGTATGGCGACCTCAAAGGTGTTCTGGAAAACATCGATAAGATCAAGCGACCGAAATTGAGGGAGTCGCTGGAAGAGTTTAAGGAACGTGCCGAGACGGTAAAGCAACTGGTTGACCTGGCTTACGACGTCGATGTCGGCAGCAAGATTGAGGATCTCCAGGCGCCTGCCCTGGATGATGCAAAACTCAAGAATCTCTTCGTTGAGCTGGAGTTCACTTCACTGATCAAGTCACTCGGGACTTCGGAGTCGGCTCAGCCTGACATCAAGCAGCAGTATGAAACGATTGATTCAGAAGCTGCGCTGAAGAGGGTTGTGGCAGCCATCAAGAAGAAGAAGCTGTTTGCCTTCGATACCGAGACCACCGGACTGGACTGGCTGACATGCAAGCTGGTGGGTATTTCGCTGGCGACCGATGTGGGAGTAGCGTGTTACATTCCGCTGGCGCATGCGGAGGGGAAGAACCTGGATGCCAAGCTGTGTCTCGAGTTGCTCGGACCGGTTTTTGAGGATAAGACGATCAAGAAGATCGCGCAGAATTTCAAGTATGATTATCACGTGCTGGTACGGCATGGTTACGAGATATCGAGTTTTGATCATGACCCGATGCTGGCATCGTATGTGCTTGACCCTGCGGGACAGCATGGGCTCGATGCGCTGGCGTTGAAGCATTTCGACTACACGATGCAGCCGATCAGTGACCTGATCGGCAGCGGCAAAAAGCAACTTACGTTTGACAAGGTGCCGATCGAGAAGGCGTCGTTTTATTCAGCGGAAGATGCCGACTTCACCTTTCGCCTCAACCAGGTGTTAGAGCCGGCGGTCAAGGAGATTGGCGGTGACAGGTTGCTGCATGAGATCGAGCTACCGCTTTCGCGTGTCCTGGCCACGATGGAGCGCACGGGTGTCCGAATTGACGTACCGTTCCTCGAGTCGTTGTCGGAGGAGATTGCCGCAGAACTGGAGAGGATCATCGCTGACATTTATGAGCTTGCGGGTGAGGACTTTAATATCAACTCCACGGCGCAGCTATCGACGATTTTATTCGAGAAGCTCAAGCTGACGCCGCTGCGTAAGACGGCAAAGAAGACCGGTTACTCTACGGATGTGAATGTGCTGACCGAACTGGCGAAGCTGCATGACCTGCCGAAGCGGATACTCGACTACCGGAAACTGCAGAAATTGAAATCGACCTACATCGACAGCTTGTCAAAGCTGGTGAATGCGGAGACCGGGAGAATCCATACATCTTACAATCAAGCGGTTGCCGCTACGGGTCGGCTGTCCTCGACCGATCCGAATTTGCAGAATATTCCGATCAAGACGGAGGAGGGAAGCCGGATCAGGATGGCGTTCATACCCAGCGACAGCGATCATCGGATCATGGCCGCTGATTACTCGCAGGTTGAGTTGCGGGTGCTGGCGCACTTCGCCAAAGAGGATGCGCTGGTGGAGTCGTTTCGGAACAATGAGGATATCCATCGACGAACCGCCTCGGAAGTTTACGGCGTTGCCCTGGATGCCGTGACCGCCGATCAGCGTCGGGTGGCGAAGACGGCGAATTTCGCCGTGATCTATGGTGTCACCGCGTTCGGGTTGTCGCAGCAATCTGATATGACGGTGGGGGAGGCGAAGGAGTTCATCGATATCTACTTTGCCCGCTACCCCAGGCTACGGGAGTTTATCGAGAGTACGATCAAACAGGCGCGCAAGGATGGTTATGTGACAACGCTGTTCGGCCGCCGGCGTTATCTTCCCGAGATAAATTCGAGCAACAACTCCCGCCGGCAGTTTGCGGAGAGAACCGCGGTGAATACCATTATTCAGGGAACCGCGGCGGAGATGATCAAGATTGCGATGATCGAGATTGACGAAAAATTGAGCAGGCTGAAATCAAAGATGATCATGCAGGTGCACGATGAACTGGTGTTTGACATTCATGTCGATGAGACAGAGAAGATGAAGAAGATCGTGCGAGAGAGCATGGAGAACTGCGTCAAGCTGGATGTCCCGGTTACGGTTGAGATGGGGATCGGCCCCAACTGGCTTGATGCGAAGTGAGGATCAGCAAGAACCGCCGACCGGCATGAAGAAGCATCGTGATAATGAGAACAGCGCCACAGAACACCCATCAACTTGAGTCTACTCTATGAGCAAGCGCCGCAAGAGTTCCGGCAGAAGGCCGCAACAACGTACCCGTAAAAAGCAATCACAACCACGTCAAAGCTTGTTGCAGAGGCTGGCAGGGCAGAGGAAACGAATTCTGCTGATTGTGGCTGTCATCGCGTTTGCGGTGGCGGCGTACTACCAGATCGATCGATTAGGGAAGCCATCGGTCGAGGAGCGGCTGGCGAGTGCGCGTCACAATCTTATGCTGGGGCGGGTGCAGGATGCGATAGTGGACTATCATCGTGTACTCAATGAGCTACCCGACAACGAGCAGCTTCAGTATGAACAATACCTGGCTCAGACGCGGGCGGGGGCTGTTTCCTCACCGGGTGCAGACCAGGTTGTAGCAGCGGCGCAGCGAGTGAAGAACAGGGGTTCGTATCCGTTGCTTGGCTCGGTGTTGCTGGCCCAGATGTACCAGCAGACGGCGGAGAGTGATGCGGCTGCGGCAGAGGCGCTGCCAGCGCTGGAGCAGGCGGCTGCCCTCAACGACTCTGCAGCGCAGGTTGCACTGTATGAAGTCCTTGCGATGCACTACCGCGAGGCCGCGAACTTTGATTCCTCCCTGTTGGTCTCGAAGGCCGCAATCGGTATCGCGACGGCGCTCGACGATTCGTTTCATGTCGCGGTATCTCAGTTGACAGCGGGCATTGCCGCGCTGCATATCGACAGCCTGGAGTTTGCGGGCGAGGTGTTCCACCGGTTGATCGGGTATACGGGGATATCGAGCGGCGAGATTGTGCCGGTTGCAACGGTAGCGCTGGCGGATAGATACGAAAAGTCAGGACAGAGTGATTCTGCGCTCTTCTATCTCAGACGGGTCGAGACACGGCTGCGTCCCAACGCCAGGGATGCCGTGGCGGCGTATGGGTTTACCGTAATGGGAAACACCAAATGCGCTCAGGGCGAGCATGACGCGGGAACGGAGTTTCTGGAACGCGGCATAGAAGTTTATCGATTGCTGGGAAATGTCTATGAGGGAATGCTTGCGATGAACAGCATTGCGGCCTGCTACCGCGATGCTCGTGATTGGTACAATGCGCGCAAGTACTACATGGCTGCCGGTAACCTGGCGAAGGAGTACGGGCATAGTGAGTTGAATTTGTACAGCGCAGACCTGAATGTTCGCTTCCTGAAAGAGTTGTCGCAGAGCGACTATAAGCGCTCAGGTGAAGAAGGGCTTGAGCTTGCGGCACAATTCTCTCGGAGAGAGTGATGCTGAGCGTCGGCATTGTCGGACAGATGGGTACCGGCAAGAGCACGGTAGCTGATGAGTTTGTGCGCTGCGGTGCGGAGTTGATTTCTGGTGATGAAATCGGACGGCAGGTTGTGGAGTCGAATCGTGGGATTCAGGCGCGGCTCGTGGCTGCGTTCGGAGCGGAAATCCGCAGCAGGAACGGTGGGATAGAGAGGGCGATCCTGGCAGAGAAGGCCTTTGCCGGTCCGGAAAGGCTCGAACAGCTAAATGCGATCGTCCACCCAGCGCTGCTCAAGGAGTTGCGCCGCCAGATCAAAGAGTGCCGGCGTCGTGATACAGCGCCGATGGTAGTTGTGGATGCCGCACTGATCTTCCAGTGGGGACTTGAAGCTGAGCTGGATGTCACGATCTTCGTCGATGCGCCTCGGAGTCGACAGCTTGCCTGGCTGAAGCGGAAGGGGATATCCCGCGGCGAAGCGTTGAGCCGTATCTCTCTTCAACTCCCCAAGTATCGCCAACGGGAACTGGCTGATTTTGAGCTTCGCAATGGCGGTTCGGTGGAGGATTTGCGGCGCAGGACGCGGCGATTGTACCGGAAGCTGCTATTGAGATTTCCCACTTCAAGTTCCTGACTCTTAACCATAGACTTCGATCATAGACTTCTATCATAGCCTGCTATCATAGACTTCAATCATAGTCTTTGTCCGCTGAGCCTGCGATGAGCTTAGTCTTGGCTTTCGCTTCCGTTTGATCAACGAATTTTCGCGGATATGCGTTCAGGCAAGGCATCAAACAAGTGGGGTAAGCTGCACTTCTACAATGAAATAGCAACGACAGTTAAACCGGGTTTTCAGATATCGGTTTCTGGGGGGAGTCTGCGACATTTTCTGGATCGGGCAGGAGATTGCGGTTTATATTCGCATCGCCCTGCAATTGCATAATATGTTGTGTGTTAGAGTGTTAGCGATTCTCGCGCGATTTCGGTGGGCGGGTAGTCAGGAAAAGTTGAGTTAATTCAGGGGTTTTACATTTGCCGGTGACAACATATGACACTAACCGTCATTATACTGGGGCTGGCTGCTAGAAAAGCCCCGAAAAAGGGAGATAATAGCGGGGAATCTATGGTCCAAGGTAGATCCCCGCTATTATCGGGGGATCCGAATTACTCCAGACAGATGAATATTATCGAAGCCTGCCTGCTGCGTGCCGGCGGAGGGGTTGGTTGACCCTGGGCCGGCTATGAGTTTCGCAAGTCACGCCCGAGCGAAAATTGCGTCAACGGCACAGCAGAAGTCTCACCGGCGCAACATTTTGACACAACCTCCGTAGACCTAAGTAAAATACTCAGATCGAAATCGAATGGAGGATTCATGCTACGACTCGTTAAACTTCATCTTCTGGCGTTGTTCGCGCTCAGCTTGCTAATCGGTGCAACGTCAATCTATGCGGCTTCGGGTCGAATTTATGGCAAACTGACTACGGTCGACAATGACGTCTTTGAGGGATGGATTCGTTGGGACAAGAATGAGGCGTTTTGGGATGATCCAATCGATGGAACGATTGAGAAGGATCGGTTTTCTGACACCGGCAAGAAGGGGCGACGCTACAAGGATAAACGCGATCGCACCTTCGACTTCTTCGGGTTGGCAAACCGTGAGGGGAGCAGTGTCTGGTTCGGCTCCGACTACGCATCATCATCACAGCTTCAATTCGGTCACATCAAGACATTATACTGCGACGGGGAGGACGAGGCGCGGGCGCTGCTGAAGAGCGGGCAGGAGGTGACATTTGTCTCCGGCGCGGATATCGGCAGTTCGGTGCGTGAGATTTTGCTGACAGATATCAATGAGGGTGATATTTACTTCGACTGGGATGATATCGACAAGATCGATTTCATGGAAGAGCCGCGCGAGCCGAATGATGGATTGAAGCGGCTTTACGGTCGCGTTTCCACCCGGCGTGCCGGTGAGTTTACCGGCTGGATCGAGTGGGATGTGGATGAGGTTTTCAACCGCGACTATCTGGACGGTGACGAGGACCGTGACCGGCAGCGCAAGATTCCTTTTGAACGGATCGCGGTAATCGAGCGACGTTCGTCATCATCCTCATCGGTGACGCTCACCGATGGAAAAGAGCTTACGCTACGCAACTCCAACGATGTGAACTCAGAGAACAGGGGAATCGTCGTCAAGTCGGCGGAGTTCGGCAAGATCAAGGTGGACTGGAAGAACTTCGAGAAGGTGGAGTTCATGGAGGCGCCGACCAAGGATCTGCCGCGCTATGATGACTTTGACGGTGGAGCGATGATCAGGGGCGAAGTGGAGACGGAGTTCGGCGAGAAGTTCGAGGGTGAAATCGCCTGGGACAATGATGAGCAGTGGACGTGGGAACACCTGAATGGTGAGTATAAAGACCTGGAGATGGATATTCCGTTCTCGGTGATCATGTCGATCGAGAAGAGTTCGCAGCGCAGCGCGTTGGTGACGCTCAAGAATGGCAATCAGTATCTGTTGAGCGGTTCGAATGACGTGGATGAGGACAACAAGGGAATCTTCGTGATCAAGAATGGTGAGGTCATGGAGCAGATCGACTGGTACGATTTCAGAAAGCTTGCCGTCAAGAATTAGGGGCTACAGGCGTCTGCGAGGAGTCTGGGCTTCGTGGCTCGCTTAAGGAGAAAGCATACTCGAAAGCACCGTTAACTGTGTGCCCATAATGGAAATGACAGAAATGCGGTTGATGCCCTGCCCGGGGAATCGACGCAGCAAATCTTCCTCACAGTTATCTGTTTCACCGTCGACCCCGTTGGTACCTCACCGACGGGGTTCTTTTTTGGGAGTCGAGGGGTCCACAGTTGCGCGGGGGGATGTGGCCAATTCAATCTTGACATTGGCACTCCACTAACTACTTTGCAGCATCAAAGATTATTCAATGCAGACTAACCTGGTCGCGCGGGCGGTCAGCCGGAAGGAGAGGTAATGCTACAACTACGCAAGTATCTGATTTTAGCGCTTTGTGCGGTGGTGATGACCGCGGCGGTCGCCAATGGAAGCGTGACGCAGAAGCAGATGTCGGAAATGAAGTTGAGTGGTCCGATGAAGGTGATCGCGAAGCTTTTCGGCTGGGATGGTCCGCGTTACACGGTGGAGTATTATCAGGGTCACCAGATGCGCACCGACTATCTGAATGACAAGGGTGAGAAGGTGGAGCGTTCGGAGATTGTGGATCT
This sequence comes from Candidatus Zixiibacteriota bacterium, assembly GCA_040235515.1. Classification (GTDB taxonomy): domain Bacteria; phylum Zixibacteria; class MSB-5A5; order CAIYYT01; family CAIYYT01; genus JBECKX01. The sequence goes on from JBECKX010000203.1 coordinate 10,072, forward strand.
CGACAAGGAGCTTTTCATCAGCGTCAACCACAAGAAGAAGCGTTACTCGCAGATGACGTTCGCGGAGTGGCGTGAGATGATGCGCAAGGCGGTCGAGGACATGAAAGCGCAGATGCCGGAGAATAGCGGCGAGGGGATGACCGGAGAGGGGTATCCGGAGCTTAGCTACAACTTCAATATTGACCACACCGGCTCGGTGGAGGATATCAATGGTTTTCAGGCCGAGAAGGTAATCGTCACCGCGACCTCGTCGATGGCGGAAGATGCGGCGGCGCAGGGTGATGCGGAAGCGGCCGCGATGGTGGTTGAGATGACGACCTGGGTGGTGGAGGAACTCTACGGCACGGCGGAGATGGCGGAGTTCGCGAAGCTGCTGGTGGAAAAACTCGGGATGGATCCTGAGGTTGAGGATATGAAGAATATGCTTGAGATGGTGTTCGTCAGCAATCCGGCTGCCGGGGGTGCGATGAGCCAGATCAGCGAGGCGCAGGAGCAAGTTGGCGGGCATAGTGTGAAGACGATCGTGAAGATCAAGAATGCGCCTGCGGCGGAGTCTGAATCAGAGGCGGAAGCTGAGGAGGAATCGGGGGGCGGCTCAGGATTGTTCGGGAAGCTTGGAGGCAAGTTCATGGGTGGCGGAAAGAAGGATAAGGATCAGGGGCCTGCGGTTCTGATAGAGACGCATTCGGAGAGGTTTGCGATCGATGATGCTCATATTGACCCATCGATGTTTGCGCCGCCGGAGAAGTACAAGCTGGAGAAGAAGTAGGGGGTGGGCGTACGGAACCAAAGTAAACAAGGCAACGGGCACAGTGATGTGCCCGTTTTTTGTTTTTTTGGGTGTATCTAGGACTAGTTCGTCGTGGGGTCTTGGCTGGTGACGGTGGCGATTGCTTGTAGCGTGCGCGCGACATCGGTTTCATCGGTGCGCCAGTTGACCACGCTGACCCGCATCGCTTTCTTGCCGCGCCAGGTCGTGCCGCTGAAGAATGCTTCGCCGGTAGCATTGATTCGCCTAATCATAGCATCGGTGCGATTGTCGTGATCGGCGTCGGTGGCGGTTGGAGCGGGATCGAGGAACCGCACCAGGCCTTGATTGAAGTGGGGGCGCCACAGCACCTGCGCATTGGGTAGTTTGCCGATGCCGTCGACAATGGCGCGGGCTGAGTCGCAGCAGCGATCAACCATCTGCTCCAGCCCGCTGCGACCCAGCTCGCGCAAGGCAGCATAGACTGTAAAGCCGCGAGCACGGCGGGAGAAGTCGGGATTCCAGTCAACCTGATCGCGCGCGAGCCCTCGGTCGGCGATGTAAGAGGCGCTGGCGGTCATCGAGGCGCGATGCGCGGCAGCATCCCGGATGAATGCCATCCCGCAATCAAACGGCACATTGAGCAGCTTATGCCCATTGGTCACCCAACTGTCCGCCAGCTCGACTCCTTCGAGGAGGTGTCGTTTGCTGCGGCTGAGTCTGGCGAATAAGCCGAAGGCGCCGTCGACGTGCACCCAGGCGCCGGCTTCTTTGGCGATCGGGATGACTGTCTTGAAGTCATCGAAGGCGCCAATGTTGAGGTCAGCGGCATTCAGCACCACAACCATAGGGCCATCACATCGGGCTAACTCTTCGCGAAGTGCGTCATGGCGAATGCGACCATCGTTGTCGGTGGCCACGGGTAGCAGTTGTTGTGCGCCGATCCCGAGGAAGTTGATGGCACGATCAACGGTCTTATGGCGTTCTGCGGAAGCGAGCACTTTGAAGGGAGGCGCAGCAAACAACCCGCGATCGTTGACATCCCAGCCACGCGCCTGCAGTAATGCCTGCCGTGCCGCCGCGAGCGCGGTGAAGTGGGCCATCTGACAACCGGTGGTGAAGGCAAAAGATGCCTCGCGCGGCAGCTCGAATAGCTGTTTCAGCCAGTCGCCCGCTACCTCCTCGGTGACGGCAGCCGCCGGGGCGACGGCATACATGCCGGCGTTTTGATCCCAGAGAGAAGTAAGCCAGTCGGCAGCCATAGCGGCGGGCAAGGTACCGCCGATTACCCAGGCGAAGAAGCGGCTGCAGGGCGTGCCGAGCAGACCGCCCTCAGCGGCTTTCACCAACTCATCGATGATGGTTACCGGATCGACGCCCTCGTCTTTCAATTCGACGAAGAACCGGGCGCGCAGTTCCTCCGGGGTTGTTGTGGTTGCCACGGAACGATCGTTGATCCGGAATAGAAAATCCTCGGCGTGCTCCAGGACACGCTTGAGGACAGCGTAATGTTGTGGGTCGGTTCTCATGTGGTATATCCGTCACTCGCTTTCACAGGTTGACCAGCTATGTAGTGGGATTGTGCGGCACGGCTGGATGAGAGAAGCGCATCAGGGGTGTCTGCCGCGAGCCGGGTGTTGTAGATTTCCTGAGCCTGCCAGCGGTGCTCACCGCGCTTCTCTGCAAGGTGGTATAAGGGACTAAGGGTTGCATGGCGGGGAAGCTACGGCAACATGTAAGATTCGAAAACAGTTTTTTGAGCCGAAGATGAGGCGTCAAACTCGAGATAGAGAAGTGTTTGGAGCGGGGTGGGCAATTCGTTATTTTCTGTGCCGCCGTGAATGAGAGAGGAACAACGCGAGATCATGAGTTATAGATTCGACCCACGTGAAAACTACGAGCAAAGCCGAGAGAGGGTAGGTTGGGTGCCGCTTGAAGAGGCGACGCCGGAGACTTACGAACGGATCGGCTACAAGTCGGGCCTTGAAGTCCATCAGCAGTTAAAGACGAAGAAGAAGCTGTTCTGCCGTTGTCCGGCGGGGATTTACCAGGACCCGGATGACTATGATGCAGAGGTTATCCGGCATATGCGTCCTACTTTGAGTGAGCTGGGTGAGTATGACGGGACGGCCTTGATGGAGTTCAAGACCAAGAAGAACGTGATCTATCGCATCAAGGGGCAGACGGCGTGCACGTACGATATCGATGATACTCCGCCGTTTCCGCTCGATCGCGAAGCGCTTGAGTATGCTCTGAAAATCTCGCTGATGCTGAAGTTGAACATCGTGGGTGAGCTTCATATCACGCGCAAGCAATACCTTGACGGCAGCATTCCAACCGGGTTTCAGCGCACCGGGATCATCGGGATCGAGGGTGAGATTCCACTGCGGAACAAGAAGGTGCGAATCATGCAGTTGAGCATCGAAGAGGATGCTTGCCGGGAGGTCTCGGATGTCGGGCACTGGCGGATATTCATGACAGATCGGCTGGGAATGCCGTTGATAGAGACGGTGACCTATCCGGAATTGCTTACACCCTGGGAGTGTGCTGAGGCGGCGCAGTATCTTCGTTTTCTGGCGCGCAGTTCGGGGGTCGCTCGTGTTGGAATCGGCGCGGCGCGAGAGGATGTCAATGTGAGCGTGCGCGGCGGGACGCGGGTGGAGATCAAGGGGGTGTCCCACATCAAGTTGATCCCGCGATTGACGCATACGGAGGCATTCAGGCAGGTGGCGTTGTTGCAAATTCGGGATATCTTGAGCGAGCGGATAAAGAACCGGGATGAGTGGCAGATAGCGAGCGCGGAGTTAGAACCGACGCTGCTACCGCGTGAACATAAGGCTTTCCAGCGGCTACGGGCACGGGGTTGGATCGTTGCGGCGGTTAACCTGCCGAAGTTTGGCGGCATACTCTCCTACTTCACGCAGCCGGACAAGATGTTTGCGAATGAACTCAGCGATCGGCTGAAGGTGATTGCGTGCCTGGAACGGCCGAACCTGCTGCACTCGGAGCAGTTCTCGATCGAGAATGAGCAGGTGGAGCTGGAAGCGATCCGCAAGTTGCTTAAGTCCGCTGACGAGGACGCGCAGGTGGTGGTGTGGGGACCGCCGGAGGATGTCGAGACCGCGATCGGTGTAATCGAAGAGCGCTGCCGGCTGGCGATGGAGGGGGTTCCGAATGAAACGCGCAAGTCGCTGGCGGATGGTACGACGGTGTTCGAACGAGTGTTGCCGGGACCGGATCGGATGTATCCCGATACCGATAGTGCGCCGATTCCGATTCGCGACAGTCTGATCGAAGATATTCGAAAAACTTTACCACTCGAAGTTGTCGATCGGGTGAAGCAGTTGAGGGAGTGGGGTGCGCCGGAGGACACGCATACTTATATCCTGCGCAATAACCTGGTGCCACTGATGGAGCGGATCATCGCTGATTGCGGACATGAGCCGAAATTCGTGTCGACCTTTCTCGGGCACACGCTCAAGAGCATTGAGGGACGAATCAAGGCGGGCACCGATTTCTCTTACGAGCGGGTTTACGAGCTATGTCGCTTTGCCCAGCGGGAGGGGCTGACACGGGATATTCTGGCGAAGATGCTGCCGGTAGTGTATCGGCATCCCAATATGCATTTTGATTCGGTGCTGACGACGATCGAGTTCCACCCGCTGACATTCGACGAAGTGTTGGAGTTTCTGCCGTCCCTGGTGCGCAAGGCGAAGGCGATCGGGACGACGGCGAATTCGGGTGCTGATGTGCGCTGGATCATGGGGCAATTGCGGCGGAAGGCATGCGGCAACGTGGCTCTCCCGGCATTGAGGAATCGTGTAGAGGAGGAGCTGAAGCGTGGCTGATCTATTTAAGGGATACAAGGGTGCGGCGCGGGGAGTCCTCACCGATTTCAATGTGCGGGTTTGGGGGCAGGTGACCGTCGAGTCGAGCCGGGGGACCTTTAAGGGTATCCTGCTGCCGAGGAGTGAGAATGATGACGACCAGCACCTGGTGTTAAAGCTGCCGACCGGTTACAACGTGGGGGTTGCAGTTTCGACGATCACCAACATCGTTGAGGATGGGTACAAGGAAGCTCATTATAAGATTCCTGAGAAAGAATTTCCGGTTACGCCGAACCTGCCACATGTCAAGCTACTGGGCACGGGCGGCACGATTGCATCGCGGCTTGATTATCGCACAGGGGCGGTGATTCCGGCATTCTCGCCGGGTGAGCTTTATGGCGCGGTACCGGAACTAGCGGATATCTGCAACCTGACAACAGAGAAGCTGTTTGCGGTGTTCTCGGAGAATATGGGACCGGAGCAGTACAAGACGCTGGCGGTTGCGATCGGGCAGGAGATCGAGAAGGGGATTGATGGGATTGTGATCGGGCATGGTACTGATACAATGCACCATACGGCCTCGGCGTTGGCGTTCATGATCCAGAATTCACCGATTCCGATCGTGATGGTTGGCTCGCAGCGATCATCCGATCGGCCGTCATCTGATGCGGCACTCAACCTGATGCATGCTACCAAGACGGCTGCCGAGTCTGATATTGCTGAAGTGATGGTGTGTATGTTCGGGCCGACCTCCGATGAGTATGGCTTGCTGCACCGGGGGACACGGGTGCGGAAGATGCATTCATCATACCGTTCGACGTTCAGGACGATTGGGGATGTGCCGTTGGCGATGGTGGATCGCAAGAAGATCACGCCGATCAAGCAGAACTACAACCACCGCCGCAAGGATCGCAACGTCAAGATTACGCCGACATTCGAGGAGAAGGTTGCGATAGTTTACTACTACCCGAACATGCAGCCCGACATTATCGAAGCGTTGATTGATAATGGTTACAGGGGGATCGTGATCGCGGGCACCGGGTTGGGGCACATCAATAAGCCGCTCTACCCGGCGATCGAGAGGTGTCAGCGTGAGGGGATCGCGGTCTATATGACTGTGCAGACACTGTGGGGTTTTGTGCATATGTTCGTGTATGACACCGGTCGTGATCTGATGGCTAAGGGGATCATCCCGCTGGGGAATATGCTGCCGGAGGTAGCGTATTGCAAGCTTGGTTGGGCGATGGGGCAGACGCATGACCTGGAGAAGGTGAAAGAGTTGATGCTCACCAATATTGCAGATGAGATTACCGACCGCGAACCGCACAATGGATATTTGATTTTCCAGGGTGGCGTACCGGAGATCGAGCGATTCTTGCGGACGGTGCATAAGTAGGGGTGGGCTTGGCGTTTGACGGTCCGCACGAGGTCAGGTATACCTGGCGCGTGATATGAGCTGGCTTCACCTCGCTGACGCGGCAACTAAACATTCTGCCGTGCCAGATCGTTATCCTGATTGAACTTATTATCTGACAAAATGGGAGAGTATGATTTGATCTTGCGAGCGCTTAAGATACTCGGTCTGGTTGTGCTTCCGCAGTTTCTTGGAGTGCACACCATAGTGGCGCAACCGTGTCCCCTGGAATTCAAGATTGAGGCAGAGCAGGCTGAGGTCGAACCATACGAGAGTGTCTGGGTACGTTTGAGCCTGACCAACATTGGCGACACTGCGATCGATGTCAGACCATTGCAGCCCGATCTGTGGTACGTCGACGTGTCAGTGCTCGACTCCGTGGGGGATGAGCTTTACTACACAGGTTTACACGGGGAGATAGGAGGAGATGGTGAATGGATCACTCTCATGCCAGACACCACCCTGTCGCGCTGGATTGATATCTGCGAGACTCACGGTCGGCATCTGTCCAATAATGTTGGACTATCAGTGATGCCAGCGGGTTTCTATCGCTTGGTGTGCAGATTCTCTGGCGGACGATTCGGATGGATAGAATCGAATGAAGTGACTTTCCGGGTGAACTCCGAGGCCACTGATTCCTTGCTTTGGCAAGAACTCCGTGAGGTTGATGTCCAGTTCAATCATGCCGAGTTTCGACGGAGTAAGGTGGCGGGCTATCTTAAGCTGGCGAATGAACACCCGACCAGTACGCTGACCGAGCGAATATTGCTCTTGCTGCAGGTTCTTGACTCCGAGTCGGCGGTCGAGTACGCGCATCGCATCGTTGAAAACTTTCCAAACTCGCACGATATTGCGCGGTGCTTCGGTTACGTCTACTGGGTGAGCAATAGGGAGCACGATGCCGGCATCGTCCACGATTTTTTGCGAGTGGTGCGCGCCTCGTACGATTCCACGCAGGCAGGCAGGCTGGCCACGGAGCTGTTGTCTCCGGCAAACTCAGGGGGGAACATAAGCAAGATTCTGGATGCGTTTCAGTAGGGTGTGGGCAAGACCGATTGGTGCTTGATGCTGAGGTCAATCAAGCCTCACCCCCGGGACCCGCTCCTTGCGGATTAGTAGGAGGCCAGGCATTCCTGCCTGATCGGCTACGCAACAACTTGCCGTGGTGCGAAGAGTGGTAACAGTACCTGTCGCGTCGACAAATCGGCAATTGTACGGAGTGCTTGCATAAAGTGACAGCACTCCCATCTTAGGAATAAATGAGTCACACCTTCCTCTCCCAATTTCCCTACACCTGCAAACTTGACTGGGGTGTGCTTGGTGCTAAGCGTGCTGCTGAACGGGGAGAGGTAATTTTGATTGTGGATGTATACAGCTTTTCGACCACGGTTGCGTATGCCGCTGCGAGAGGAGCTTCCGTGATACCGTGTGGCAAGTCTGATAACCCAGTTGAGATTGCGAAAAGTGTGGGAGGCACTGTGGTTGTGAATCGCAGGGATGTTCCGACGTTGGGCAAGTATTCGCTTTCACCGGAGACGATGCTTAACGCTCAGCCGGGTGAGAAGATCATTCTGCCATCCCGCAACGGTGCTAACTGCAGTCGGGCGGCTCAAGGTGCTCCGCACGTAATTGCCGGGGCGTTCGTCAACTTAAAGGCAGTCGGAGAGTGCGTTAACAAGCTGCTGGAGACCGAGAAATGCGGAGTGACTATCATCGCCTGCGGCGAACGTGAGAAGGAAGATGATCACCAGCTTCGTGTTGCGATTGAGGATTATTTGGCAGCCGGCGCGATTGTCTCGATGGTCAAGGGGGAAAAGTCGCCTGAAGCGGAGGTTTGTGAGGGAGCTTACCTCAGCAGGCGATCCAGGCTCAAAGAGATCCTGTGGGAGTCGACCAGCAGCCGGGAGTTGCGTGAGGCAGGGTTTGCGCGGGATGTGGAGTTGTCGATTGCAGTGGATGCTTTCTCTATAGTGCCGTTGCTCAGGAAAGGAGCATATTCCGGGTAGTCCGAATGGTCCTATTTTTGGGCGGCCTCAGCTCTCAATGCCGCGTAAAATCCAACCTACTGCGGTTGGGCGAATGCCATTCGCCCCTACGGGCATACTTTGGTCTGATATCCTCCTAATTTCCCGCAAAATCCGCAAACATCTGTCGTGTGTTCCGTATAACTAATTGGACGCTCTGTTGTCGGCTGTGTGACAGTTGACATAATTATTGACAGGGCGGTTTTTTTTGCTACCTTCTTTGGCACTCTGGACGGCAGAGTGCTAATCCGATTCGCCTAAGTTGTTGTAAGATGGCATTTTGCTAAACGCCGTCTGATGAAGCCATAAGGAATTCAAGGTTTGGCCAAGCAATTTGAGTTGAACGAACGCGAGCGCGCCGTTCTGGCGGTGCTGATCGACCATTATATCCGTACCGCCGAGCCGGTCGGATCGCGTGTCATTGCGACCAAGTTTAACCTTGGTGTCTCGCCGGCGACGGTGCGCAATACGCTCGCCGACCTTGAAGATCGCGGCTTAATCGAGCAACCGCACACATCGGCGGGACGGGTGCCGACAGAGGTTGGTTACCGTTTGTATGTTGACCATCTGCTAAAAAGTGAACGTCTCAGCAAAAACGACCGCGAGAAGATCAAGCGGTTGCTGACGGTTGACTATGGCGCGGTAGAGGATGTGCTCGACCAGACGGCGCGGGTGTTGGCGCAGGTGAGCTCGCAGCTTGGCGTGACGGTGCTGCCGAAGTTCGAGAATGCGATCCTGACCAAGATAGACCTGGTTCCGGTCACCGACACGAAGATGATGGTGATTATCGCCGTAAAGTCAGGCTTTGTGCGGACGCTCCTGGTTGAGGTTGAGGCGCAGGTGGATCAGAACAGTCTGAGTGACACGGTACAGATTCTCAACGAGAAGGTCTGCGGGTTGTCGCTCGGGGAGATTCGAAATACGATCAGGGAGCGGTTGCATGGAGTGAGTAATGGCGAGCCGCAATTGCTCAAGCTCTTCATCGACCAGAAAGAAACGATCCTTGATGACACCAGTTCTCCGACAATCCACACCGAGGGAACATCGAACATCATCTCGCAAAAGGAGTTCCAGGACCCGGAGAAGTTGCGGGAGTTTATATCACTACTTGAGGAACGCAAGAGCCTGGTGCATCTGTTGAAGGGGAGTTCGCTGCCGGATGGAATCAGTGTCACGATCGGCACCGAATCGAACATCGGTGGGTTGCGGGATCTGTCGGCGGTGATTAAGACATACAAGATCGGTCAGACGCATGGTTCGATTGGAATCATCGGTCCGACGAGAATGGAATACGCAAAGCTCATCTCCGTCGTTGATTACACGGCGAAGGTGTTATCGGAGATACTGTCACGCTGAGGTGAAGGAGTGACAGCGAGAGTAGTTATACAGCGATATGTTCAAGAGAAAGATGAAGAAACAGGAAGAACTTACAAAAGCTGAAGAAGTTAAGCAGGACTCTGCTGAGGCGGAAGCTGCTACTGACGAGCAGGGAAGTGTTGAAGCCGGTGAGTCCACTGAGGAAACTCCTGCTGAGGAGGAGGCGGTAGAAACTGCGCCGCCGACGGATGAGGATCGGATCGCGACGCTGGAACGCCAGTTGAGTGAGCAGCAGGATCGTTTTACGCGATTGGCTGCGGAATTCGACAATTACAAGAAGCGAACGTCGCGGGAGTTCACCAATCTCATAAAGTCTGCCAACGAAGAGCTGATCGGCGAGTTGCTGGAGGTACTGGACAATTTCGATCGTGCCTTCGAGAGCAGAGAGAAGGGCGCCGATATCGAGGCATACGACAAGGGGATGAAGCTCGTATATAATCGACTGCTGGAGACTCTCAACCGCGCGGGACTGAAGAAGTTCGAGTCGGTGGGTGAGAAGTTCGATCCAAACCTTCACGATGCCCTGATGCAGGTGGAAGATGAGGAGAAGGAGGCGGACACGATCGCGCAGGAATTCCAACCGGGGTATTACCTGAACGACAAGGTGTTGAGGCACGCCAAGGTCGGAGTTGTAAAAGGAAAAGAGTAAGGATATTTTATCAGGATTTCGCGTCGGGCGCGTGAGTTGAATGAGATTTTGCAGGCGCCCGGGAGAAGATAGAAGTTTCGTGTATCGATGGAGGATAGATAGATGGCTAAGGTAATCGGTATAGATTTGGGAACGACGAATTCGTGCGTTGCCGTGATGGAAGGCGGTGAGGCGACGGTCATCCCGAACCAGGAGGGAGGTCGCACGACGCCGTCGGTGGTGGCATTTCAGGAAGGTGACGAGCGCCTGGTCGGTCAGATCGCGAAGCGGCAGGCGGTCAAGAATCCCGAAAACACAATCTTCTCTATCAAGCGTTTCATGGGGCGTCGTCATTCCGAGGTGGGGGAAGAGGAGAAGATAGTCCCATACACGATTACGGAAAATGAATCGGGTGATTGCCGGGTAGAGGTACGCGGCAAGCAATATTCTCCGCCGGAGATCTCGGCGATGATCCTGCAGAATCTGAAGGCCACCGCGGAAGCGTATCTTGGCACGACGGTGACGCAGGCGGTCATCACGGTGCCGGCATATTTCAACGACAGTCAGCGACAGGCGACCAAGGATGCGGGCAAGATCGCGGGGCTTGAGGTGCTCCGCATCATCAATGAGCCGACCGCCGCGGCGCTGGCGTATGGACTCGACAAGAAAGAGAATCAGAAGGTTGCGGTATATGACCTTGGGGGCGGCACATTCGACATCTCGATTCTCGAGATCGGCGATAATGTTGTGGAAGTGATGTCGACTAACGGCGACACGCACCTGGGTGGTGACGATTTCGACCAGCGGTTAATGGATTACATCGCCGACGAATTCAAGAAGCAGGAAGGGATTGACCTGCGCAAGGATCGGATGGCGTTGCAGCGCCTCAAGGAAGCCGCAGAGAAAGCGAAGTGTGAGCTTTCCTCGACGATGCAGACGCAGGTGAATCTCCCCTTCATCACGGCGGACCAGGATGGACCGAAACATCTTGACCTGACAATCACGCGCTCGAAGCTGGAACAACTCACCGAGGACCTGATAAATCGTTCGCTGGAACCGTGCCGTCATGCGCTGCGGGATGCCAACCTGAGCACCTCGCAGGTTGATGAAGTGATTCTGGTGGGTGGCATGACGCGCATGCCGAAGGTACAGGAAGCGGTCAAGGAGCTGTTCGGTCGCGCACCACATAAGGGTGTGAATCCGGACGAAGTAGTCGCCATCGGCGCAGCGATCCAGGGCGGCGTGCTGGCGGGAGATGTAAAGGATGTGCTGCTGCTTGACGTGACGCCGTTGTCGCTCGGTATCGAGACGCTGGGCGGAGTGATGACGAAGTTGATCGAGCGGAACACGACGATCCCGACGCGCAAATCTCAGATTTTCTCGACCGCGGCTGACAACCAGCCTGCGGTGAGCATTCATGTGCTTCAGGGTGAGCGTGAAATGGCGATCGACAACCGCACGCTTGGTCGTTTCGACCTGGTGGGAATTCCGCCGGCGCCGCGCGGAATGCCACAGATCGAGGTGACATTCGACATCGACGCCAACGGTATCGTTCATGTTTCGGCCAAAGATAAGGGGACCGGCAAGGAACAGAAGATCAAGATCGAGTCCTCCTCCGGTTTGAGCGAGCAGGAGATCGAGAAGATGGTGAAGGACGCCGAAGCCAACGCCGAATCTGACAAGAAGAAACACGCGCTGGTGGAGGCCCGCAACAAGGCGGACCAGGTGATCTATTCGACCGAGAAGACGCTCAAGGAGCATGGGGACAAGATCTCGGAGGATGAGCGCAAGAAGATAGATGAGGCAAAAGAACGCCTTGAGGCGGCAGTCAAGACGGATCAGCCGGAGATAATCAACCAGAAAATTGACGACCTGATGACCGCCGCGCAGGCGATCGCTGAGCATATTTACAAAGAGACTGCCCAGCAGGAAGCTGCTCAAGGGGGTGGCCCGCAGCCACAGGGTGACAGCGGCCAATCGGGAACGTCGCAAGCGAATAAGGAAGGCGACGAAGCTGTCGATGCGGATTTTGAGGTTGTGGACGACAAGAAGGAGCAGTAGCAGCAACTACGGCCTGACGAAGCACAACTTCAGTCGAGCATTGCAGATTATTTTATATGTCTAAACGTGATTATTACGAGATCCTCGGTATCGAAAAGGGTGCGTCGGAGGATGAGATCAAGAAGGCTTACCGCCGACTGGCGGTCAAGTATCATCCCGACAAGAATCCCGGCGATAAGGAAGCCGAGGAGAAGTTCAAGGAAGCGACCGAAGCGTATGAGGTCTTGAAGGACCCGCAGCGACGCCAGCAGTATGACCAGTTCGGTCATGCGGGATTTCAGCAGCATGGTGGATTTGGTGCTGGTGGTTTCGGCGGCGCCGGGTTTGACATCAACGATGCGCTGCGTGCGTTCATGCGGGATTTCGGCATGGGCGGCGGTGGTGGCGGCGGTTCGATTTTCGACGAGATATTCGGTGCGGCCGGCGGACGCAGCACGCGCGGAAGGCAGCACAGTTTCCGTGGTGAAGATATCAAGATCCGCGTCAAGCTGACACTGGAAGAGATCGCGACGGGTGTATCGAAGAAGATCAAGATCAAGCGCTACAAACGCTGCCATACCTGTTCCGGCTCGGGGGCGAAGGCGGGTACGGCACGCGAGACCTGTCCACAGTGTCGGGGAGCGGGGGAGGTGCGTCAGGTGACGCGCTCGATGTTCGGGCAGTTCATTAACGTTACGACGTGCGATTACTGCGGGGGAACGGGCCAGGTGATTCAGGATCCGTGCGGCACCTGCAGCGGATCGGGGCGAGTGGAGGATACCTCCACGATCACGGTGAAGATTCCCGCGGGGGTGGCGTCGGGCAACTATATCCCGATGCGCGGGGAGGGGAATGCCGGCATGCGCGGTGGCGAAGCCGGCGACCTGATAGTCTTGATCGATGAACAGGAGCATGAGCGGTTCGTGCGGCATGGTGATGATATCCTTACTGAGGTACCGATCACCGTGGCGATGGCGGCGCTGGGAGGCGAGATTCAGATCGAGACGCTCGAAAGCAAAGTCAAATTGAAGATCCCCGCCGGGACGCAATCTGGCAAGATCCTGAAGTTGCGTGGCCAGGGCCTGGGTAAGCTCCGTTCGAATGGGCGGGGTGATCTTCTGGTTAAGGTTAGTGTCTGGACACCGACAAATCTCACGAGTGAGCAGAAAGAACTCTACGAGAAGCTAATGGAAATCGAGGGAGAGGTACCGCCCAAGGTATCGAAGTCGATTTTCGAACGCTTGAAAGAGTCCCTGGGAGTATAGATTGACATCATACCTGGAGATCAGCGTCAAGTGCTCGCCACAGGATGAGGACCTGGTGACTGGTTTCATTACTACAGCCTTGAGTCAGGGCCTGGTGACTGAGGTTGACGATAAGGATTTTGTCGTTAAGTTCTACCTGCCCGCCGAGGACTCATCACGAGAGAAAGTCGAGGACCTGGGTCGCCACCTGGTGAAGACGGGTTTGGTGCAGCCTGAGAGCCTCGACAAGATGATCTCAGTTCGTTCGATCGATGAGATCGACTGGATCGAGTCATACAAGAAGTCGTTCAAGCCGGTCGTGGTGGACAATTTCGTCGTGAAGTCAAGCTGGGATACGACAGAGTATCCCGACAAGATTCCGATCATCATTGAGCCGAAGATGGCGTTCGGTACGGGACACCATGAGACCACGCAGCTCTGTATGCGCCAGTTGACGGCGGATTTGCGGCAGGGAGACAAGGTGCTTGATCTTGGTTGTGGCTCGGCGATTTTGAGTATCCAGGCTGCCAAGCTCGGGGCATCGGAATGTTATGGTCTCGACATCGACTTGGTTGCGATCGAGAATGCGGAAGAGAATATCGCATTGAACGGTGTCGGGAATACCGTGCGGGTGGAATTCGGATCGATGGAGAAAGTGAGCCGGCATGGCTACTACGATATCGTCATCAGCAATCTGATCAAGGACGAGATTTTCAATTTATTCGAGAGCTTCATGCGCGCACTCCGACCGGGGGGGACGCTGATCCTGTCAGGGATATTGCTCGAGCAGGAGGAGGAGTTTCAACGCTTCCTCAAGCTGAAGAATCCGCAGGGCTACCTGGTATCCCGTATGAATGAATGGATTTGCTGTCGTGTCACGAAAGCAAAGTAGTGTAGTTCACTTCTACATCGAACCGGGCTCAATAAGCGGCAACAGCGCACTCTTTACACGCGAAGAATCAGACCACATATTAAAGACGTTTCGGCTCTACATCGGGGATACGTTTCTCGCGACCGACGGCTGCGGGAATCTATATCAGATGGAGTTGACGGCGTTTGAAGATCGCTGTGTACTGGCTGCGATTAAGGGGAGGAGATCGCAAGTGGGGGAGTTGGCTGCGAAGATAACGGTAGGATTTGGTATCCCGCAACTGGCGAAGGGGGATCAGATCATCGACCAGTGCACGCAACTGGGTGCCTCGGCTTTCCTGCCGATTCTCTCGAAGAACAGCAAGACCAAGTTGACGGGGGAGAAAGCCGCCGCGCGGACCTCACGCTGGCAGAATGTCGCGATCAGCGCGGTTAAGCAGTCTCTTCGCACCGTCCTGCCGGAGATTTTGCCGCCGGGAGATTTGGTATCGGTGGTGGATGAGCTGGGGCGATATGACGGCGTATATATCGGGTCGATGCGGGGAAAAGCATTGGCGGAGGTGGAGGCGACGAAAACGGCTGGATCGATCTTGCTGCTGACGGGGCCTGAGGAGGGATTCAGTCGCATCGAGGAGGATAAACTGATCCGTGCGGGGGCGATCCCTGTCTCGCTGGGGAGTCGGCGGATGCGCGCGGAACTGGCGGCTGTGGTGATGCTGACGCTGTTTTCGAATCGATGCAGCCAGGAATGAGCTTCCGCTCCCCGCTACGTGCTTCAATAAGGGGCTGAATCAGCCGATAAGGCATAATATGGATTCACCGATGCAGACAGAGTTGATCCTCTCGATTTATGTTTTCCTGTTCGGCATATTCTTCGGGTCATTCCTCAATGTGATAATCTACCGACTGCCACGGAATGAGAATTTCGTGGTGGGTCGCTCCCGCTGTCCCGGTTGCGGGCAGCGAATTGCATGGTATGACAATGTCCCGCTGATCAGCTACATCATCCTCGGTGGGCGCTGCCGGAAATGCAAGGTGGCGATTTCGTGGCGTTATCCGGCAGTTGAGTTGATTACGGCGGGATTTTTCCTGCTCGCCTTCAAGATGTACGGCCTGTCGGCTTACACCGGCGTCGTGAGTCTCTTCTTTGCGCTCTTGCTGGTGGCCACGGTCATAGACTTCCAGCATTTCATCATCCCCGACAAGATTACCTATCCCGGCATGTTGATCGGGCTGGCGCTCTCTTTCGTCAATCCTGAATTGAGTCCGCTCGATTCGTTGATTGGCTTGCTGGCGGGCGGTCTTTCGCTCTACCTGCTGGCGCTGGTAGGTGATTTCCTGTTCAAGAAGGAATCGCTCGGTGGTGGGGATATCAAGCTTGCAGCTATGCTGGGTGCGTTCCTGGGCTGGCGCGCGATCATCATCATCTTTTTCGGCGCTGCAGTTCTGGGCTTGATTTACGCCATCATTCAGCTGGCTGTTTCACAGAAAGCACGCGAGACGCGGATGATTCCTTTCGGACCGTTTCTTTCGATGGCTGCGCTGATCGCGCTCTTTTTTGGTGATGCGATCATCAATTTCTACCTTCACGAAATCCTGATGCTACAGTAGGGGACGATCGCCCCGCAGTAAAACGCTTCAATCTGGAACCGCTGCACTAAGCTTGCACCCGCAGGCGTGCAGAATTGGGGGATGAATCGCGGGTCTGCCACTTCGCGCATTCCCAAATCTGCCGATAATTCACCAGTATGAGGAAAGAGTCTGCGCAGCCAGCCACTACGGGAGTCGTGAAGTCGTGGCTTCAGCGACACGGCCTCAGCTACGAGCTGATGATAAAGGTTACGCTCGGGCTGATGTTCGTTCTGATTATCGGGGCGAACCTCAATTCGATGCGCTTTTTCAATACGGTGGAAAGCGTAAACGAGCAACGTCTCGCACGGGATGTTGCCGAGCGGCTTGCACTGATATCTCAGACATTGAGTGACCACCCGCGGCTGGGAATCAACACGAACGAGACGCGACGGCTTGCGGAAGCGGCTGGATTCGAGAAGCTTTATGTTGTGGAGACCGAAGCGTTGCGCCACACGGAGGTCGGCTACTCCGAGTATACGAGCATTGCCAACCTGCACCTGTTGCAGGAGCTTTACGGGCTGCCGAAGAAACTTGCCGGCGGCGCTACGACCAGCTTACCTACCTCGCTGACTTATCCATACGCCGGGATCGGGGGGGAATCGATGCGAGCCGGGTTTTATCATTTCATGTCGTCAGAGGGTGTGCCACTGACCCTCGTCGGGACCCTGGTGGTGCCGGGAGATCGTGAAGTGAACAAGCTAGCGAAGCTCAACACCGTATTTCAGATATTGAGCGTTCTCGCCGTCCTGACGATAGTGCTGGTGCTGTTGCGCCTGACCCTCACTCCTTACCGCAAGATCAAGTCACAAGCGATCGCCGCAGAGATAGCCTCCACCGAGCAGGCGGAGTCGGTCGATTTTGCCGTGGAGACATTCCAGAAGGTGATCGATGAGTTGCGCCAGAAGGAGGAGAAGCTGCAACGGCTGTATGCGCAACAGAAGAGCCGGGCAGCGAGTCTGGAGCGATACAACGAGTTTGTTCTCGAGAGTATGTATTCGGCGGTCGTGAGTTGCGACACCGATGGGAACGTTACGCACTACAATCGTGCAGCAGAGGAGCTCTTCGGAGGTAAACGTTCCGAGAAGCTGCACAAGCCGATAGGTGAGGCAATCTCTAACTGTCCCGGACTGGCTGAGCTGGTGAAGGAAGTGCTGGCGAGCGGACTGGAGGCAACTTTACCGGAACGAGAGCAGCAGGTTGGCGGGGCGCGCAAGATCTGGCTGAATATCAGTTGTACTTTATTGCGCGATCTGCAGGGGCATATACAGGGAGCGATGCTGCTGGCGACCGACCTGTCTGAGATCAAAAAGCTGGAGGCTGAGATCTCGCTCAAGGATCAGATGGCGACTATCGGTGAGATGGCTGCCGGGCTGGCTCATCAGCTGCGAAATTCCCTCGGCGCGATGATCGGCTTCGTGCAGTTGTTGAAGAAGATTACCGCTGACAGCCCGCAGGCTTCCGGGATCGTCGAGAATATTCTGGTGGAGACCAAGGATACTTCGGCGATGGTAGATCGTTTCCTGACGCTGTCGCGTGACACCAAGTTCTCGCCTGCGGAGGTGAGTTTGGCGCACGTCGAAGCAAGTCTACGCGCCAAGCTGGAGCCGGAGCTGGAAGCCAGGGATATCAAATTGAAGATTGAGATCGATCGAACGCTGGACGAGATTGTTGTCGATGAGATGTTGTTCGTGAACACGCTGCATAACCTGATCCAGAACGCGATTCAAGCGTCACAGGAGGGTTCGAGCGTGCACCTGATTATCAGATCACGTTCGGCTGAGGAGATCGAGGTCCAGGTGAGGGACCAGGGGAGCGGCATTTCAGCTGAGAACCTACCAAACATCTTCACTCCGTTCTTTACCCACGGCAAGGTGGATGGCACGGGGCTTGGGTTGGCGCTGGTGCGCAAGTGGGTCCATCAGCATGGTGGAACGATCCAGTGCGAATCGAAAGAAAACGAGGGTACGACGTTCACTTTGACCTTCCCACAGAACCTGCCGGTGTCACTGTATTAGAGGGCTGGAACGGGGTAATTGAGGCGGTTCAATTGCCCTTGCTAAAATGGCAGAATCGGACATATTAAGAGCCTGAGCGGGTTTCAAATCACAGCAGTACCACGCACCGGTGATTTGTAGTATCAGACCCTCCGGCGCTCTGTCCAAATGTGAGCTACCCAACTGAACTGCTCAGACGATTTGTCCGTTAGAACCGCTAGTCCCCTGAGGAGCCCAAGATGCCGCACCTTATTGCTACTGCAGTAAATATCTCATTCTCACGTTCGCTCATTGTCTCATTGCTGGTTTTGCTGTTCCTGGCTGCCGGCGGCAGTGTAGTGGCAGAGCAGACCGCTCAAATCAGAATCGAATTCAAGGATAAGAAGCAATTCCAGGAAGTCCGCCAGCTTCAGCTTGACGTGGTTGAGTCGGAAGGCAATACGCAGGTTGCCTTCGTGTCACCGGAGGAGCTTTCACGACTGGACCAACTTGGGATCGAGTATACGGTGATTCACTCCGACGTTTCGGCCTTCTATGCAAGCCGTCTCGACAAGAATCGGACCATGGGTGGCTACCGGACGCTCTCGGAGATATACCTTGCGATGGATTCCATCGCGGCGGCGCATCCCGCGATTGTTTCCCCGCGAGACTCGATCGGCGCAACGATTGAGGGCAGGCCGATCTATGTGATGAAGATATCTGACAATGTGAGTTTTGATGAGGATGAGGAGGAGATTTACTACCACTCGGCGATTCACTGCCGCGAGGTGATTACCCCCGAAGTGCTGATCTACTTTATGCGCCATCTCACCAACAATTACGGTATCGATCCGGAAGCGACCTACATTGTCAACAATCGCGAGTTGTACTTTACGCTCGTGGTCAACCCGGACGGTTACTATTACAACGAGTTGACTGAGCCGAGCGGAGGAGGACTCTGGAGGAAGAATCGGCGGAACAATGGGGATGGCACCTTCGGAATAGACTTGAACCGCAATTTTGGCTATGAGTGGGGCTACGATGACGAGGGATCGTCACCGTTCAGCAACAGCGAGACCTACCGCGGCACGGGACCGTTCTCGGAGCCGGAGACGCAGGGGATTCGCGACTTCATCGAATCGCGCAATTTTACGATCACGCTGTCTTATCACTCGTACAGCAATATTTTCATCTATCCGTGGGGGTATGAAGAGATATACACACCGGAGCACTCGATCTTTGTCGCGATGGGGGATTCGATCCAGTCGTTCAATGGCTACAACCCGGGTACCGCCTGGGAGTTGCTGTATCCGGTCAACGGATCGACGGATGACTGGGGCTATGGCGAGACCACGACCAAGAACAAGAACTATGCAGTCACGATAGAGGTGGGTGGATCGAGCGATGGCTTCTGGCCTCCAATATCCCGCATCACGCCATTGGTGCAGGAGAACCTGGAAGGGAATCTTTTCATGGCGCGGATTGCTGATAAATTGCAGCAACTGGCGCCACCGGAGGCACCGGTCATTGTGCCGGTGGCTGACCCGATCGAGGTCGATTCCTTTACGCTTACCTGGACCCACAGCGATACATTAAACCCGGCTGTCTCATTTGAGGTGTGGCAACTGAGCGGTTTTGCGGCGACTTCGGACAACGCGGAGACTCAAGCTAACCCGCGCTGGAATTTTGACGGATTCGAGGTGTCGACACAGTATGCTTCGAGTGGCACTCACTCGTACCACAGTGACTCTGGGGACGACCTCGACAATCGCCTGACGACGATCTACCCATACACGGTGCAGGCCGGAGACTCGCTTTTCTTCAAGGCGCGCTGGGATATCGAAAACAACTGGGATTATGCCTACGTTCAGGTATCAACCGATCAGGGTCTTAACTGGACCTCCATCCCCGGAAACATAACGACGACATCCAACCCCAATGGCACGAACCTGGGGAATGGCATAACGGGATCGCAGACGTTCTTCACGCAAGCGAAGTTCAGTCTTGGCAGTTACGTGGGGCAGTCGATCCTGTTGCGCTTCCGCTATGTGACGGATGGATTTGTCGCCAATCCGGGATTCTGGGTTGACGATATTACTCCGATCGCGGGTTTTGCGAATGTGGGCCTGCTCTCAAGTTCGGTAGTGGGTACTGAATATCTCGTGGAGGATCTGGAGAGTGGCATTTACAGTTACAGGGTGCGGGCGAAGGATGCCGAGAACCAGCAGTCTGTGTTCAGCAATCTGGAAGAGGTTGAGATCGATCTGCCGCCGGCTTGCAGTTGGTTGGTGGGTGATGCAAACGGTGATTTAACTTACTCGATTGCGGATGCGGTCCATATCATCAACTTCATTTTCGGCGGTGGTGCCGCTCCCGTTCCGAGCGCTATAGGATCGGGCGATGCCGATTGCAGTGGCAGTGTTTCGGTTGGAGATGCGGTGCTCCTGATAAACTACATCTTCGGTAGCGGAAGCGCGCCGGGTAGTGGGTGTAGCTGCACAGACTTTCTCTAGAATTGGACGTGGGCCGACCAGAAGCGGCTGGTGGGGCACGATTGTTTCTCCGGACTTAACTCTCAGAATTTCCCCCCAAAAAGAAAGCAGAGGCTCTGTTGAGGAGCCTCTGCCTAGCGGATAGTTTGGTAAGACACTACTGGCCAAGACACCATATTTAAAGCAATGACCGTGCCGAATTCCGAGAAAGTTTAACTTGTTGTATTTCAAGCGATTTCCGGCCACTTAATGTCGGCCTTCAAACATAGAGTGTCGATAATCTGAACACCCGAGTCAGTCTCGGCATTATCAGAATCTGTTAAAGGGTTGCAATAGTTAGCTTTAGATTGAAGATTAGTTTCGTTCAAGTTAGCGACATCCCGCATCGCTTTCGTCAAAGGCAGTCGTATCGGATCGAAGGAAGTAGAGTTTCGGGTCAGAGTTTGAGAGTCACTTCCTGCTTTCGTGGCGTTGAAAGTCCTTGAGTCGGGAAATTCAATTTCATAACCTCAGTGCTAATGAACGACTCAGGCACTACATATTCGGTCAGCGAGATCACGCGTCAGATCAGAGAGTTGCTTGAAGGGGAGTATCAATCGATCTGGGTGGAGGGTGAGATATCCAATTACAAGCATCACACCTCGGGTCATCGTTATTTCACGCTGAAGGATGAATCTGCGCAGTTAAAGGCGGTGATCTGGCGGTTCAACGCTCAGTCGCTAAAGCTTGACCCCAAGGATGGGCTCCAGGTGCGCGCTTTCGGTGATATTACGCTTTACGAGAAGGGTGGTTACTATCAGCTACGGGTTATCAGGATGGAGCCGCTTGGTCTGGGATCGTTGGAGGAGCGCTTCCGCCGCCTTAAAGAAAAGCTTGAAGCTGAGGGATTGTTCGATCCGGCGCACAAGAAGCCGATACCACGCTTTCCAGCGACGATCGGGCTGGTGACTTCAGCAACCGGAGCGGCGATTCGCGATATGGTTCATGTCGCCCGCCGTCGTGCGCCGATGGTGCGGCTGGTTGTGCGTCCGACAGCAGTACAGGGTGATGCTGCGGCACCCGATATCGCCAGGGCGATTGAGGAGTTTAACCGTTGGGGTGAGGCGGATTTGTTGATTGTTGGAAGGGGAGGCGGTTCACTTGAGGATCTCTGGGCGTTCAACGAAGAGGTTGTGGCCCGTGCGATTTATGATTCGAGGATACCGATAATTTCCGCGATTGGGCATGAGACAGACTTTTCGATCTCCGATTTTGTGGCTGATCTGCGCGCGCCGACCCCATCGGCTGCGGCGGAGGTGGCGACCTACGATGCTGCTTCGTATCGCGCGCTGCTGCAGGAATTGACGATTCGTATTCGCAATGCTCTGCAGCGCAACACGGCGTTGCGCAGAGAGCGGCTGGAACGGCTGGTTCGTTCGCGCTGGCTGCGTTCGCCTCAAGTATTACTTGAAGCTCCGGCGCAGCGGCTGGATGATCTGTCGAGCAGACTGGCGCGCGCTGCCGGGCAACTATTGAAGGATCGGCGCAGCCGGTTTTCGTTGCTTGCGGAGAAGCTGGCTGTCTTGTCGCCCCAGAGCGTGTTGAAACGGGGATTTGCCGTGGTCCGAGGCGTGGATGATGGTGGAATCGTAAAATCGGTGAGTGCGCTGACGGAGGGGAGTGCCATAGAGGTAGAGTTTGCGGATGGGAGCGTGGCGGCGAGCGTTGAGCGGATTATTCCGAAACAGGGGGAGTAGGGGCAAGTATTTATCGGTAAGAATGATTGCTTTACCGCCTCAATCTGATATACTCTCTGCACGCGAAAAGTTACTGATTGGTGACGCTTGAGGCGTAGCACTTACAATATGCCGTAGATTCCCTGTATGCCCACTATGGAGGCTGACAGCAACGGCTGTGGGATTCAACCCGAAGTTTTGAGATGATGGCCAGGTCAGAAGCTACATTCGAACAAAATTTGGAAGAGCTTGAGGAAGTCGTTGCTAACCTCGAGCAGGGTGATCTGCCGCTCGATGAGGCGATCAAGCTGTTTCAGCGGGGCATGGAGCTGACGAAGTTGTGCGGTGCACGGCTGGCGACCGCTGAGGAGAAGATTCAGAAGCTGGTTGCCGAGCATGACAAGTTTACTTTGCAGCCATTCGGGAATAGTGATGACGACGACAGCTAAGGCACCAGAGGTCAGATTTGGCGCGATGCGGGAACGGATTGACCAGACCCTGTCGCAGTTGCTTCCGGAGCCGACCCCGGATCCGGGAAAGTTGCATGAGGCGATGCGCTATTCTGTGCTCGCGGGTGGAAAGCGGATCCGTCCGGTGCTGGCGATTTCATCCTACTACGCGACCGGGGGGGAGAGTGACGATATCTATCGTTATGCCTGTGCCCTGGAGTTGCTCCACACCTACTCGCTGATCCACGACGATTTACCATGTATGGATGATGACGATTTTCGTCGCGGGCAGCCCACGCTCCATCGCAAGTATTCTGAGTATATCGCGGTGCTTGCGGGGGATGCGCTTCATGCGCTGGCGTTTGAGGTCCTGGCGGGCAGTGGCGATACAGAGGTGATCAGAGAAGTGAGCCAGGCGATCGGCACAGAGGGGATGATCGGCGGACAGGTACGTGATGTGGAAGCGGAGGGGCACGAGGTGAACCTGAAGCAGGTGGAGGCGATCCATCGACGCAAGACCGCTGCGCTGATTCGCGCTTCGATCAAGATCGGCGCAATGCTGGCGAAGGCTCCGGCTGAAGTGGTGAATAAGCTGGAACAATTCGGCGAGCGACTCGGTTTGGCATTTCAAATAATCGATGACGTGCTGGATGTCGAAGGGGACTTTGCCGACCTCGGCAAGTCTACCGGCGCCGATTCACGGCTTGCCAAGGCGACTTATCCAAAGGTCCTCGGGGTCGAGAAGTCGCGCAAGGAGGCGTTATCTTTAATTGCGGAAGCGAAAAGTATTCTGGCAGAATTTCCTCAACGTGATATCTTTTGCGAATTGGCCGACTTCGTGGTTGCCCGGAAGAACTAGCGCCGGCAGTGCGGTTGTTTACCGGGAGAGGATGAATGAAGGCGCGGCCGAGAGGAAAATCGCGCAGTGGTGTTCAGATTTAGCATGAACTTGAATTCAGTTGTGGAGTATCATATAGCAAATGAGTGAGCAAACGACGCCGTTACTTTCAGGCATAAAATCACCCGCGGACTTGAAGAAGCTTTCGGTAGAACAGCTTCCCGAACTGTCAAAGGAGATTCGCGACCAGCTATTGACGGTTCTCTCGCAGGTTGGCGGACATCTTGGCGGAAATCTCGGCGTAGTCGAACTCTCCGTGGCGCTCCACTACATTTATGACAGCCCGACAGACAAGATTATCTTCGACACCGGCCATCAGAGCTATGTACACAAGATGCTTACCGGTCGCAACGAGAAGATGCATACGATTCGCCAGCTCAACGGGCTCTCCGGATTCGCGAAGATAACGGAGTCGGAGCATGACATTTACGGCGCCGGTCACGCATCGACGTCGATCTCCGCCGCTTACGGAATGGCGGTGGGACGCGACCTGTCCAAGCAGAATCATCATGTGGTCGCGATCATCGGCGATGGGGCGCTGACCGGGGGGATGGCGTTCGAGGGCTTGAATAACCTCGGCCATTCGGGTCGCAACATGCTGGTAATCCTCAATGATAATTCGATGTCGATCGACAAGAATGTCGGTGCGATGTCGGAGTATCTCACCGAGGTGCGCGCGGATCAGACCTACAATAAGATTAAGGATCATATCTGGCAGCTCACCGGGAAAGCACCCCTCGGGTCGACGATCAGAGAGGTGATGCACAAGGTTGACGAGACGGTCAAGAGTGTGCTGGTTCCGGGAGTGATATTCGAGAAGCTGGGATTCCGTTATTTTGGCCCGATCGACG
This sequence comes from Candidatus Zixiibacteriota bacterium, assembly GCA_040235515.1. Classification (GTDB taxonomy): domain Bacteria; phylum Zixibacteria; class MSB-5A5; order CAIYYT01; family CAIYYT01; genus JBECKX01. The sequence goes on from JBECKX010000203.1 coordinate 34,254, forward strand.
GCCACGACGTCAAAGCGCTCGTGAAGATCATGCGAGACATCAAGGAGTTAAACGGCCCGGTGCTGTTGCATTTCAGGACTCAGAAAGGCAAGGGTTACAAGCCGGCCGAGGAGGATGCCTGTTGTCTGCACGGTGTCGGCAAATTCGATAAGGTTACCGGCAAGGCTGACAAGAAGAAGGGGATGGCGTATACCAAGGTGTTCAGCCAGGCGATCTGCGAGATGGGCCGGGAACACCCCGACATGGTGGCCATTACGGCGGCGATGCCATCGGGCACGGGCTTGATTCCGTTCAGCGAGGAGTTTCCGGAACGGTTTTTTGATGTAGGTATTGCGGAGCAGCATGGAGCGGTTTTCGCGGCGGGATTGGCGCGCGCCGGAAAGAAGCCGGTGTTTGCGGTGTATTCGACATTCCTGCAGCGGGCGTACGATCCGGTAATCCATGATATCGCGCTACAGAAACTTCCGGTGCTGTTTGCGCTGGATCGTGCGGGCCTGGTGGGCAACGACGGTCCGACGCACCACGGCTGCTTTGATATCTCCTATCTCAGACCGGTGCCGGGGATGACGATCATCGCACCGAAGGATGGCACGGAGATGCATCAGGCGCTTCACCTTTCGATGAAGAATTTCGACGGCCCGATAGCGATCCGCTGGCCCCGGGGGAATATCCCTGAGGGCGAGTTACAGCAGCGTCCGATGTTCGAGTGGGGGACGTGGGAAATTCTGCGGGACGGAATGCATGGCGTGATTCTGGCGGTCGGTACGATGGTGAACAGCGCCCTGACTGCGGCGGAGCAACTTTCCGCTGAGGGAATGGAGCTGGCGGTGGTCAACTGCCGCTTCGTGAAGCCGTTCGACGAGCAAATCCTTACCCAGGTGGTGAATCGTTACCAGAACATAATCACTATCGAGGAGGGGAGCCTGATAGGCGGGTTCGGATCGGGAATCGGAGAGTGGTTGACGGAGCATGGGCTGCGGGACAAGAATCTTCTGCGGCTCGGGTTGCCGGATAAGTTTATCGAGCATGGCGGGCGCGACGAGTTGCTGGCCATGGTCAACCTGCTGCCTGCGGGGATTGCGAAGTCGATCGCTAACTTGATTCGTTCGGAAGGCAAGCATCGCCTTCAGATAAAGCCGCTGTCCACCGGGGTTGAGCACCCGCTCGAGAAGACGGTTGACAGGACCGCTGAGTACCGGGTAGCTGAGGGAAACGACTAACCGGCAGACGCGGTTAGAGCGACATTCCCGGCAGCCGGATGGTTCAGCTTAGACTTTTGCGAGAGTAGTATCAGATGCGCATCGGAATCATTGCCAACAGGAAACGTCCGCGCGCTGATCAGATAATCCGCGAAGTCCTCGATTGGATTTCCTCCCATCAACAAGAATATTACCTCTGCCATGAATTGATAGACCTGGCTCCCGATCCGGAGCGGGCGTTGCCTCGTTCCGAGTTGTGCAGCAGTTGTGATTTGATCGTTTCGATGGGTGGAGACGGTACCTTGCTGGCGACAGCGCGCGATGTTGGGGATGCCGAAACGCCGATCCTCGGGGTCAATCTGGGTTCGCTTGGTTTCCTGACACAGATCTCGGCGCAGGATGTGAGTGAGTACCTGCAGTTGATTGTGGATGGCAAACATGAAGTGGAATCGCGCATGATGCTTCAAGCAAGCCTGATAAACTCGGACAAGAATGTGGTTTACAAGGCGCTCAATGATGTCGTCGTTGATCGCGGTTCGGTGGCACGCCTGATTCATCTCGATTTGTATGTGAACGACGAGTATATCTCGACCTATCGGGCAGATGGGTTGATTATCTGCACGCCTACCGGCTCGACCGCTTACAACTCTGCCGTCGGTGGACCGATTTTGAACCCGCTGATGTCAGCGATAACAGCTTCACCGATGGCGCCTCAGTCGCTGGCGGCGCGACCGCTGTTGTTTGACGGTGACGATGTGATACGGATCAAGGTTCCGTCGCAGGAGCATAACGCGCTGATGACGATCGACGGACAAATCTCGGCGCCGATCGATCAGCACGTAGAGGTGGAGATCAGGAAAGCTAAGTCGGTGACAAAGCTTGTAACGTTCCCGCACAACTCGTTTTACAAGATTCTTCGAACAAAACTGCACTGGGCTGTGTTGCCACGGACACAGTCTGAATAGGTTATGCAGATTTAATTTCCGCCGGACACAACCGATTTCATTCCCCTAAAACTCTATTGGACGGTATCTTGTACTTCTGCGTACAATCAGTGACACGGACGGTGACACTGGCAGAACCGGGTACAGTTGGGATGAATCGAACTATCAAACTCCGCATAATCGCCAGCCGCGCAGTATTCGCACTATCACTGGTTTGTTTGACAACGAGCCTGTGGGCGGCGAACGATTACCACCCCACCAGACTGATCGTTAAGTTTCGCGATTTTCCAGCTGCGAGCACGCTTGCAGGAACACTCGCCAGCGCAGGGGCCAGCGGCTATGAACCGGTCGTGCCGGCAACGGCGCGGGTGACGAAGTCACGCTCGGAGTTGGAGAAGAGTTTCGTGTTTACGTTCGAAGATTCACTGGCGCGGAGGGCGGCGCAGGCGGAGCTTGAGACTGATAATGCGGTGCTGAGCGTGGAGCTGGACTACAAGATGCAGCTATTTCACGATCCGTTGTATCAGTATCAGTGGGGACTTGAGAACAACGGGCAGTCGTACCCCGGTATCATTCGCGTCGACGGACCCGGCAATGACACTCTTAAGTTCACCAACGGAATTGCCGGAGAAGATATCAGGCGCGCCGCGGTGGCGGAGTTGCCGACTGACCGCGACAGGGTGCTGGTTGCTATCATCGATACCGGCGTCGACTACGAACACGTCGATCTGGCGGCGAACGTGTGGCGAAATCCGCTTGAAGCCTCGGGGCTGCCGGGTGTGGATGATGACCTGGATGGGCTGATCGATGATGTCTATGGCTACGACTTCTCGGGCGATTCGACCGATGTTGTCAATGTGATCCCCGACCCGCTCCCGAAGGACCTGATCGGGCATGGCACTCACGTAGCCGGAATCGTCGGGGCGGTTACGGGGAATGGGATCGGGGTCGAAGGGGTGGCGTCCTCTGTCGAGATCATGTGTTTAAAGATCTTTCCGAATGCATTCACATCCGTCTCCACCAAAGCGATCATTTATGCAGTAGATCATGGCGCGAAGGTGATCAATGCCTCGTGGGGATCGCCGTACTTCAGCACGATCCTGAATGATGCGGTCAAGTATGCCCGCAGCAACGGCTGTCTGTTCGTGGCGGCTTCCGGGAACTCAGGAGACTCATCGCCATTCTATCCTGCCGTGTTGCCGGATGCGATTACCGTGGGCGCCTGCAATTCATCCGGCATGGCGACCGACTTTTCGACTTACGGGAGTTGGGTGGACCTGTCGGCGCCGGGGCGTGATATTCTTTCGCTGCGGGCGAGGGGCACCGACCTGTATGCGGATGCCGGCGAACCGCGGATCAGGATCATCAACAGCAATTACATCCTGGCGGATGGCACATCGATGGCTGCGCCCCACGTTGCGGGAGCTGCGGCTTTCCTGCTCTCATACTCGCCCGGATTGAGGGTCGACAGTCTGCGCAACCTGTTGATGGCGACGGCTGATCAGATAGCAGACCCGCAAGGGAGGGAGCAGGGGGAATACAGCATTTACACCGGCTATGGCCGGATTAACCTCGAACGAGCTACCGGGGTGCTTTCGGGCAGTTATGCCGAGATCAGTTCACCTATCCCTAACTCTGTTCAGAAGGGGATGGTTAAGATAGCTGGCTCCGCATACTCAGCCGATGGTGAAGAGTATCTGCTTGAGGCAAAGCCGGCATCAGAGGGTGTCTGGATCGAGATCGCGCGCGGAAATGCGGCGGTGATCACGGAACAACTTGCCGAGTGGGATTCTTCTCCCTATGATGGTCCGACACCGTTGCGCCTCAGGGTCGGGGAGGGAATTGCCTTCACTACGACGATCCGACTTCTCAACAACACACGCTTTGCGATCGAGAGTCCGACCGAGAGCGATACGATTCGTTCCTCGGTTGAGATTCGGGGTACGGCGACTGCACCAGACTTTCAAGCTTACGATCTTTACTTCTATCCCGACACGGAGCCGAAACAACCGGTTTTCATTGAGCATGGCACCGTTCCGGTCTTTTCAGAGTTGATCGAGGATTGGAGCGTTGGTCCGGTACGCAGCGGAAGTGGTACACTCGAACTGCGGCTGATCGCCGGCGGCGTGGTGCATGAGGCGTTTCAGCCTGTTGTGATCAAGACACTGCTCAACGACGACTATCCGGTTGCCCCTGCGACGCGCCCACACTTCGTATCGAAGTCCGCGGATCTTAATGGCGACGGCAAGCTGGAATTGATTACGGGCGGACAGGCGGGAACGATTATTCTCGACCCGGAGTCGCTTGAGACCTACACGCTCGACCCGAATGGGACGGTTTATCAGTCGTCGCCCGCGGTCTACGACTTCAACGGGGATGGTAAGGATGAGCTGGCGATTGTCTCTGACTCAGGATTGACGGTAGTCGATGGAGCGGGCAACAACCTCCCCGGCTGGCCACGCGTGTTTCCGGTGGGTGCGCAGTTTCTCTCATTTCCGACGCCTCATGTGAGCGATATCGATGGGGATGGCAGCCCTGAGATCGTGGTGCTGAATTCTAACGGCAGTTTTTATTGTTTTCGCGCGGATGGCAGCGCCTACTTCTACAGCCACAACGGAAAATTCGCCAGTGTCAACGACACCGAGCTACCACGGCAGTTCAGTGGTGCGGTGCCGGCGTTTGTATTCAGTTACGATTTTGACCGGGATGGATTCCGCGATATTGGTGGCGCTTATGGTGTTTCGGGCCGGCGTGGTGGAATCTACCTCTTCTCGGGGAAGAACGGACAGCCGCTCTACCCTGAGATCGGTGCGCGGGTGATATCGACCGGACCACCATTTGGTGCAGTACTGGCGGACTTTGACTTCGACGGTGAACCGGAGATCGCTTTCGCGCATTACAACGATGACTACTCGATCACGGTTCGCATCATCGAGTCGAACGGCACCGACCTGCCGGGCTGGCCGCGGCACTATGACGACAAGTTTCAGTACCTCTCACCCTATCCGGCTGCGGGTGACCTGGATGGGGATTCGATTCCGGAGTTGGTTGTTGCATTCAGCGCACCACTAGATGGCGGAGAGATTTATGTGTGGCACGGTGACGGCACTCCCTGGCTGGAGTCGGAGCTTGGCCGCAATGATGGTTTCCTGGTTGCGGTGAATAATGCTTTATCGAATCCCATGATTCTCGACACCGACAATGACGGTGAGCCGGAAATCATCTGCCGTGCCGGTGCGACGTTGTTTGCCAACGCGGAAAAGGTTTATTCGTTCGAACTGGATGGCAGAATCACGCGCGGCTGGCCGCTTTACACCTTTGCGCCTGCCGGCACGGTGCTTTATTCACCCAATACTCCGCTGGCGGGGGACTTCGATCAGGATGGGCTGCTCGAACTTTATATGGGGGCGTCCGATCTGAAGCTTTACCTCTGGGATTTGCCGACGGTAGCTTCGGAATCGGCAATAGTCTGGAACGGGTTCCTGAATGATTCGCAGAACAGCGGGATGCTGCCATTTCTTGCCAAGCCGACTGCGCCACCGAGCGAGCCACCTTTGCCGACCAGCTTCAGACTCGCACAAAACTATCCCAACCCATTCAATGCCACGACCGCGATCGAGTTTGACCTGACTGCGGAAGTCGATACGAAGCTGGAGGTGTTCAACACGCTCGGACAGCGGGTCAGGACGATTGTGAGGGGGCAGATGCCTGCCGGCTTTTATCGTTACGAGTGGGATGCCAACGATGACAGGGGAGAAAGGGTTGCGTCCGGCGTCTATTTTTATAGACTCAGCTATGGTGACGCGCAAGAAACCCGGACGATGGTGTTGCTGAAGTAGAGCGCCGAGTAGATGAGATGAAGCGATACACGCAGTACAGAATCACCTGCCTCCTTGCAGCTTTGTTGTTGCTGGTGAGCGGGGGAGTCGCACAGGCACAGTTGACCGCTGACTATTTTCACCTGGTGGCGGAGCGGTCGATCGGAGCTGTGGTGGATATTGCGATGGACGATCAAGCGCTGTACCTGCTTGCCCCCAACGAAATCAGAAAAGTAAACCTGGGAGATCCGGGCGCTTCGCTGGTGCCAACTCGACTGCGAGCGACCGGAATGGCGTTCGAGCAGATGATCATCGCTGGGGATGACTTATGGCTCTGGTCTCAAGCTGGCAGGCTGGGTAGGGCGGCATTGGCGGGGCCGGCGGCGGAAGTGCTCCAATCGTGGCAACTGGAGGATTCGGTTTACGCGGTCATTCCGGTTGGCGGATTTGTGGCTGTGGCTTCAGGTTTCAACGGTGTACAGCTGTACCTTCTGGCCGGGGACGAGTTGAAGCCAATGCAGAGTCTGACGAACGGGGTGCATTACTCCGGGCTGGCAGCGAGTGGTCAATTGCTGGCAGCGATCGATGACTATAACGGGGTGGAGTTATATCATTTTGCGGATGACTCACTGGAGTTGATCTCGGAGTTTCTTTCGCTGGATCCGCTGTTGGAGGTGGCGATTGCAGAAGTCCCGTCGGGTGCACGATTGGTTGCGACGAACGGACTGAATGATCTCATGGTTTGGGATGTCAGCTCCTCCGGGGTGTCGATCACGAGCAAAGTGATAGAAACGGATTTCGTCGTCACGGCGCTTACCGCAGCAGGGAGTCAAATCTTGATTTCGGGCAGGGGAGGGGAACTGATGATCTTGCCTGAAGGGGGAGACGCGCCGGTTACGGTGGAAACTCCGGGTGTGGGTGCGAGACGAATGGTTTCCAGCGGAGGTACCGGGGAGTTCAGCGTAGGGCTGCTTGATCCCTACGCGAATGTTACGGTCTGCGATGTAGCCGGATCACAACTCAGCCGGGCTCGCTGGATTGTTACGCCGCAAGCGCCGAGTTCGGTAGCGCTGACTGGGGATGGCGCGCTTGTGGGCACGGTCAGCGGTATCGCTCAGCTCTATCAGACGGGAAGTGACTTGATTCAGTTTCCGCTCTGGGAGAATGGTGGCGGATTTGACAAGCTTGCAGAACTTGATTCGTTGTTGTTTGGCATCTCAAAATCGCAACAAAGGTTGGAGGCGTTTGCTGCGCGTAGCGGCAAGCTGCGGCGGGTGGCATCCCTGGAATTGTTGCAACCACCGATAGATATTATTCCGTTGGGGCAACAATCCGGTCGCGTGGCGCTTGCAGTGGTTTTGACCGGTCAGGTACAGGTAGTCGAGTTCGATCAACTCGATGGCTCATTTGCCTCGATCTGGAATGTGAACCCGCAGTTCAAGATTGCCGTAGCCGCCGTAGGGGAGTCTTCGCTGGTCATCCTCTCACAGGAGGGTGAGGTCTACCGGGTGAGTTTCTCAATCAGTTCCGGCCCGCTCGGGATGCCGATTCTCGGAGTACTGGATAGATATCCCACTGCGGCTGCAGTTGCGGATGACTTCGTTGCGATCGGGTATGCCGACAAATTGATGATCTACCGGGTAGATAGCGAACAGCAGCAATTTGAGTATCTGCTGAGTCCGCTTGCGATTACAAACGTGATAAGGCTGCAATTCGATCCGCAGAGTGAGGTTCTGGTGATCGGGGGACGGCATGGAGTGCAGTTCGCTGATTTCTCTCATCCAGCGGAGTTGGGAGTAGTGTACAGTGTGCCGGGCAGTGATGCTGTGCTCGACCTGGCCTACCGGGATGGACGACTGTGTGTCGTTTCGCGCGCTGCGCTGCAACTGTTCGAGGCGAGCGGAGTAGCACCGGAGCGCAGACTGCCTGATGAGCAGATCGCTGCTGAAGAGTTTGCTCCGAACCCGTTTAACAACGCCTCCGAGGTAACGATTTCGCTGTCGCAGGAGTTGATCGGCAAACCAATTACTTATGAGATTGTAAACATATTAGGGGAGCGGGTGGTGGAGTTGCGGGAAACCGTGACGCGCCCGCAGGAGACGTTCCGGTGGGAGGGGAGGTCGGAGCGCGGGACGACGGTAGCTTCCGGGGTATATTTCTTCCGAGCCTCCGTTGCCGGCAACGTATTAGTACGGAAGCTCGTTTATCTCAAGTGAGACAATAGATTAAATGCTTGACTCAAGCATTGAGCTTGCTATTATTTTCAAAATCTCCTTTCGATGTCTCCAGCGGAGTGGAGGGACAGGGGTAACTACAATGACATATATCGCTAATAGACGATTCGGCGCGATCCGGCATATTCTCATATTGCCGACGCTGGCTATCTTGTTGTTGAGCAGCGGATTTGCGTTCGGTAAGGATGACAACAAGACCGGTTACGAGAAGGATGATGTCTTCTACGACAATCGCTACGGCTATTCGTTCGAATTGCCGGAGGATTGGAAGGTCGGCAAGACTTATGATGAGAAGGATGGGCGTTCGATCGATCGTGTGATCGTCTTCCGCAAGAAGTTCCGCATCCCGGTCAAGCTGCAGGAGTATCGCGAACTGGTGCAGCGTCCGACCGCGCTGATTCTGATCGATTCCACTGAAATGACTCCGGCGCAGTTGTTCCAGCGCATCACCGGGTCGCACGAGTTAGACAAGTTCGGCGAAGCGATTATTTCTCGTTCGATCTTGTTGCAGCGAGGCGTACAGACGCCCGCGCAGGTGACAGAATCGGTGCCGGTCACGATCGCGGGGAGAGAGGGTGTCCGCTGGCAGGTGAGGCTGGAGTACGCGCACCAGCTGCAGACACAGTTCGGTCCACAACTGGTACGGGACTGGTGGGTCGGCAACGTCTACATCCTTCAACTCGACGGCAAATTGATGTACCTCGAGCAGGTGTGTGAGAATCAGTCGTTCGACTCGTTGATGGAGGAGTTCGGCGTGATAACATCCACGCTAAAATTCGCATCCGACAGTTCCGCTGATTCGACCAAGGCTGGTGCTGAGGAGAAGAGTGAATAGGGTGCGAGGCAAGCATACTACTTTACCGGGATACATGGGGACTCTAACCCATAAAGGAGCATTAGTCTATGTGGGCGGTTAGGATGTTTCTGATCATCGTGTTCCTGATCGTTGCGATCGGGTTCTTTGTCTACAACTCGAATGAGGTTGTGGATATCTTCATCCTGCACACACATTACCTCGATGTTCCTTTGATGGTGGTGTTGCTGATTGCTTTCGGTGCCGGCATGCTGGCGAGTTTCTTAATCGCCGTCACTTACTTTTTCAGGATCTCCTCGGAGGCATCGCAGGCCAAGCGGCAGGTAAAGAAATTAGAGGCGGAAATCACGGCGTTGCGCAATCGCCAGATTGATCAGATAGACTCGGTATGAGTAACGATGCCGCCGCGGTCCTGTTGACAGGGTGGTTATGCGGGCGGCCTCACGGAAGGAAATGGAATAGCACAAGATGTTTGATTTGAGCATGTGGTATTACATAGTCGGGCTGGCAATTATTCTTCTCTTCGCCGGATTGCTGTTGCTGCAGATGAAGCGAAGGAAGCGTCGCGAGGCTCGTGATGGTGGACTTTATATCTCGGCGCTGCAAGCGATCCTTGCGGGCAACCAGGTCGACGCCTTCTACAAGTTGAAAGAGGTCGTATCGCAGGACTCTTCGAACATCGATGCCTACCTGCGGCTGGGAAAGATTCTGGGTGATCGCGGCAAAGTGAAGCAAGCGATTCAGATTCACTCCGACCTGTTGTTGCGAGCCGACTTGACCCCGGCTCAGAAGGCGGAGATACATCATTTCCTGATCGAGGATTATGTGCGCGACGGCCAGATCGAGCAGGCGATCGCGTTGCTGCGGAAAGAATTCGACAATGACGCATCCCGCGCCGACACCGGCTCGCGGCTGGTAGACCTCTTGATGGAGGCGGGACACCTCGAGGAGGCGGAAGCGATCGCGGAGAAGTTGCACAAGCGCAACGCGGAGCGGTTCGCATCCAAGCTTGCAGCCGTCAAGATTCTGCGGGCTGACCGCTTGCATCAGGAAGGTAAGGGGAAGAAGGCTCGTATCCTTTACAAGGCGGCGCATCAACTCGACGGCAGCAAGAACGATGTCTGGGTCAAGATCGGTGATACCTATGTCGACGAGGACCGCACCGAGGACGCAGTGAAGGCGTGGATAACGCTGACGGAACTGAGCCCTCAGGATGCGCACCTGGTGTTTGACCGGCTGCGTCGGTCGCTCTTTGATCTCGGGCAGTTCAATACGATCAACAGCGTGTTCGAGGAGATCCTCGAGCGCGATCAGAATAACGTATCCGCACTTCTCGCACTCGGCGAACTATACCACAAGAAAGGCGACCACCAGCAGGCGTTGGAGTATTACCGGCAGGCCCTGACTCTGACACCTGATTTAGTCGCCGCGAATCTCGGTATCGCGCGCATCTACCGCGATCAGGGCAGAATCGATGACGCATTTGACATTTTGGAAAAGCAATTCTTCCAGTCGGAGGCAATGCGGCAGCGGTCGTAGGGTTGGTTGCATCGCACTCACTCGTTTGTTACCGCTGGCTGAAACTGCATCAATGCCCCAAGTAGCCCCTTTGCATTCAATGATAGTTCCTGTAGTCGTTTCATGCGGCAATCTCGTGTCGAGTGGTGAGATACGCCGGCCAGGCGCAACGGCCGGAACGCCAGCGCCTGAAACCGCCGACCGGGCCAATTGAGTCAGATGACGACGAAACAAACTCCGTTGATGGAGCAGTATTTCTCCATCAAGAAGCAGCACCCCGACAAGATCCTATTCTTCAGGGTGGGCGATTTCTATGAGATGTTCGGCCGAGATGCCGAGGTTGCGGCGCCGATTCTGGGAATCGCGCTGACGAGCCGGGCGCATGGCAAATCGACGAAGCTACCGCTGGCTGGTGTGCCGTACCATTCGGCCGAGAAGTACCTGACACAGTTGTTGCGCGCCGGTCTGAAAGTTGCCATTTGCGAGCAGACTGAGGACCCGAAGAAGGCCAAGGGGTTGGTG
>JBECKX010000008.1:0-32434 GCA_040235515.1 Candidatus Zixiibacteriota bacterium
CAATCCGAACGTCGATAGCCCGCTCCGCTTGGTAATGACATCCACAGCCGTTATCCGCATCCGGTACACGCCGGGAGGCAACAGCATCGGCATCACCTCGAACAGGCGCACATTCTTGTCGTAAGCATCTTCGAGGTACTGCACCGAAATCGGCAGAACGCTCGATGAGGAATCGACCACCATGTTTGTCGCGGTATCGATCGCCTCGGCGTAAAGCAGACAGCCGGCGCGATAACTCCCCTCCTTATCCTCGAACTGGAAATCGGAGCGACGCACCGCCGCGTAAATCTCCACGTAACTGCGAGTAGAATCCTGGTAATACTTATAGGAACTGGCATCCGCCCAGACTCGCAGTGGCTCCGTCGCAGCTTCCTGCGCGAACGTGGTCGCCGTAACAGCCAGTACAAGCGCCACCACCAGGCACTTTGATACTCTAAGTCCGATATTTTCCCCGCGATTCTGCCTTAGCCTATTCAACCTCATCTCACTAATACCCCTGCTGGATACTGGTTCAGTCCGAAGTTCAGCAGCTCAAGCACTACGGCCCGATTCCGGTGCCGATATGGCGCCAGTCACCGTCGTATGGCTGCTGCAATTGATAATCCCCATCCCCACGTGTATCTTCAAAAACGAATGTCCGTCGCTGGCCGTAATAACGCCAGATCTGGTACGGCTTCCGCTCAAGCTCAAATGGATACCGGTCTATCTGGTCCGGCTCACCATACTGAATGTAGATCATGCCGCGATCCGTCTCCCAACCGTCGCGGCCGATAGCTGAGAAATACTGATTCGCGTAGCGAATGCGGCGATAATACTCTTCCTTCAGCTCATTCTCCGGCGTCTCCTTGATCGGGTCCTTGCTCGCCCACCACGAGTCAAACCCGGCCACACGCTCGGAGTCGGGCAATGCCAGGAGCTTCTTCTTCTCATCACTATCAATGATATACTTCAACTGCCTCACGGCATAGTCATAGTCATTCTTTACCAGCGAGGTCAACGACCACTTGATCATAAACTTGGTCTGGTTGTCGGCGATCTTCTTGCCCTTAGACTCCAGCTTGGTATCGAGCGTATACTCGCCCGGCAACAGTTCATCGATTCGGATGAAGTTGCGATGCTGTACTGTAGCTGCGCGAATCGGCAGCACATCACTATCAACCAGTTCATAACTGTCATGCTTTCCATGAATCCTGTAACTGTAGGTCAGGCTGTCACCGATGTAATCCTTGACATACATCTCCTGGTAAACACCCAACTGGCTCGCTTCACCATCGAAGGAACGCTCGACCGCCGGCACCGCTACCAGTCCCTCCTTCATGAAGGGTGAGTCAGCCGGAACGTTGTCGATCTGCTGGATGAACTCAACCTGCGACAGACCCTCCTCGCTGCCATACGCAGGGCTCTTGACCCGGCTCTCGATCGTCGACACATCATTTGAACTGTGGTCAACCAGCTTCGAGATCACCTCGAAATCACCCGGCGGAATATTCAATTCCAACTGGTTGATCAGATAACCCTCATCCGACCGCGTCAACTCGTAGTTCTCAAGCACATAATTGCGTTCGATCGAACGTCCGGTGATCTGTTCGTCACCATCCCCGATCACGATGATATTGACCTCATAATTGGCGACATACTTGTCACCCTTTTTGATGTAATGCAGGCCATCGTTGAAGATCTTGTAGTAGATTTCTAATCTATTGCCGGCAGAATCCGCGAATACGGCGTGGTCGACGAAGAACTTCGAGCGCTCCATGCTGATATTCTCGACACCCTGTCCTGAAACTGCTGAGATGCTCAACACGACGAACGCAAACGTCCATGCCAGGCGGCTCAGAATCGGCTTACTCAAGGTTGATGCCCCCAATCTCGGTAACTTGATGAATTGCAGTAGTTTCATTCCGACTATCCGCTCCATTGGCAAAAACTTACTCTCTCAAACCATTCCAGCAAGCAATTATTATACGAATCACTTAACCCGCTTGTTCAGTTGCAGAATCGAGTTGGATGGTCAATTAAGTCAGGTTGGAATATCAGAACATGATCGCGCGCGCACGAAACTCGCTACCGCAGCGAATTCGCCCACACTACGTACTACGAAATTTGGTGCAGAAAGTTATTCGTAGCGAAGGCTGACGATCGGATCAACCGATGCCGCCCGCCAGGCCGGAACCAGACCAGAAAGCAGGCCCACACTCACGGAAGCTAAGAATGCGATGAAGATCCAGAAAATCGGGACAATAAGAGGCAGGGACAACAATGCGGAAACGATCAAGCCGACAACGTAACCGAACAATATCCCGATCAAGCCCCCAGTTCCGGTCATGGTCATCGCCTCTACCAGGAACTGGAAGAACACATTGCGACGGCGGGCGCCAATCGCCTTGCGTACACCAATCTCCCGCGTACGCTCGGTGACCGACACCAGCATGATGTTCAGTACACCTATCCCTCCTACGAGCAGGCCCACCGAACAAATCCCCAATACCGCCAGCGTGATGACTTTCGTTATATCATTGAACATATCCGTCGCCGACTGCTGGGTAAACAGCGCGAAATTGTCTTCCTCATCATAGCGTACCCCCCGAAACCTGCGCAATACCTGCCTGATCTCGTCCTGAGCCTGCTCCATCTTGACAGCGCTCTCCGCGCGTACATTGAGCCACAACTCCTCCTCCCACGGGTAGAGCTTCTCGTAGGTACCATAAGGCAGTATGATCAGGTTGTTGTTGTTGTCGCCGAAACTGCTCTCCTGATTCTCCAGCACCCCGATCACACGCAGGCGCACATTGTTCATCAGGATCTGTTTGCCTGTGGCTTCCTCCCCCGCAAACAGCGTCTTCTCCACTTCCGGTCCGATCACACATACCATCGCGCGTCCCTCATCCTCAGACTGGATAAAGAACCTGCCCCGGTCCGCATAGCGGTTCCGCACCCGCTCCCAATCGACCGTCGTCCCGAACAACTGGAAATTCTCGGAGCGCTTATCCTTGTACTTGGCCACATTGCCACCGGGCCGGAAATAGAAGTTCTGCGGAGCCACGCCATCCACCGACGGGCAATAATCCTTGATCCAGTGCGCCTCATTGATCGTAATCGGCGGTCTCCGCCGTTCCTCTTCGCTCAGTTCGCGCCAGTTGGTGTTCGGGGGGAATTTCGTGACCGAGATGATATTCGAACCAAGCTGCTCGATCTCCGCCTCCACGGATGCTTTGAACGACTGAATCACAGATGCCACCGCAATCACAGAAGCCGTGCCGATCATCACTCCCACAATCGTCAGGAACGAGCGGAACTTATTCGATCGCAGCGAATCGAGCGCCAGCAGCACACCCTCTCTGATCTCAAAGATATTGACCATTGCTCTTTGCTCCTATTCGAACCTCAGTGCATCGATCGGATCAAGGCGGGCTGCCTTCCAGGCCGGATAAATGCCGAAGAAAATGCCGATTGAAACGGGGATAATTATGCCTATGATTATCGCCTGGGTGGAGATGAAGAATGGTACACCGATCGGCCCCGAAATCGCATAATGTATACCCAGCCCTACCACCAGTCCCAGAATCGCTCCTATGAATGACATCAACAGCGACTCGAGCAGAAACTGCGACAGGATATTGCGACGTCTGGCGCCGACCGCCTTGCGGATACCGATCTCGCGCGTGCGCTCGGTAACAGAGACCATCATGATGTTCATCACCACGATCCCCGCCACCACGATCGAGATCGCCGGCACCGCCACCGCAATCAATCGCATCTGCGCCGTGACGCTGCCGAAGAACTCCTGCAGCATATCCGAGGTCAGCATCGAGAAATCATCCTCATCATGATAAGCCACACCACGCCGCGCCCGCAGTATCGCTCTGATCTGGTCCATCGTCGGATCGATCATCTCCGGCCGAAATGCCTTCACGTAAATCGTCAACGCTTGATGACGCCCCGTCTCCTTCAGCATCGTGTTGGCCGGGATGCGAACATAGCGATCCATATCGTTGCCGAAGACAGATCCCCGCTTCTCCCCTACACCGATCACGGTGAATTTGGAGCCGTTGATCGAAATCTCCTTGCCGAGCGGACTCTCATACGGGAAAAGCCGCTCCTTGATCGTGGCGCCTATCACCGCAACCTGCCGGCGGTGGTCGTCATCGATCTCCGAGAAGAAACGACCATCCTCAAGCTCGATATCCTGTATCATAATCAAGTTGGGGGTGTCGCCGTATGTCGGCACAAACCACAACGTGTTCGAACCATGTTTGACCGTCGCGCCGCGCTGCACCTCAAGCCCAACTTCATCGGCGTAGGTGACATGATCCCGCAACGCGTCGGCATCCTCTCGCGTCAACCGCTTCCGCTTGCGAGCCTCCAGTAGCTGTTCATGCGAAGTGATAATTCCGAACTGGGTCACTATGATGGTCGATGTCCCCTGGCTCTCGAATACCATGTTGATTTTCATCATCATGCTGTCAAGCACTGAGATAATGGCGATCACGGATGCGATCCCGATCATCAGGCCCAGCAGCGTCAGAACGGTTCGTAGCTTGTGTGCCCACAACGCCTGCGCTGCCAGTTTGGTGGTTTCGAACAGCATGGCTTAGCCTTCAATAGCTAGGTATGAATTCCCGGCAAGTCCCCGAATCGATCATCAGAACTGATCAATCGTCTCGCTGGACGTGATCACTTCCTTCTCGATTCGGCCGTCACGAATGTAGATCACCCGATTCGCGTGACGGGCAATCTCACTCTCGTGCGTAACGACGATTATCGTGTTTCCCTCAAGATGTAAACGCGCAAACAGCCCCATGATCTCCTCACCCGTCTTCGAATCGAGGTTTCCGGTAGGCTCGTCAGCCAGGATAATCGATGGATCATTCACCAGCGCTCTGGCGACCGCGACTCGCTGGCGCTGACCACCCGAAAGCTCATTCGGTTTGTGCATCATGCGGTCGCCCAGATCAACCATCTCGAGCGCCCGCTTCGCTTTTTCACTGCGCGTCTTCGAATCGGTGCCGTTGTAAATCAGAGGCAATTCGACGTTGTGTAGCGCCGTGGCGCGTGGCAGCAGGTTGAAGGTCTGGAACACAAATCCGATTTCTCGATTCCGAATATTGGCCAGCTCATCATCATTCATCTTGGCAACCTGTCTGCCGTTAAGCAGGTAAGAACCCTGGCTCGGCGTATCAAGGCAGCCGATCAGGTTCATCAAGGTCGACTTGCCCGAGCCCGAAGGCCCCATGATTGCCAGGTACTCCCCCTTCTCAACTTGAAAATCAACTCCCTGCAGAGCGTGTAGCTCTTCAGTCCCCATCTTGTAAGTCTTCCAGAGGTTCTCAGTATCGATCAATGATGCCATAATCTGTCGCCTTGTCTAAGCTTAATATTCCGTTTCTCACGAGCCGTCGCAGTAATTCTCGTCGCCTTAAGACGCTTTGTCTCCGGTTAGCCTAACTTTCGTCACGTTGCGTGAACATTTTCTCGATCTCGACCTTGTCGCCATTCTTGAGATTGCGCAATACTCGGTAGCTGCCCGTGACTACTTTGTCACCCTTGTTCAAGCCTGCGACGATCTCAATATTCTGCTGGTCAGATATACCTGTGGTGACCGGCACGAACTTGGCGCTGCCATCGACGACCGTAAACACTCCCTCGATCTCCTTTGGCTTAACCTCTTTACCGCCCGATGCCGCCGCTCCGCTATTCTCATCCTTCACCTCTGCGGCCATCACATCCCCCGACTCAGGCTCCGGCTCAGGCGCCTTCTCCAGTGTGTCGATCTTCTCAGGCCTCATAACAATTGCCTGAATCGGCACATACGTGGCATGCTCCCGCTTCGCTGTCGTGACATCCGCCGTTGCAGTCATTCCCGGCTTGATCTCCGGCACGTCATCCAGCAGCAATATCTTTACAAGGAAGTTGGGTGCAACGTCAGTCGACCCGGATGTGCCCCGGATGGCGGCGTTGCCCACCTCTGTCACCTCACCGCGAAACGTCGTATCGGGGAAAGCGTCCACCTCAATCTTTGCCGGCTGACCCAGCTTGACCTTGGCGATGTCGGTCTCATCAACCTCTACCTCCACCTCGATCGTGTTGAGGTCCGCCACTGTCATGATCACCGTACCGGGATTGTTCATCGTCCCGATCATCACGATTTCACCTATCTCGGCGTTCAACTCCGTGACCGTGCCGTCGATCGGCGAGCGAATCACGGTCTTCTCGAGGTCATCGATCCGCTGGTCAAGGAACGCCTGCTGCTGCTCGGTGTTGTACCGCGCCGACTCCAGATTGGCCTCCGCGACCTCAAATCCCGTCTTGATGCGCGTGAATTCCTCTTCCGATACCAGCTTGTTCTTATAAAGATCAGAGTAACGCTCGAATGCCTGCCTTGCTTCCACCACGTTGGCCTCGGCGCTCTTCTCCATGGCCTTGGCCGCAGCCAGCGATGCACGCGCCTGTCCCACCGCCGCCTGATACCGGGTGGGGTCAAGCCTGATCAATACCTGGTTCTTCGTGACCAGGTCGCCCTCTTCGACCGGTAACTCCACGATTTTGGCGGAGACATCCGCACTGATCTGCACCGTCGTCTTCGCCTGCATCCAGCCGGTAGCAGTCACTTCGGAGATGATCTCACCCTCCTTGGCCTCCTCTACCTGGACCTTGTAAACGTCGGCTCCGGATGACCTGAGGTTCGCGAACACCACTACTACCGCGATCACGGCAATTCCCACGATGATCAGTATGTTTCTCGATCTTTTCTTCATTCAGATTCTCCCGGCGACAGCTTCCAGGTTCGCCTCGCGTATGATGACGCCTCCAACGCGCCTCACCTGCCGCCAATCATTCCGTCTCTGCCCCTCAAGTTTACTCAACCATTCAATCTACTTCTGACCCAGTGAGCGCACTATACTCGCCGCCGCCCGATTCAGTTCGAACAAAGCCAGCACCCGCGAATATTGAGCATCTGTCAGCGATACCTGCGAGTCGAGCAGCTCAAGGATTGAGGATGCCCCCAGGCGGTAGCGCTCCTGCTGAAGCCGGAAATCCTCTTCCGCCGACCGCTCAGCCAGTTGCGCCACTTCAAGCTGCAGGTTTGACTTCTCAAAGTCGAGGTAGGCTTCGCGTACCTGTGCCTGCAGCGAGTTTCGCTGCTGATCCACACTCTCTGCCAGCGACATCGCATTCAGCTTCGCCTTGGCCGGGGCCGTCTTCTTGCGGAACGCATCGAAGAGGCTGTAGCTGATACCAATCCCGAACGAATAGGTCCGGTGCTCCGAGTCGTACGAGAACCAGTCGCCGCCGTCGGGATAACTCCAGCCCCAGCTCAGGCTGCCGGTAACTCGAGGCAGCCAGATCTGGCGTGCCAGCCAGACGGAATTCTTCGCCGCCGCCAGGTCAAGTCGCAGTTTCTCCAGCGCCGGATTCTGCGCCAGCGATTCTGATAGGTACTGATCCAGCGTCATCTGCAGGGTAACTGGTTCCAGCTTGTCGCTCGGCTGGATAGGCATCGATACGTCGCGGTCCATTAGAACATTCAGGTTGAACTCCGCGACCTTGATGTCATTCTCTCTCTGCAGCAAAGTCAGCGAGTCGCGGGCAACATTCACTTCAGCTTTCAGTTTTTCTGAGAGTGACGCAGAACCAAGGTCGTAACGGCTCGAGACCACCTCCAGTTGCTTCTTGGAGCGCTTCAGCGCTTCCATCTGCACCGTACGCAGCATCTGCGCTGTCAGCAGGTTGTAGTAGGCAATCTTCGTGCTGTAGGCAATCTCGGCGACCGTCGCATCATAATCGCGTTCCGCCGAACTCTTGCTGAGGTTGGCATTGCGAATATTCAGCCAGGTCGCGCCCGCGTCGAAAATCGTAAAATCGACTCCCAGCCCGGTATTGTAAGTCTTGGTGCCCGGGTCGGTGCCAACGTAGGTCGAGTCACCGGCATCGATCAGAACCTGCCTGTTACTCTTGCTGTAGTTGTAGCGCGCCGAGGTGCCAATGCTTGGCAGGACGTTACCCCACGCCTCCCAGACGTTCCACTTGGCTGTCTTTATCTGATTCTGTTTCGTTATCACCGTCGCATTGTTATTCAGAGCAGCATCGATACATTCCTGCAGAGAAAACTGCGACTTCTGTGACGCCATCTGCGCCTCTGCCTCAGTACAGAATCCGATCGATACTACCATGGCTATCATTGTTGTCAGCCAAACGAACTTTGTCCAAACTCCCATGATTTCTCCTAAGTGATTCCTTACTATACAAGCGTGTTGATTGGGCCTCGGCCCGTGCGCTCCGCCCGCCCCTGTTCAAGGCTCCGGGCAAAACCGCGCGGCGCTAAACTTCAGTTGGTGTAATTCTCACCCAATCAGCCTAACCGCCGAACATACTTCCTATTCCTATTCCAATTGCAGAGATGATGAGCGTCGGCACCAGCACTACCACAGCTGCCTTGCCCTTCGAAAAATTGTACACGATTGAGATCCCAATGATCGTAAGAATAACCGCCCAGATCGTGAAAACATCCGTGAGCGAGTTCAAAATCGCAACCATCGTATCCGTAATCGGCGCATCCGGCATCAACAGCGCCAGCGAGGTCCGTACATCGAGGCTCTGCTTCGAGAGAATCAAAGGCGCCTTCACGATCGACCCCACAACCATCGGTATCCCCGACCACACCGCCACTGAAAACACCTGGCCAAACGTCGCGCTGCCGCCAAGGATCACTGATCCCATCAGCATGTACAGCCCGACGATGATGAAGAGGAAGATCACGGCGCCGACCACCTGCGCTCCAACTCCGAACGACATCCATACCGGGTTGGACTTGGCCGCCTCCATTTGCTGAAACGCCAGATCGCGCTGCTCCTGTGACATGTTCTCGTTGCGTTCGATCAACTGCCGCTGCATGTCGATCTGGTACGGATAGCTCACGATTCCGGTAACCGTTATCACGAGCAAGAACAGGATCAATGGTAATGCCCACGAACTCTTCGCCTTGATACTTCTGAAAACCGCTGACGGCTCACTAAAAATCTTTACTAACATAGACCCGGCACCGAGAGGTTTTGTTTCATTTCCGGGGTCACCGAATGCGTCACGTGGCTGTCCACTAAGTTCCGGGCTTTCAGTCATTTTCTCCACTCCTTGCTTACGTTTGTGGACAAACGAGGCTTTGAGCCGAAAGTTTCAAAAATCAGGCTCCCCAGCTCACTACCTCCGCTTTCCACTGCCGTTCCCTACCGTTGCTTCTTCGCTTTCAGGTCGAATCCGATCGACCCCAATCTCGGTGATGGCCACCTTCCAAAAGATAGACATAAGAAAGGGCCGATTCCAAGCGGAATCGGCCCGGCGTAATCACATTTAATAATCTAACAACTCACATCCCGAGTGAATAGTGGCGGCGCCAACTATTGCTGGTAGATCACAGCCTCCACACGCGGGAATGTCAGCGCGGCCTTGTTGCCCATCGGGAATGTCGTCTTGCGTGCATCAGCGTTTGAGTTCGCAGCACGCACCGGCAGAGAACCCTCGAGCACGACGAACTTTGACGGCCGTTCAGGATCGTTATCAGGAATCGGCTCCACGGTCACGAACGCCTTGCCGCCTGACATAATATCTGGTGGCCAGCGGTTCTCCGGAACCCGCGCAGGCCGATTCACCAGGAAATCCTCACCGGGGAAATTCGGCGTCGCGCCTAACATCGAGTAGGGCGCCGCGTAATCCTGGTAATCGGGGAAATAGAACTTGCCGGTCGACAGCGTGTCGCCGGAGGAAAGCGCAACCCAACCCTCATACAGATAGCCCGTATCGGGCAACACCGGCAGGAAAAGTCCCTGCTTGTAGGTCTCATCACCGGTCGCGGTGCCGGAACCAACCGAAAGCTCGATAAACCAGATACCGTGCCTCTCGGTCGCCTGCGACTCACCCTTCTCGTACCAATTGCCGTCCGAGAAAGTACCGATCGCAAACGCGCCATCGGTGGCCGTGCCAAACTCGGCCGGGAAACGCATGATGGTTGTCACGTTAGGTCTGATCACCGATTCGGCCACAACCGTCGGCGATGGGTCCGGAGCGGGATCATTCGGATACGGCTCAAGCGTGATCGCTACGAGGTCGTAATCATAGACGTTGCCGTCGATCCGGTAAACCGAATCGAGCTCGACGCTCAAATTCGTCGGTGAGAGCAAACGGTAGTCGAACTCGTTCCAGAAGAATTTCACGAGAGACTTCGACTCAACCCAATTGGAATCCTCATCGAGCTTCACCAACCAGGTTTCATACACCAGCGCTTCTGTCAGTGTAGGTAGTCTGTCAGGACGTAACTTCACTGTATTCGCAGTCGGTATCGGGTCTGTCTTCACTACCACGTCATCCCCACACCCGATTAACATCAATATCGCGAGTATAACGAACGCAACCGTGAGCAGCTTTCGTGCCATATCTCCCATTCCTCCAAAACTTATAAAAAGCAACAACTTCCGCTGCCAAGAAGTGCATACGATAGCGCGTTGGCAGGGGTGTGTCAAGCCTAAATTTCTTCCCGAGTTATCCTGCCGATTTCCCTCCCTATTCTGAGACGCGCAAGTAGCGATTTTGACTAAAACTTCTTGCGCCCATTGACGATAAAGGAAATGACCCAAAGCTATAACGGCGGGGAGGAAAATGATCGAGTGCGCACAATGCGGTACTGCGAACATGTTCGACGGCGCAGCCTTTTGCCGAAGCTGCGGCGCCAAACTGGACGGTCCCAGGGCCGTCGCAACCGCTACTAAGACATCAAAGAAAAATCGACAGGATCAGGACACTCCTGAGAACTTCAACCGGTCCGCAGAGCGAGCTGATCACGCTGATCAGGCTGACCACGTTGCAGCGGATCACCCCGATAACGATCTCGAAGTGCGTGAATCATACGAGGAACCGGAAAATCAGGGCAATGAAGATCAAGATTTAGATAGACTCAACGCTCAGGACCTCGATTCCGACCGGATGGCAGGAAACTTCTCCGCCCAACCGGCCGCCGGGGAAGCCTCCGGAACAACGGACTCGCACAAACCGAACGCCTCAGATTTCGACCGCGCCCTGGAAACCTATAACCGCCAAGCAGACGAGCCTCAACAACTCTCTGCCGCCGATGATGAAGGGCACGAGAGTCTCGAGATCGAATCTGCCGCAGATGTCCTGATGCGTACTCAGGCCGACGAGAAAGTCGAACAGCCGGAGCCGCGCTCCTCGCTGACGCCCGGAGAGGCTCAGAAACCCTCCGCCGACGGCTCCCCGCTCCAGGAAGCGGTTTCGGCCAGCGAAAGACAGCAGTTGCTCGACAACCTCAATAAGACGCTGCATCCGAATTCTGAAGCGCATCCTGCAACCGATTCCGGAGATGACAGCGTTAGCGATTCTGCTCCGGCAACCACCCTGCCATCCGCTTACGATGACATCGACAGCGATCAGGTCGATATCGGCTGGGGAGCCACCCCCGAAATCGATGCAGATACTGACAGCCCGGCCCATGATATCCTGCACTATCGCGGCAACAAAGTACTGCTGGCGATGACGCCGCCGCCACGCCAGGGTGAAACGATCAAGTTCCGCGGAAAAAAGTATGCCCTGCGCAAAGGCCCGCTCGATAAGAAAACACTCGGTCTCTCCGCCGCGCTCGTGCTGGTGTTGCTCGCAATCATCCTGGTTCAGCAACTGACCGCCCCGGTGCCGCCGGAACCGGCCCTGTTCGGGGTCGTCAAGAACTCCGAAACGAACGAAGTGCTCGCTGGAGTCAACGTTTCGATTCCTCAGCTCGACATCTTCACCATTACCGATGAATATGGCTCCTTCCGCTTCGCCGGACTCCACAACAACACCTACCAGGTGCGGCTCGAAGGCGAACTCTACGAAGCCAAATTCTATCCGGTCAGCATAACCGATAACAACAGCGCCTTCCTGCAGGCCAGCCTCGATCCGATTCTCAATCAGCCGAAACAGAGCCGCAGCGCCGTTGATGATGAACCGCAGGAAACCAAGCCGCGTGTCGGACAACTGAAAATCAGCTGCAATGTCGAGGATGCTTCCGTTATCGTTAACGGCAAGGATCTCGGCACCACCGGACGTACCTTCTCGCGCATGAAGATCGGCGAACACGAGTTACTCGTGCGCAAAGAGGGCTATCAGGACTTCACGCAGCCGATCAAAATCGATCCGGGTGAACTGACCGAAGTCAACGTCAACCTGCTGGCCGTTGAGCCGGACGAGCCAAAAGTCGCCACAGCAGCCGATCACTTCGAAAAAGCTGAAGAACTGATGCAGCTTCACAAATACACCGAAGCCGCCGGCCACTATACCCTCGCGCTCGCGAAGGACAAAGATTATGTGCAGGCCTACCTGCGCCGGGCTGAAGCAAACGTCGCGCTGAAAAAAGACCTCGCCGCACGCGCCGATTATCGTGCCGCGGCCGATTTCTATCTCAATTCCAACCGCTATCGGAACGCGATTGTCTGCTTCGACAAAATCCTTGAACTCGCCCCCAACTCAGTAGGCGCTCTTCAGATGCGCGGCTGGGCCAAGATTTGGAATGACGACAAAGAAGGCGGTCTCTTCGACCTCAATCGCGCGCTCTCAATCGTCCCCGAGGATGTTGATGCCCGCTTCCAGGTCGGTAAAGCGCTCTATGTCACCGGCAATTTCAAGGAAGCCGAGAAGGCTCTCAAGAAGCTCAAGGATGATGCAGACAAGAAGCCGGAGATTTACGCCTACCTCGCGCTCACGCATCTTGCCCGCGGCGACGAGAAGGATGCTCGCAAGTCGTACGAGAAATTCCAGCAGTACGCGAACTCGACTCTGCAGGCAAGGATGTCCGCCGAGAACGATTGGCAGAAATTGCTGGCGATTCAGGAGAATTGAAGTTCTGGCTTGCGCCCTTAGTCAATCAGCGCAAGTTTGAAGACGTTCAGGCGGCGGCTCGCAGTGAGTCGCCGTTCTGCGTTATCCCCCGAAAGCATCACTTGTGGTATTTCCCGCCTGCCAGAAGCGAATAGGAACGATACAGCTGTTCCAGCAGCACCACCAGGCTCAACTCATGCGGGAGCGTGAATCTCGACAACGATAATAATGCCGTCGCGTTGCGCTTGATCTCTGCATTCAGCCCATACGCTCCGCCGATAAAGAACTGCAGCGGCTTGCCCGCACTCTCCTGCTGCTGCAGAAACTGCGCGAATTCTTCCGACGAGTACTGCGCACCCGTTGCATCCAATACAACATTACAGCGCCCGGGATCGAAGCGCGCAGCCAGACGCTCAGACTCGACATCTACGCTGCGCTGATTCTCCGCAGTCGAGGCGGCTTCCCTGACCTGGCTTAACTCAACTTTGCGGTATTTTGAGAGTAACTTCGTGTAATGTTCAACCCCCTTACCGATCCATCCCGCTCGCGGTTTGCCAACCGTGACAATCTCGATCTGCGGCATCAGCCTGCTATCGTCTTAACAAATACACGGCGCGTGCGGCGGCCATCGAATTCGCAGAACATGATCCCCTGCCATGTTCCCAGAAGCAGCTTTCCCTCGCGCACAATCAGCGTCTCCGAACAGCCCACCAGCGAAGATTTAATATGAGAATCTGAATTCCCCTCCGCATGATCGTAGCCATCTTCTCTGGGGTAGACCTCATTGAGCTTGCGGGTGATGTCACTCTTGACCGACGGATCCGCGTTCTCATTGATCGTAATGGCAGCCGTCGTGTGCGGCGTGAACACTACGCAGATTCCATCCCGTATTCCCGAGGCGGCTACCGCTTCGGATACCCGCGGTGTGATATCGATGAACTGCGTTCGTGAGCTTGTCTCAATTTTCAGTTCCGTGATCATGAGAACAGCGCCTCCACGAATTCCTCCGGTTTAAACTCATCGAGATCATCCATCTGCTCGCCCAGTCCGATCAGCACCACCGGGAGCTGGAATCGGTCGACGATGGAGAATACTACGCCTCCCTTCGCCGTTCCGTCAAGCTTGGTCACGATGATCCCGTCGATCTCGAGCATCTGCTTGAATATCTCCACCTGCTGCAGCGCATTCTGCCCCGTGGTACCATCGATCACCAACAGCGTACGATGAGGGGCCGACGCCTGGGCCTTCGCCACGACTCGCTTTACCTTGCTCAGTTCCTCCATCAGATTCGTCTTGGTGTGCAGGCGACCTGCCGTGTCGATAATCACCACGTCCTCACCGCGCGCCTCGGCCGACTTCACCGAATCAAACGCAACGGAGGCACTGTCGCCCCCCTCCTTACCCTTCACTATCCTGCAGCCGACTCGATCCGCCCAGATTTGAAGTTGGTCAATGGCGGCAGCACGGAATGTGTCCGCGGCAGCCATCGTCACCTTCTTGCCATCGTTGACAAACCTGCGGGCGATCTTCGCAATCGACGTCGTTTTGCCTGTGCCGTTAACACCTACGATCATGATCACATGGGGATTTCCACTGGCGCTGAAAATAGAGTTGCCGTTGCTGGCGGGAAACAATTCGACCAGCGACTCCTTGAGCAGCCGGTTGACATCTTCGACACTATCGTAACCTTGCTTGGACGCCCGCTCACGCAGCGATTCGAGCACTTTCAGCGTGGTCTCGACACCTACGTCAGAAGTGATCAGAATCTCTTCCAGGTCATCCAGAAGCTCCTGGTCGATCTTCTTGCGTAACCCAACGGCGGTCTTGATCCGCGATACAAGGTTGTCTTTGGTTTTGGAAAGCCCCGCGGTGAGTTTCTTAAACGAAAATCCCATTTATCTTCGGCAGATTCTACAATGTTAACTCATCCAGACGAATCCGGCGGCCCGCTATTCGCGCTCACCATCGGAGGATGCCAGATGCTCTTCGCTATCGGCATTTCCATCTGAATTTTCATCGGCGCCCTCAGCACTCTCAACCGAAGCTGCCAGCGCCGCCTTCGCATCTTCTTCACTTATACGAGACTTCGTCTCTGTCGCGACGGACTCATCCTGAACCTGATCGGCTTCTTCGCTGATGAATTTGAGTACCTCAACCTCGGTCGCGCGACTCTTGTTCGTGAAGTCTACACTCACTACCTGGCTCACTCCCGGCTTCTGCATCGTGACACCATAGAGCCTGTCACACTGCTCCATCGTCCGCTTGTTGTGAGTGATCAGGATAAACTGTGTGCGACCGACGAAGCTGCGAATCATGCGCAGGAAACGCAGAACGTTGGCATCGTCGAGCGGGGCATCAACTTCGTCCAGAATGCAGAATGGCGATGGCTTCACCAGGTAGATCGCAAACAGCAACGAGATCGCCGTCAGTGCCTTCTCACCACCCGATAGCTGGGAGATATTGTGGAATCGCTTTCCGCGCGGTCTGGCCGAAATCATGATCGGCGACTCAAGCGGATCACCCTCGTCCTCAAGTCGAATATCGGCCTCCCCCCCCTGGAACAACTCGGCGAACACCTTCTGGAAATTCGTGCGCACTTCATTGAAAGTATCGTAGAACATCTTGCGCGCCGTCGTGTTGATGCGGGTAATCGTGGCCTTGAGATCATCCTTCGCCTTGGTCAGATCCTCGATCTGATTCCGCAGGAATTCCTCGCGCTCCGCCTCCTTCTCATACTCCTCCAGCGCAAGCATATTGACCATGCCAAGCTGCTGCTGCTTCTCGCGACTATCCGCTAATTCGACCTCCATCTCGTGATAGGTCTCATCTCCAAGCGGCTCCGGCATCGTCATCTGCTCGGCGTCGATCTCAAACGCATCCGCTAGCTGCGTGGCGACATCCTCAAGTCGAGCCTTGATCTCCGTCTCGCTTACCAGCAGCTTTTGGTTTTCCTCCGACAGCTCATCGCGCGACTGCCGCGTCGTCTTCAACAACTGCTCATATTCCGACTGCTTCTCCGTGAGTTCGCCCTGGCGCTTGGTCAGTTCGCCCTCCTCATTCCGCATCTCATCAAGCTGACCACTTCGTTCACGCAGGCGTTCGCGGGTCTCCGCGAGCTTTTCCTTCAACTCCCGCAATTCACCCTGTCGCTGTTCCACCGCGCCCTTGCGGTTTTCACGCTGCTGATTGTGTTCTTCAACCAGCTCGACCGTACGGGTGAAATTGCCTTCGAGGGATGCCACCTCTGACTGCAACCGAACGACGCGCATCCTGGCATCGTCCAGCCGACGCCCTGCGGTTGTAACGTCATTCTCCAGTCGCTGCAGGTGGCTCTCACGTTCGTGCAGCGCCTGCTCCTTCCCTTCGCGGTCGGCATCCAGCCGTGAGTAGTCAGACTCGATCTTTTCCAGATCAGCCCTCAGCGCCGCTTTCTTACTCTCAAGAGTTTCTATCTGCTGGCGAGTTTCTTCGATACGTTCATGCAACTGATCGTAGCGAGATTGTCTGCCGGTCTGGTCAACCTGCAGTTGCGAAATCTTTTGCCGCACGGTCGAAAGCTCGTAAGTCGCCTCGTCAATCTGTACCTTCAGCCGCGCTTCTTCTTCCCGCTGCTCTACCAGTGTGGATTCAAGCGTAACAATCAGGCGCTCTTTTTCCTGCACGCGCTCGCGCAGAACCTGCAATTCTTCTTCGCGACCCAATAGCGAAAGACTCTTCTGACCGCCGCCGGAACGCAACTCCCGCGACAGGAACAGGCGTCCCTCATTCGTGACGATCCTGCCGGTCGCCTGCTCGCTCTGCAACATCGCTTCGGCTATCTCTTGCGAAGCCGCAATTCTTACATCACCAAGCAATAATGCCGCGAGCTTTTCGAACCCGGCCCTTGTCTTAACCACATCCAGAGCAGCAATAGCCTGTCCCGCAGAAGAGTTTGCTGTCGCCGCTGTTCCGGTCTCATACTTCCGCAATTCATCGGCTATCACAAATGTTACTCGGCCAAGGTCGTTGGCACGCAGATGCTCAATTGCAGCCTCCGCGGCCTCTCTCGTCTCCACCACCACATACTCGGCGGCATCCCCGAGCGCCGTCTCGACCGCCAGGCGGTAACGCTGCTCGGTGTTGATAAGATTCGCGACCGTATCGACGATCCCGCTCAGGCCGCTCTCCTCCGCGAAGAGCGCACTGACGCCTGAACCATAGCCCTCATAGTGGGCGATCATCCGCTCCAGCATCTGAATCTCAGTGGCGATACCGCGCAGGTCGGAGCGAGCCTCGCTCAATTCTTTCTCGCGCGCGTCGATATCCGCTTCGACCGACTGGCGCGCCGAGGTCAACTCCTCGATCTTCGTCGTCAGCGTTTCCTGGCGCGACCGCGTTTCAGCGAGCGTCTCAGCAATCCGCGCCAACTCTGCTTCAACCACGTTCTGTTCGCGGCCGAACTCTGAAACTCGTTCACCGGCGGCGGATGTCTCCCGCTCCAGCTCGTCAAGTTGTGCATTGATTCGTTGGCGTGATTGATCGGAAAGCGACCGTTGCCCCTCCAGCTCAAACAGGTCGCGCTGCTGATTCTCAGCCGACTTGCGGGCTTGCTCCAGCGAGGCGAGCTTCTCCGCTGCTTCACGTTCCTGCTGCTCAAGCTCGATTTGCGCCCGCTCAAGCTCTTCCTGGCTGAACTTTATCTTCTCGCTCAACTCGATCTTTTCACGTTCGAGCTGAGCCAGCTTTTCTGCAATACGATCAATATCGCTGGCATCACTGCGGTTGGCGGAATCCGCGCCGCTGATTCTCTCCTCTGTCACGGAGATCTCGGTCTCGAGCCGGTGACACTCCGCCGAACATTCCTCCACCCTCTGACGCAGCGTTCGCAGCTCCTGAGACACCTCCAGATTGCGACCCGCGTAGTCCTCGCGTCCCAGCTCCCACTTGTCGAGTTCACCCGCTAACTGGGCCAGCTTGATCTGGCTGATTCGCTTCTCCTCGCGTACTTTCTCGAGCTGAACGTGCAGCCTGCGATAGCGCTCCTTCAGGAGCACCTGGCCCAGGTGCTTGATCCGCTCCTCGAGGTTCTTGTACCGCTCAGCCTTGCGCATCTGTCTGCTCAGACTGTTCGCCTGCGTTCTGACCTCCGCATGGATATCCATCAATCGGAACAAATCCTGCTCCGTCGCCTCCAGCTTGCGAATCGCCGCACGCTTCCGGTTCTTATAGCGCGTAATTCCCGCGGCCTCCTCGAACAGCATCCGCCGTTGATCGGCTTTGTCTGAGAGGATCTGCTCAACCATGTCAAGCTCGATCGCGGAGTACGCGTTCGCCCCCATGCCCGTGTCCGCGAACAACTCCGTAATATCTTTCAGACGGCACACGACGTTGTTCAGCAGATACTCCGATTCGCCGTCGCGATAAAGCCTGCGTGTAATCGTAATGTTGTTGTATTCGGTGGGAAGAACTCCGTGGGAATTCACGATATGCAGCGATACCTCCGCCATCCCCAGCGGCTTCAGCTCGCGCGTACCGGAGAATATCACATCCTGCATCTGACCGCCGCGCAGGATCGAAATCCGCTGCTCCCCCAGAACCCAACGGATGGCGTCAAGCACGTTCGTCTTGCCGCAACCATTCGGCCCCACAACCCCCGTTATGCCGTTCGCAAATTCAACAGTTGTTTTAAAAGGAAACGATTTAAAGCCTATTATCTCCAAGCCTGATAAATACAAGCTGCCTCTCCTTATTCCATGGAGTTATGATCTCTCGGTGATGTCAGGCATGACCGACTGAAGCTGCACGGAAGTCAGAACATCCATCATGCTCCGATACATCTTCAATTCGTCATGTTGATAGTTGGACCGAATCTCAAAATTGTGCAGGGGCGCTCCCCAGACACCGGCGAGTCCAATTCGCAAGCCAGCCTTAGAGTGGATTGCGACTAAGGCATTAAAAACATTTTTATGAGTTTCAAAATCGATAAAAACCGATGCGTCAAATTCTTCGACCTTCTTGAAAAAGCCCTTCTTCGGCAAACCCATCCAGTTGGTCGCATACAAGTCGGGCGCCACGGTATGGATGCCGCTGCGGCGCGCAACCTCCGTGTCACCCTTCGGAACCGCAATCATCAGGTCGCTGGATGGGAAAATCACCGGCAGTTCAGAGACCATCCGGAGCAGCACGCTGTTGGTCTGTATCCCGAAAGGCAGCGTGATCAACATCCGCTTGCTTCCCTGCATCGAACCGGGGAACTCGAACTCGTCCATCGACAGCGAACGGCTCTTCAGCGCGATCATCTGGTATTGGGCTTTTTCTTTAAGCTTCATAATCCTCTAAGTTTCGATCTTGTTCAAAACGAAAGATGGGGCGCAGACCATTTCCGAGTCCTGCTCGGCTCAACCCCTATTCATTATGTCGACCGCCTACCGCCATTCCAACAGGAGCGTGCTATCCACAAATTGAATATAATTCTCGCGCGTAATGCTGCCCGAAAAGACTCCCGTGCTGCTGAGCGGTGATAGCCGGATCGGAAGTGAATCCACCCAAACCCGTGCCCGCTCCGGTACACCGATTTTGATCCAGAGGCTGTCCTGCATCGTGCAGCGAATCGGGTCATTCGGCAATACATAGCCAACTTCGATACTCTCCGCGTCGGCATATACCTCGGCATAGCACGTATCACTCGCTTCTACCAGAATCATTATCCGCTCCAGCACCCCGAGCGTGTCTGCAGTCTCGGTCGCGCTGTCTGCGACTACTGCCGGCATCTGCGTTGTCACCGATGGTGTCGACACCGGCGTCGCACCCTTGCCACCCCAGAACTTCAGCACGATCACCAGGACAACCACGATCAGCACAGCGATGATCGCCAGAGTGATCATGTGAGTCCGCGTCCGCTTTATCCCCCCCGCAGCCGCAGTCGGCATCTTGCGGATATCTTTGCGGATCTCCCGCTCGATCTCACTCTTCGCTGGCTCCTTGCCCGCGTCAGGATCCTCCTTGGGACGCGATTCACGCTCCGGTAAACGCAGGAGCGCTTCCTCAAGGTCAATTCCGAGGTACTCCGAGTATGCCTTCAGGAACAGATCCTTATAAATCGGTCCCGGCAACTCCTCGTAACGCTCTTCCTCGATCGCCGTCAGAAACCTGCTGTGAATCTTCAGGCTCTCCGCAATCTCCTCGATCCCCAATTCCTTCTGCAGCCTGATGCTTTTAAGCAAGTCACCGATCGACTTTGCGTCATCCTGACCAAACTCAAAACTCAAACCGTGTGTCTCCCAGTATCTATCTCTATCGTCTCTCTCAAACCTTCGCGCCTTCCTCAGAACCCGCAAGATCCGTCGCTCAAACCCGCCGCCGATGTCCCGCTGCTTACGGCAGGACTGAACACACTAGCTCGGTGCGCCTCACCCCTCCATCTCCCGCAGCATCCGCACAAACAACTCGATCGGAAACCCGATCACGTTGAGCAAACTTCCCTCAAGCTTCTCCACCAGCAACTCACCCATTCCCTGGATGCCATACGCGCCGGCCTTATCCATCGGCTCACCCGAATCGACATAACACTTGATGTCTGCCGATTTCAGGTCATTGAAAGTCACATAACTCTTCTCGCCATCGACATAAATCTTGTCAGACTTGCCGTTGCGCAGCGCCAGCGCCGTCATCACCCAATGCCGCCGTCCTGAGAGAAAACGCAGGATCCGGCGCGCATCCAGATTATCGACCGGTTTGCCCAGTATCTTGTCATTGAGGACCACGATCGTATCCGCAGCGATCGTCAGCGACTCATCCGCCGGTATCGATTCCAGCTTGAGCCTGGCCAGCGTGATGGCATAATCGCGCGGAGATTCAATTCCGTCAAGGTCTTCATTCACGTCCGGCACAATTATCTTCGGCGCAATCCCGGCCAGCCGCAGGATCTGCTTCCGTCTAGGCGACCCGGAAGCCAACGTTACCGGGCGTCCGCCGATCAGACGTTGAAGCTCTTCTTTAAGCTGGTCCTCTATATGCAGCGAGAATCGTTTCTTCAAAGTCATACTGGCTGTTTCTGTCATTCGGGTGTCTGTCCGTCAAATCGCAATCAATTGTCGGAGTCCAAGGATCCGGGGTGCAGTTTCACTCAACTCTGGGTGCCCCACCGCTCTGCGGTGGGCTTCCGCGCGCGGTGTACGTCCTCGTGCACCGCTTTTTCAGCCCCAGGTCTACGACCGCTTATCCTCCGAATTCAACACAATCGTCACCGGCCCCCAATTACACAGTTCCACCGCCATCTTGGCGCCGAAGATTCCCGACTCAACTGCGATACCTTTCGCCTTCACCTGATCCTTGAAGTAATCGAACAATCGCTCAGCTTCCACGGGCTCCATCGCATCGGTGAATGCCGGCCGGCGACCCTTGCGCGTATCGGCGTAAAGCGTGAACTGGCTCACTGCCAGCAGCGCGCCCCCGACATCGAGCAAAGATAGATTCATTTTGTCATTATCATCTTCGAAGATGCGTAAGTTGGCGACGCGCTCGGCGAGGATTTCGGCATCGCGTTCAGAATCGGTATGAGTCGCCCCGACCAAGGCCATTATGCCGTAATCGATTGCCCCGACGACTTCATCTGATACTTTCACCAGCGCCCATTTCACCCGCTGTAGTATTAGTCGCATCTCACTCCTTCACAAGCTCGTACGTAAGTAGTTAGCGGGTATTTGTCAACAAAAACAATTGAGGGGGATGAGTAGCTCGCCCTGTAGGTCAGGTTTCCTCGGAACCTGGAGGTCGACCTCGAAGGTGGGTCATCTGCTCTTGGTACCCGACAGCAACCTAGTGACAGTTGCTGCAATCTTTGGAAATCTCCAAACCACGCGTCTCTGTGAGAGATCAACGTAGGGGCGCAGCATGCTGCGCCCTCAAGGTGAGGCACCCGCCTCACCGTCATTCCCGCGCAGGCAGGAATCCATGTTCTTGCTGTGTCGTAGGACCGGATTTAGACCAAGTGTGTTGGTCGTAACAAAGTATGTATTGCCAAGTTGATTATGGCGCCTGAAAATCGACATCCCTTTTTTCTCCAGCCAGTGACCTACCTGCTCGTCTTCGAATGTATAGTTCCAAGTGAACTTGACTTACGGGCTGTCCAAAGCGATTGACGCTCCGATTCCAATTTTTATATTGAACCGTCAGTCTTTACTGCAAAAGAGGTGATATCTATGCTCCGATTCATATTTCCAGTGCTTTTTCTCGCGTGTCTTCTGGGCTGTGCAGCGGGGACCAAAATGTCCGCCCGCGTCAATCCTGCATACGAACAACAAACTTTTAAGAAAATCTACGTCATGTCCTCGTTCGCAGACCTGGAGCTTCAAACAGCTTTTGAAGAGAAACTTCAGAATTCCTTCAGAGGCCACGGTGTAGAGTGTGTTTTTGAAAGCTGGGTCGAATTCGACTATGACGTCCGCGACGCTGATCAGCTTCTCCGAATTCTCGACTCCACCGGTTGTGATGGGGTTCTCGCTGTATATCCTGCAGGCTCAGGATTAAGCCAAGCCTACATACCGAAAACCACTTCCAGTTCGACAAGCGGCTCTGGACGAGTTGATAGCTTCGGCAACATCTACTACAACGAAAAGACCCGCACTTCGGAATATGGCGGCTACAACGTGAACAAGCCCTGGGCGAACTTTGAGGCGACACTCTATGATGCCGCTACCTTCCAAGTAGCATGGAAAGCGTCTGCTCATACCGGCGGAAATGCTTTCGCGAATTGGAAGACGGTCGTAAGATCGATGGCGGGGCAGACAGTATCGAAGTTGTCAGAACAGAAGCTAATCAAGTAATGATTTTTGTAGTGAAGCATAGCGCATAGTTAGATAACAAAATGGGAGAGCTCATGGCAGCAGATGACTTGTCAAAAGCAGAGTTTCGGTTTAGGAAATCCTCAAGCGTAGGAATACCGCACGCAGAGCAGGATTCTAAGTTTCTCGACGCATGTTTCGTGAACAATGGGCTATTGGACATTGCGTTAGACACTAATGAACCCAAGATATTTCTGCATGGGAGGACGGGTTCCGGTAAGACAGCTCTAATCAAGAAAATCAACTCTATGAAGCCAAAGCAAGTGATCTTGATAAGACCGGAGACATTGGCGCTGAACCATATATCAAATAGCACCATTATCAAGTTTTTTGAAGAACTAGAAGTTCGCATGGATTTATTCTACAAGCTCCTTTGGAGACACACGCTTGCGGTGGAAATACTCAAGAAAAAGTATGAGATCACTACGCCGAAGGCCCGCAACAGTTGGCTTATGTGGCTAAAGGACAGATTCGATAAGGATGAAGGGAAAAACGCTGCGCTTGAGTATATACAGAAATTTGGAGATAGTTTTTGGAAGGAGACAGATGAGAGGATTGCTGAAATAACCACTACTATAGAGCGCGAGCTTAGTTCACAAATAGGTTCGGATCTGAGTGGAATTATGTCGGCTGGTGCGAAAGGGCGCAGTCAGATTAGCGAACAGCAAAGAGCGGAGATAAAGAAACGTGGTCAAGAAGTCGTAAGCAAAGTAAAAATCAGGGAGCTAGATCAGATTATCCGGATGTTGGACGAGGATATATTAACTGATGACCAGCATCCTTACTATGTACTAATTGATGGTTTAGATGAGGATTGGGTCGAGGATCGTCTGCGTTATAAGCTTATAAAGGCTCTTTTAGAAGCTGCTAGGGATTTCTGTCGAATCAAGAATGCCAAAGTGATTGTTGCTATAAGAAGAGACTTAATGGAAAGGGTGTTTCGATCGACACGTCACGATGGACAGCAGGAAGAAAAGTACATGTCCTTGTGCATTGATCTCCGGTGGAAACGCAATGATCTAATAGATCTCATCGACAGGAGAATTAGATTCCTTATTCAAGAGCAATACACGTCCAAAGAAGTAGGCTTGAAACAGCTCTTGCCGACGAAAATAAGCAAGCAAAACCCCGAGAAGTACATCTTGGATCGGACTTTATTGCGTCCAAGGGATGCCATAGTGTTCATAAATGAGTGCATCAATCTGTGTGAAGGTAAGCAGAAGTTCACGGCCACCATGATTCAGCAAGCGGAACGAGCGTATTCAAAGAACCGGCTGAACTCCGTCTGTGACGAATGGTATGCAGACTATCCGGAGTTGTCCCGTTTCGCATTTCTGATTTTGCACGGAAGATCGCATTCGTTCTACTTGCACGAGATTTCGGAGAACGAGTTTGACTCTATGTGTATTGAACTAGCTTCGAGTCCGCCGCCTGACTGCAAGTTCTTATGGAGTCTTCTCGACAGAAGATTTGATGGGAATATATCTCTCAAACTTTGTGTCTCCAATATATTTGCGGTGTTCTTCAAGACTGGCCTGGTCGGACTTCGCTTAACGTCAAAGGACAACTATATCTGGTCATTCAACGAAGAATCGATTGTCTCTTCCGATGAGATTGAACCTAATACGCGCGTGATGATACACCACGCGTTTCGAAATGCTCTGAGTGTAGCAGACTAGCCGAAAAGATAGCCCCCGCTCTCATACCAAAACCACATCAAAAATCCCTCCGCCCCATAAGTAGAAGAGCCTTGTAATCGGCGGAAGCAGTCCGCCGGCTGCGCGTGGCCATAGATCACTCACGAGCGTGCCCGTGACCTTGGTCGCGGTCTCGGGCCAACCATACTCCATTCAGCAGTCCGCGACCAAGGTCGCGGCCACACGCCACATTTTCGTACTGCCAGTAAGAAAAACGCCGCGCACCGCCTGCTCGCCGTGGCGAGAGGACGTACGCGGCGCACAAACTGTGGATTTCGGATTCCTTAGGAACCACGGCAAAGTCATCCCTCGCCCCGGGCGCAGCATGCTGCGCCCCTACAAAGCCCCCCTACTTCTTCATTCCCTCCAGCAGCTTCCTGATCTCCGCCGGGTGCGCGTGACCCTAGATCACTCCACGAGTCGTGCCCGCGACCTTGGTCGCGGTCTCAAGACACCCATTCTCCATTCAGCAGTCCGCGACCAAGGTCGCGGCCACACGCCGCGATTTGGTACTACCAGTAAAAGAAACGCCGCGCACGAGGACGTACGCGGCGCACAAATTGTGGATTTCGGATTCCTTAGGAACCACGGCAAAGTCATCCCTCGCCCCGGGCGCAGCATGCTGCGCCCCTACAAAGCCCCCCTACTTCTTCAATCCCTCCAGCAGCTTCTTGATCTCCGCCAGCTCGTTGCGTAGCTCGTCATTGGATGCCGCCAGCTCGCGGTTCTGACGCGCCAACTCCTTGATCGCCGCCAGCGCAATGCCGGAAGGGTCAATCGTCGAGATCGTCTTGTCGTTGACGCCGAGCCCGAACACCGAACTGAAATCCTGCGCCGTCGGCCCGATATGCTTGATGCTCTGACCCTCGACCTTGTAATTCCACTCCGTGATCAGCAACTGCTCGATCTTTGCCAGCAGCTCTTCGCCATCAACCGCAGTGAAGTTCTCCTTCAGGTTGGCGTCCGAAGCATTCGTCCAGGTGCCACCCGAGGTCAACAACGCACCCGATGAATGCACGATCGGATCGAGTGTGCCGCCTACACTCGACTGAAGCGTGAGCGAGGAAATCGTCCCGGAGAAATCATCGCAACCCAGCGAAACTCGCGAGGAAGCGGAATCTACAGAACATTCCAAATCTACGTTCGAGGAACTGCTTTCACGACGCAGTGTATTGGAGCACTTGGTCTTGTTGGCCTTCTCTTTTGCCTTCATCAGCGCCGGCAAGAGCAGAGCATCGGTGAACTCAAACGTCGTTTCCGTTACAACGGAATCTGGTGTCGTCGTTACCACCACCCTGTTCCTGTCAGCTCCGGTACCTTTGGTTTTGATCGCAACAGAACACGTAGTAGGCAGACACCGATCTTCGATTTCACTGTCTGGTATATTGTCGCCATCGCTGTCGGTGTCGATATAGCGGCGCGTCGAGTCGGCCGTGCAGACCATCTGCATTCCACTCGACGGTCCCGAAGGCGCAAGCGTCGAAGCTCGCGATTGCAACACTGAACCGCCCGGTAACGCGCCACCGACCAGATACAGTTCCGGGATGCCGTCACCATCCAAATCGGTGTCGCACTGAACTATGGCGGACGAATCATTGGATGTTGATACTACCCGGTTTCGATCCGCCCCCGTACCCTTCGTCTTAATCGCCACCGAACAGGTTCCGGGCATCAGGAGCTGGTCAATCTCTTGTTCCGGTACTCCATCCCCGTCGCTGTCCATGTCGAGGTAGTGACGCGTCGAGTCGCTGGAAACGACCGTGATAACCCGGTTCTTATCCGCCCCGGTACCCTTGGTCTTGATTGCCATCGAGCACGTGCCCGGCATCAACCGCTGATCCAGTTCAGCCTCCGGAACACCGTCCCCATCGCTGTCGCAGTCGATATAGCGTCGCACCGAATCTGCTGTACAGATATCAAGTGTTCCGTTTTCAGAGCCCTGCGAGCCAATTCCGCTACACCGAGAGGAGAGAATCGTACCGCCGGGAATCACTCCGCCTACCAACAGCAGGTCAGGTATGCCGTCATCGTCGAGGTCACCGTCGCAGCGTATTACCGCCGAAGTGTCATTGGTGGACGACACTACCCTGTTCTTATCAGCACCCGTACCCTTCGTTTTGATTGCCACGGAGCATTGCCCCGGCGATGCCAGCGCATGTACGGAATTCTCGGGAACACCGTCGTCATCGTCATCAGAATCCAGCGTCATCCCGGCAGCTGTGTCCGAGGCCATCCTCGCAACCAGGTCCGGGACGCCATCACCATCATCATCTCCCCCGGTCGTCACTGCGGAAAGGCCATTGAGAGTAAGGAGATCTATATACTTGTGCCCCGGCGTCGTCGGATGATAGTCTAGCTTCAAAGATGACGAGTCAGCATCGCCAGAGGCACTGATCACCTGATCGCCACTGGACTGCACCCGGAATGTTCCTCCCGTCCCGTGAGCCTGAAGACCGACTGTGCCTCCACCGCCACCTCCACCTCCACCGCTGCCATCGAGCAGTAGCTCCCCCGGGCCGGTCTGGAGATCGCCATCGACCCTGATTGCGGTTGATGCGTACGGTACACTAACCAGACGCACCCGTGGAGTGATCGCCTGACCAGCTACGACGACTTCAAGGTAACGCTCACCGACTGGTGGCAATCCGCCGCTCGGAGGCGAGGCGAACAGGTCAGCACTGAGCGCCACCGATGACCCAAGCAGAACGTTAAACAAACCATCGCTAACACTAACCGAGGGATGACTCTCCGACCAGAGCAAAGTTCCACCCGTGGAAGCATCATACACTCTGAATTCCATCGACACAGTTCCGTTGATTGGATTATCACTCGCATCGAGAAGCTGGCCCTGGTGATGAATCTCGGTCGGCGCCGCGGCGGCGACCCCGGACATGCACATAAGCAACACGATAAGGACAGAACACACTGCAAGCATGCGCAACATACACTACTCCATCGGCTAGAAGGTTCTACGGGATTTGGTTGTAAGGTTTTTCCGTTGTAACGAAGTCGGCGGGTCACTCACGCCGGCGTTAACGCCTGGGATGCCGGCGCGATCTCCTGCCAAATCTTGGAAGTGCGAAGAAGTCAATAATGGCGCAAGATTTATGAACGCCTAAGAATGATAAATCGCAATGAGGAAATATACTGGGCAACATAGAGCCGCGCAATCTAAATTTAAGAAAGTGGTCGGGAGGAAAAAGTCCCGGAGCAAACCCTGAGGTTACGGGCAGAAAACGTCGCCCACCGCCGGCTCACCACGGCGAGAGACCGCGCGCATCTCACAATTTCAAACTAACGCAACTACCCAGCCCGTCGCAGCCCAACCCCTCTCGAGAGGGGTCGTCCCAAAATCGACGCAACGCGGCGAGTTCGGGGCGGGGGTGTGTTCCTTTCCCTCTCAAGGGAAAAATCCGGGGGTGAGGACACCCGCAATCCCACCTCCGCTCGCGAGCCGAAACAATCAGGCCGCCAGTCGAGGAGGACCGGCGGCCACATATATTCCAGTCTAAAGGTTATCAGTCATTCACTACCTCATAGTCAGCCTCAACGCTGCCGCCCGAGGGCTCACTCTTCTGGCGCCCACCACCCTGGCCGTTTTGACCATTCGGCGATGCTCCCGCTTGCGACTGCTGTGTCTGCTGATACAACTGCGCTGCGGCAGTCTGCATCAGGTTCTGCAACTTCTCGCTCTCCGCTTTCATCGCAGCAGTGTCGGAGCCGCGGATCACTTCCTTCACCTTCTCGATCTGCGACTCAATCTCAGACTTAGTCCCGGCTTCGATTTTCTCACCATTCTCGCGAATGAACTTCTCCGCCTGGAACGCCGCCGAATCGGCCTGGTTGCGGATATCCACCTGCTCGCGCCGCTTCCTGTCTTCAGCGGCATGAGCTTGGGCATCCTTCACCATCTTGTCGATCTCAGCCTGGGACAAACCGGAGCTTGCCTCGATCTTGATCTTCTGCTCCTTGCCGGTCCCAAGGTCGCGCGCCGACACGTTCAGGATTCCGTTCGCGTCGATGTCAAACGTCACCTCGATCTGCGGCACACCACGCGGTGCCGGCGGGATACCATCGAGCAGGAACTTGCCGATCGTCCTGTTGTCGATGGCCATTTCACGCTCGCCCTGAAGCACATGGATGTCGACAGCCGGCTGGTTGTCCTCCGCAGTCGAGAACACCTGCTGCTTCTTGGTCGGAATCGTCGTATTGCGCTCGATCAGCTTCGTGAACACTCCACCAAGCGTTTCAATCCCGAGCGACAGCGGGGTCACGTCGAGCAGAAGCACATCCTTTACGTCGCCGGTCAGGACACCACCCTGAATCGCAGCGCCAACCGCTACAACCTCATCCGGGTTAACGCCCTTCTTCGCCTCACGACCGAAGAACTTCTCCACTTCCTCGACAACCTTCGGCATGCGGGTCATACCGCCCACCAGCACGACGTCATCGATATCGGCAGCCTTCAGCTTTGCATCATCGAGCGCCCTCTGGCACGGTTCCATTGCCCTCGTAATCAGATCCTCGGCCATCCCCTCGTACTTGGCGCGCGTGAGCGTCAGATTGAGATGCTTCGGGCCATCCTGGTCAGCCGTGACGAACGGCAGGTTGATGCTTGTTTCCTTGGTGGATGACAGCTCAATCTTCGCTTTCTCGGCGGCTTCCTTCAAGCGTTGCAGCGCCATCGGATCCTTGCTTAAGTCGATTCCATCGCTCTTCTTGAACTCCGCCACCATCCAGTCGATGATCCGCTTATCGAAATCATCACCGCCGAGATGCGTGTCGCCATTGGTCGAAAGTACTTCGAATACACCATCCCCGATTTCGAGGATCGAGATATCGAACGTGCCACCGCCAAGGTCGAACACCGCGATCTTCTTGTTCTCCTTCTTGTCGAGACCATACGCCAGCGACGCCGCCGTCGGCTCGTTGATGATGCGCATCACCTCAAGCCCGGCAATCTTTCCGGCATCCTTCGTCGCCTGTCGTTGCGAGTCGTTGAAGTATGCCGGTACCGTAATAACCGCCTTGTTGACCTTCTGGCCGAGGTAATCCTCGGCAGCCTGCTTCATCTTGGCGAGTATCATTCCGCTGATTTCCTGCGGGGTGTAATCCTTACCATCGATTTCGATCACCGCCAGACCACCGCTCCCCTTCTTAACCTTGTACGGGAAGTTCTTGATCTCCTCGGTTACCTCATCGAAGCGGCGACCCATGAATCGCTTCACCGAAAACACCGTCTTCATCGGGTTCGTGATCGCCTGGCGCTTGGCCACCTGCCCCACCAGTTTCTCCCCGCTCTTGCTGAAACCAACCACCGAGGGAGTCGTGCGGTTGCCCTCCGGATTGGGGATCACGACCGGCTCGTTACCCTCCATAACGGAGAGGCACGAGTTGGTTGTTCCCAGGTCGATGCCAATGATTTTTTCACTCATATCTTCATTCTCCTATCTTCGTTCACTTTCGATTCTCATTCCCTGCTTGCCGTCGTAGTAAAGCCCGCCCCGAGCGATTCGTTCGAGGCGGGCTTGGACGCTTGATCCTGATGCATTCCTCTAGACAGTCCAGGTCAGGATCAATACTGACGATCTATGTGTAAAGGCACGGTTCGTTGAGCACCGTCGGGAACTTACCCGACACTTACCTCGATCTGTTTCGGCTTCATCTCCTCAGCCTTGGGGATCGTGATCTCAAGGACACCATTCTTGTAGTTGGCCTTGATTTCTTCCGCCTTGACATCCTTCGGCAGCGTCACCGAGCGGCTGAATTTGCCGTACACGCGCTCGACGTAGCACCAGTTCTTGGAGTCCTCTTGCTTCTCGAGCTTGCGCTCACCACTCACGGTCAGAGCGTTGTCCTCGAACTTGACGCTGATCTGATCCTTCTCCATGCCCGGAAGATCGAACGAGACGACATAATCATCATCATGCTCGTTCACATCCACACGCGGTGACCAACCCTCGGTGGTGGGGAGTGATCCGCCATTGAAGAGGTCCTCGAAAAGTCTTTCAAAACCTGAGTTGAGTAGACCAAAACGGTTTCTCGGTTTGCTTACTGTGAGATACATTGTCATTCCTCCTAATATCTTGAACTCTTAAGTTCTGTTTCTTCGAGCCCCGGCAGCGCTTCCGACTTCTGCCGGACTCATCAATCTTTCGACTCATATTAAAGCAACGCGCGTGCCAAAAGCTCGTCATTGGCCTTAACTTATTGCAGTACAGGATATTATGGTTAAGGGGGAGTGTGGGCTAACGTGAGTCGCCGCTGTCAAATTGGCAGTGCAACTGCCAAAGACAAGCCAAACCTGTCAAGTTGTCAGGCAGCGTCTGGCAGGATCTGAGTTGGGCAAACTATGATGGGATGCGTGAGCGGGGTCCGAACGCGAAAAGCTTGCGAGATGTCGTAGTGACGAAGACGATACCGTCGATGACCGCTGGTGATGACTTAATCGAGCCCTTCACTTCATGCTGCCACAGCAGATTCCCCTCCAGGTCAAGTTGAGCGATCACGCCACCGCTGTTCGCCACAACCACGCTCTTGCCGGCTATGACCGGCGAAGCCTGCACGATCGCCTCGGTATCGTAAGTCCAGAGCATCCCCCCATCCCGGGAATTGAGGCAGTAGATGTTGCGGTCGTCGCTGCCGAAAATCAATTGATCACCGGCTAATGCCGGTGTCGTGTGTATCGGACCGGCAGCCTCGAAGTACCACACGACGCTACCATCATTACGATCGAAGACGTAAAGCTTGCCGTCGGCCGACCCGCAGTAGACTCGATCCTCGATCAATGGTTGTGCATAGATGGTGCCATCAGTCGCAATCTCCCACCTGATCTCACCCGTGGCACGCTCCAGACAATGCAGCACGCCATCCGCGGTTCCGATGACAACTACTTCATCATCCACGGCAGGCTCTGAGTAGATCTGCGAGTCAAATCGGTGCACCCAGGTTGTGTCACCCCGAAAGCGGTTCAAGTTGAAGAGCGTACCCATCCGCTCAGAGACAAAAAGGTCGTCACCGGCAAGAATGGGCGAGGTCTCCGAATCGCGTAGCTTCCGCGTGAACACTACCTTGCCGTTGATCAGATTGAGGCAGGTCAGCCGGTCTGCACCAACAGACTCAATGAAATAGACCAGTTCATCCTTCACAGCAGCGGATGTTTCCATCGAGGCATCGGTCGCAAATGAGGTAATCTCCTTGCCATCTTGCGGTCGCAGGAAGTACACACGCTTATTGAATGTCGGGACGACGATGAAGTCGCGATTCCCTACCACCTGCGCCGTGATCCCGCCGTTCAGTTTCCTCTCATACAGCAAAGTATCAATTACCAGCTTCTTACCATCGACAATAGCATTTCCAGAAGCATCCACACGATGTTGAGTAAAGCCTGTAGTACCTTTGGGTACTTGTTTGAACTTGTGGAAGCTGGGAGCACAGGCGGAGAGAGCAAGAGAGGCAAGAAGGATAGTCGCGTAAGTCAGCGTGAGCTTCAAGGATGTCATTCTGCTTCTCCATAGAGTCGGCGATAAAGAAGGTCGAATTCTCGAGGTTTCACGCCTTTCACTTCCAGGTTCTCCATATCGAACAGGTACTGAGTTGCTAGATCTAGCTCCCATTCTGTGGCACCTGAGAGCATCGCTAGGCTATCTACAACTGCGGTGTCCTTGGTCGCTCCAGACAACAAGTCAAGGTATGCCGTTGCTACTTTCTGCCTGTCCCTCAACCGTGTCGCATCATGAAGCAGCCCAACAACTAAGGAGACATTTTTTGACGTCTCAATATCAAGAAGTGCATCAAGCGAGTCCTTCGATCTAATCAAGTCATTGAACAACACAATCGCACTATCGAGCTTCGCAATCGACATCGTATCAATCTGCGTCTGCGATATCTTGAAGTTTGATTCGCTACCAAACAGCTCCATCTGCTTAACATAGGCCACCTTCCTCGCCGACATCGGACCCGGCTTGAAGATTACCAGATAAAGCGTCAGTGCGATCGCAATCGCGAGCACTATAAAAACGATATACTTGCCCTTCATCATCGTCGGACTTTTGCTAA